>DATDFB010000138.1:0-3959 GCA_036522835.1 Thermoanaerobaculia bacterium | reverse complement strand
CGTGTTGAAGTCGAAGAAAAACGGCCAATGGGTCGACGTCGGCGTGCCGGAGTTCCGCGACACCGTCCGCCACGTCGCCACCGCCCTTCGCCACCTCGGCGTCAAGTCCGGCGACCGCGTGGCCATCCTCTCGGAGAACCGTCCGGAGTGGGCGATGAGCGACTTCGCCATCCTCGCCAACGGCGCCGTCACCGTGCCGATCTATCCGACGCTGCTCGGCTGGCAGATCGAGTACATCGTCAACGACTCCGGCTCCGTCGCCGTCATCTGCTCCACGCCCGAGCAACTCCAGAAGATCCAGGAGATCCGCGACCACTGTCCCTCCATCCACAACGTCATCGTCTGCGATCCGCCGGAGCAGCGGCCCGAGGGGGTGATCACGTGGGAGGAGCTCGTGATCAAAGGGCGCGCCGCGGACGACGCCGAGAACCGCCGCCGCTTCGACGAGCTCCGCAACGCCAGCCGCCCCGGCGACCTGGCCACGCTCGTCTACACCTCGGGCACGACCGGCAACCCGAAGGGGGCGATGCTCTCGCACGGCAACCTCGCCAGCAACGTCTCGGCGGGGCTGATCGTCCTGCCGATCCAGCCCGGCCTGGTCGGGCTGTCGATCCTGCCGCTCTCGCACATCCTCGAGCGCATGGCCGACTTCTGCTACCTCACCTTCGGCTGCACGATCGCCTATGCCGAGAACGTCAACAAGGTCGCCGACAACCTGCAGGAAGTGAAGCCGCACTTCTTCGCCGCCGTGCCGCGCCTCTTCGAGAAGATGCGCTCGCGGATCCTCGACCAGGTCGCGACCTATCCCGCGGCGCGGCAGAAAATCTTCTACTGGGCATTGAAGATCGCCGAGGAGCGGCTGCCGTACCGCGTGAACCGGACGTCGATGCCGATCGGGCTCAAGCTCAAATCGGCCGTCGCCGACAAGCTCGTCTTCCAGAAAATCTTGGCCCGCCTCGGCGGCAACGTGCAGTTCGTCTTCTCCGGCGGCGCGCCGCTCTCGCCGGAGCTGGCCGCGTTCTTCATCGGCGCGGGGCTGGAGATCTACGAAGGCTACGGCCTCACCGAGACCTCGCCCGTCATCTCCGTGAACACGCCGGCGAAGCGGAAGATCGGCACCGTCGGCCCGATCATCCCGGGCGTCGAGGTGAAGATCGCCGACGACGGCGAGATCCTCTCGCGCGGCCCGCACATCATGAAGGGCTACTGGAACAACGACGACGCCACGAAGCAGGCCATCGACAGCGACGGCTGGTTCCACACCGGCGACATCGGCGAGATCGACAGCGAAGGCTACCTGAAGATCACCGACCGCAAGAAAGACATCATCATCAACGCCTACGGCAAGAACATCGCCCCGCAGCCGCTCGAGGCGCTGCTCAAGAGCTCTCCGTACATCGGGACGCCGGTGCTCATCGGCGACCGGCGGAAGTTCCTCGCCGCGCTCATCGTGCCGAACTTCGAGAAGCTCGAGCGCGACGCCGCGGCCATGGGCGTGCGTTTCGACTCGCGCCAGGAGCTCGTGCAGAGCGACCGCGTGCGCGAGATCTACCAGGGCGAGCTCGATCGCTTCAACAAGAACCTCGACCGGCAGGAGAAGATCCGCCGCTTCGCGCTGCTGCCGCGCGACTTCACCATCGACGACGACGAGATCACGCCGTCGCTGAAGGTGAAGCGGAAGAACATCGACAAGAAATACAAGGACGTCATCGACCAGCTCTACGCCACGGACGTCGACGACGAGCGGGAAGCGAAACAAGCATGACCTCCGCCGCTCTCGACGCCGCGCCACCGCGCGCGGGTAACGCCTTCCGCATCGAGCGCGAGGGCGACCTCGCCGTCGTCTGGTTCGATCTGCCGGGCGAGAAGGTCAACAAGTTCTCCTCGGCGGTGATGACCGAGTTCGCCGCCGTCGTCGACGAACTCGAACAGAGCGCGGACATCAAGCGCATCGTCGTCGCTTCGGGCAAGCCGTCGATCTTCATCGCCGGCGCGGACGTCTCCGAGTTCAGCAAAGCGACGTCGGCGGAGCAGGCGCGCGAGTACGTCCGCTTCGGCCAGCAGACCCTGCACCGCTTCTCCAAACTTCCCGCCGTGAAGGTCGCGGCGATCAACGGTGCCTGCCTCGGCGGCGGCTGCGAGCTGGCGCTGTCGTGCGACTGGCGCGTCATGTCCGACAGCCCGAAGGCGCAGATTGGATTGCCGGAAGTGAAGCTCGGCATCTTCCCCGCGTGGGGCGGCGCGACGAAGCTCCCGCGCCTCATCGGACTCCCGGCGGCGCTGGACATCATCCTCAACGGCAAAGCGGTGGAAGGGAAGCGCGCCAAGCGGATGGGCCTCGTCGACGAAGTCGTCCCCGGGCCGATCCTCCTCGACGTCGCCAAGAACTTCACGACGAAGGGGAAGCGCCGCGGCGGCACGCGCACGAAGTTCTACATCGAGAGCAACCCACTCGCGCGCGGCGTCATCTTCAGCAAGGCCCGCAAGGCCGTGCTCGCGCAGACGCACGGCCATTACCCCGCGCCGCTCAAGGCCCTCGACGTCATCGAGGCCGGCATGTCGGGCGGCGTCGAGCGCGGCCTCGCCGCCGAGGTCGAGCAGGTCGTGCCGCTCGTGCAGGGCGACGTCGCCCAGAACCTCGTCCGCCTCTTCTTCATGATGGAAGACGCGAAGAAGGAGCGCTTCGACGCCAAGCCCGTCGAGGTCACCGAGGCTGGCGTCCTCGGCGCGGGCGTCATGGGCGGCGGCATCGCCTACGTCGTCGCCGACAAGACCGACGCCAACGTGCGCATGCGCGACATCAACTGGAACGCCATCGCCGGCGGCTACAAGGCGGCGTCGAAGATCTGGCGGCGCAAAGTCGACACGCGGCGCATGACCAAGGGGGAGATGCAGCGCAAAATGGCGCGCATCACCGCCACGACGGACTGGAGCGGCTTCGAGCGCGCCGAGGTCGTCGTCGAGGCCGTCGTGGAGAACGTCGACGTCAAGCGGCAGGTGCTCGCCGAATTCGAGAGCGTAGAGAAGCCGGGCGCCGTCTTCGCCACCAACACCTCCACCATCCCGATCACCGACATCGCCGCCAACGCCAAGCATCCCGAGAACGTCGTCGGCATGCACTTCTTCAATCCCGTCGACCGCATGCCGCTCGTCGAGGTCATCCGCGGCGCGAAGAGCTCCGAGCAGGCCCTCGTCACCGTAGCCAACTTCGCGCGCAAGCTCGGCAAGACCGTCGTCTATTGCAACGACGGTCCCGGCTTCGTCGTCAACCGCATCCTCGGGCCCTACATGAACGAGTCGGGCTTCATCTTCGAGGAAGGGCATTCGATCGAGAGCGTCGACAAGGCCATGGTCGACTTCGGCATGCCGATGGGACCGGCGGCGCTCCTCGACGAAGTCGGCATCGACGTCGCCGCGAAGGTGGCCAAGATCCTCGGCGGCGCTTTCGGCGACCGCATGCAGCCCTCCGGCGTCGTGGAGACGCTCTACGCCGACGGCCGCCATGGCAAGAAGAACGAGCGCGGGCTCTATCTCTATCAGGGCGGCAAGCGCCAGGGCCCAGACCCGAGCGTCTACAAAGTCCTCGGCATCCGTTCGCCGAAGCCGGCGGACGCGAACGCGGTCGTGGAGCGGATGCTCCTGGCGATGATCAACGAGGCCGCGCTGATCCTCGACGAGCGCATCGTCGCCACGGCTGCCGAGCTCGATCTGGCCATGATCATGGGCACCGGCTTCCCGCCCTTCCGCGGCGGGCTGCTGCGCTATGCCGACTCCTTGGGCACGCCGTACATCCTGGCGCGGCTCGACGAGCTGTCGTCGCGCCACGGCGCGCGCTTCATCGCCACCGCGCCGCTGCGGAGACTCGCGGAGCGCGACGGAAAGTTCTACGACGCCTACGCACGCCGGTAGGGGCGCACGGCGTGCGCCCGCGGCGCAGAGGGCGCACGCCGTGCGCCCCT
>DATDFB010000137.1:0-25348 GCA_036522835.1 Thermoanaerobaculia bacterium | reverse complement strand
ATCAAACGCCGCCAGCGCTTTCTCCCGCTGGCCATCGGCACGACCGGCGGCGTCGCCCTGGCGGCGGTCGCGTTCTGGTTCTTCAAGAAGCAGGCGGAGCAGGTCGTCGAAGGGAGCGCCGACCGCTACGACGAAATCATCATGGAGGCAGTGCACACCATCGACAACCCGGCCATGCACCAGGTCATGGAAGGCATCACGCAGCTCGGCTCGCACGTGGCCATCTCCGCCGCCGCCGGCCTCACCGCGCTGGCCATGCTCAAGGACGGCCGGCGCGACGATGCCTGGACCGTGGTCGTCTCCACCGGCGGCGCCATGGCTATCAACACCATCCTCAAGAACATCTTTCAGCGCCAGCGGCCGCAGGAGCTGGCGCGGCGCATCAAGCTGCCGAAGTCGCACAGCTTCCCGAGCGGGCACTCGCTGCTCTCCGCGGCGACGTACCCGATCGTCGCGCACCACTTCGTGCAGAAGAGGTCGGTGGCGACGCAGGCAATTGTCCACACCGCCTCAACGTTGACCATCCTCGGCGTCGGATTCTCGCGCGTGTACTTCGGCGTACACTTCCCGTCCGACGTCCTGGGAGGTTTCGCGGCGGGCTTTGGATGGCTCGGGCTGACATCGCTCTCGCACACCGTCGTCGACAAAAGAACAGAGGATTAAGTGGCCGCTGAACGCTACGGCGCCAACATCGCCTTCATCGAAGAGCTTTACGAGAAGTACCGCAACGACCCCAACGCGGTGAGCTCGAGCTGGCGGGAGTTTTTCCACGACTACGAGCCGCAGCTCGCCGAGGAGCTCGAAGAGGAGATCGCGGTCGGACAGACGTCGGCACCTGCGCCGATCGCCCCACCTCTCCCGCCGCCACCGGCGCCGCGGCCGACGCCCGTCCCGTCCGACCAGAACCTCGTCATCCTCCGCGGCGCGGCCGGGAAGATCGCCACGAACATGGAAGCGTCGCTGGCCGTTCCGACGGCGACGTCGATCCGTAACATCCCGGTCAAGGCTCTCGAAGAGAACCGCCGCATCGTCAACCAGCACCTGGCGCAGAGCGGGCAGCCGAAGGCATCGTTCACGCACATCGTCGGCTGGGCGATCGTGAAGGCGGTGAAGCAGTTCCCGCGCATGAACTCCGCGTTCGCGCAGCAGGACGGGCAGCCCGCGCGCATCGACCGCGACGACGTCAACCTCGGCCTGGCCATCGACGTGGAGCGCAAGGACGGCACGCGCTCGCTGGTCGTTCCGAACGTGAAGCGCGCGAACGCCATGGATTTCGCGCAGTTCCTCAAGACGTACAACGACGTCGTCCGCAAGGCGCGCAACAACACGCTCGAGATCTCCGACTTCGACGGGACGACGATTTCGCTCACGAATCCGGGCACGATCGGCACGATCGCCTCGGTGCCGCGCCTGATGCAGACGCAGGGGACGATCATCGCCACCGGCCAGATCGATTACCCCGCCGAGTACTCCGCCGCCGACCCGTCGGTCATCGCCGACCTGGGCATCTCCAAGGTGATGACGATGACGTCGACGTACGACCATCGCATCATCCAGGGCGCGGAGTCGGGCGCGTTTCTGGCGCGCATCCACGAGCTCCTCCTCGGCGCCGACAATTTCTACGAAGAGATCTACCGCGACCTCCGCATCCCCTACGAGCCGATGCGCTGGGCGAAGGACCGCCACCGCCTCAGCGGCTCCGAGGATGAAAAAGCGGCGCGCGAGGCCGCGGTGCTGCAGATGATCAACGCGTACCGCGTGCGCGGGCATCTCCTGGCCGACCTCGATCCGCTCGAGTACAAGGTCGCGCATCACCCCGAGCTCGACCCGGCGTTTTACGGCCTGACGATCTGGGACCTCGACCGCGAGTTCGTCTGCGGGGGCCTGTGCGGCCGCCTCAAACAGACGCTGCGCAACATCCTCGACACGCTGCGCGAGACCTACTGCGGCAAGATCGGCCCCGAATACATGCACATCCAGGAGACCGTGCAGAAGAGGTGGCTGCAGGACCGGATGGAGCCGACGCGCAATCAGCAGCCGCCCGACGGCGCCACGAAGCGCCGCATCCTGATGAAGCTCAACGACGCCGAGGCCTTCGAGAAGTTTCTGCACACGAAGTACATCGGCCACAAGCGCTTCTCGCTCGAAGGGGCCGAGACGCTGATCCCGATCCTCGACTATCTATTCAACGAGGCCACGCAGGACGGCGTGTCCGAGGCGGTCATCGGCATGGCCCACCGCGGGCGTCTCAACGTCCTCGCCAACATCCTCGGCAAGTCGTACGAGAAAATCTTCCACGAATTCGAGGGCGACATCGACCCGAACACCCGGGAGGGCTCCGGCGACGTCAAATACCACCTCGGCGCCGACGGCGCGCACCAAACGCCCGACGGCTCGTTCATGAAACTGACACTGGCGTCGAACCCGTCGCACCTCGAGGCGGTCGACCCGATCGTCGAAGGAATGGTCCGGGCGAAACAGAAGCTCATCGGCGACCGCAACCGTTCCTGGGTGCTGCCGGTGCTGATCCATGGCGACGCGGCGTTCGCCGGACAGGGCGTCGTCGCCGAGACGCTGAACCTGTCGCAGTTGAAGGGCTACCGCACCGGCGGAACGATCCACATCGTCATCAACAATCAGATCGGCTTCACCACCGGGCCGGAGTCCGCGCGCTCGTCGACGTATGCGACCGACATCGCTAAGGGCGTTCAGTCGCCGATCTTCCACGTCAACGGCGACGACCCCGAGGCATGCATTCGCGCCATCAAGCTGGCGTACGACTTCCGGCAGCAGTTTCACAAGGACGTCGTCATCGACATGCTCTGCTACCGCCGCCACGGCCACAACGAGGGCGACGAGCCGTCGCTCACACAGCCGAAGATGTACAAGCTGATCAAGGAGCACCGCTCCGTGCGCAAGATCTACACGGAGACGCTGCTGCGCAAGGCCGACATCGATCCGAAAGAAGCGGAGCAGTGGCTCGATCAGTTCCAGGCCAAGCTGCAGGAGGCCTTCGACCGGACGAAGGAGGACACGGAGCCGCCGTCGTCAGAGCGTCAGCCTCTCTACACCGACGAAGAGGTCACCGGATTCCAGAAGGAGCCGTCGCCGGACACGGGAGTCTCGCGCGAGCAGTTGGTCGAAGTCGGGCGTGCGCTGACGACGACGCCGGAGAATTTCACGGCCCATCCGAAGCTGAAGCCGATCCTGGCCAAGCGCGCGGCGATGGTCGAGGGACGCGAGCCGATGGATTGGGCGTTCGGCGAGCTCTTGGCGTTCGGCACGATCATGCTCGACGGCTTCCGCGTGCGGCTTTCCGGACAGGACTCCGGCCGCGGCACGTTCTCGCAGCGGCACGCGCTGCTGTTCGATTACGTGACGGGCACCGGCTACACACCGCTCAATGCGCTGGCGCGCGACGTCTCCGGCAAGCCGGCGGATCCGGTTGTCGTCGACAATGCGTTGTCGACGGAGACGAACGAGCCGAACGCGGAGGTGTCGTTCGCCGTGTACGACTCGCTGCTCTCGGAGTACGGCGTGCTCGGGTTCGAGTACGGCTACTCGGTCGCCGACCCGGCCTGCCTCGTGGCGTGGGAGGCGCAGTTCGGCGATTTCATGAACGGCGCGCAGATCGTGATCGATCAGTTCATCTCCAGCGCCGAGGAGAAGTGGGGACAGCATTCCGGACTCGTTTTGTTGCTTCCTCACGGATACGAGGGACAGGGGCCGGAGCACTCGTCCGCGCGTCTGGAGCGTTTCCTGACGTTGTGCGCCGAGGGGAACATGCAGGTGGTGTATCCGACGACGCCGGCGCAGTACTTCCACGCGCTGCGGCGGCAGATGAAGAACCATCCGCGCAAGCCGCTGATCGTGATGACGCCGAAGTCGCTGCTGCGCCATCCGATGGCCACGTCGACGCTCGACGACTTGACGAGCGGCCGCTTCGAGCCGGTGATCCCCGACCACGTCGACGGCGACGTCTCCCGCGTGATCCTGACGAGCGGCAAGGTCTACTACGACCTTCACGCCGCGCGGAAGTCGGCCATCCCGATCATCCGCGTCGAGCAGTTCTACCCCTTCCCCCACCCGATGATCGCCGCCGCGCTGCAGCAGTACCCGGAGGCGAAGGAAGTGCTGTGGGTGCAGGAAGAGCCGCGCAACATGGGCGCCTGGCCGTTCCTGCACGAGCGGTTGGCGTCGATGCTCTCTCCGGGACAGACGCTCCGCTACGTCGGCCGCCCGATCAGCGCCTCGCCCGCGACGGGCTCGCATCACCGGCACGAGGAGCAGCAGCGGGCCATCGTAGAATCCGCGATTGGCGGATAATGGCGGTGCGATGACGACGGTTCAAAGCGAGCTGCTCACGCCGGCCGAGTACCTCGAAATCGAGCGGCATTCGGAGGTCAAGCACGAGTACATCAATGGGCGGATGTACGCGATGCCAGGGGCGAGCAGATACCACATCGATATCTCCTTGAACATCGTCGGCGCGATCCGGACCCAAATGCGCGGAAGGCCGTGCAAGGCGTGGGCGATGGACATGCGCGTAAACATCGATCCGTCAGGACGGTACGTGTACCCGGATGTCGTAGCCGTTTGCGGCGAGCAGCGCTTCGAAGACTCCGAGGTCGACACGCTCCTCAATCCAAACGTGATCGTCGAGGTCCTTTCCGAAACGACGGAGACATACGATCGCGGTGAAAAGTTCGATCACTATCGAAGGATTGCATCGTTGCGCGAGTACGTGCTCGTTGCACAAGACCGCATGCGTGTCGATCACTACGTTCTTCAAGACGGCCAGTGGGTGTTCTCTGCGCTGACTACCGCGGAGGAACACCTTTCACTGCCGTCGGTCGGCTGCCAAATCAACGTCGCCGATATTTACGAAGGTGTCGAGTTCCCCCCGCCTAAAGAAAAGACTCTCTTCCCGCGCAAATCTCGTCCCGCTTCTCAGTGACTACCGAAGGGACCCGCACCGAGCATGAACTTTTTGCTAGCGATCACCCTCGCCGCAACCATTAAAAGCATCAACGCCCCGGTCGTATCGCCGGGCACGACCGGCGACTTCGTCTTCGTCGCCGGCGGCGACAACCGCCCCACCGCGCACGGCGCGCCGTGGCCGCGGGTCCTGCCGACGATCTTCTCGGAGATCCGCCTCATCCAGCCCGACTTCGTCATCTGGAGCGGCGACACGATCTATGGTTACGGCGCCAGCGCCGCGGAGCTGCCGGCCGAATACGCCGAGTTCAAGGCCATGGCCAAGCGCGCCGCCGTGCCGCTAGTCAACGCCCCCGGCAACCATGAGGTGCACGACGTTCAGGGCCAACTGCCGTGCGCCGATCTCGAGACGGAGTTCAAGAAACACTGGGGAGACCTCTACGGCTCCTTCGACTACCGCGGCGCGCACTTCATCGCTCTCGACACCGAGCAGTGCGGCCACATCGGCGAGATCGCCGGCGCGCAGCTCGACTGGCTGAAGCAGGACCTCGAGGCGAACAAAAACGCCCGCGCGATCTTCGCTTTCTTCCACACGGAGACGACGCTCGCGCCGAACGATGAAGACGGCAAGAACCACCCGCCGCTCAAGAACAAGGACGAGCTGCAGGCGCTCTTCGAGAAGTATCCGGTCAAGGCCGTCTTTCAGGGACACGAGCACCTCTTCTACCAGACCACGATCAACGGCATTCAGTACTTCGTGGCCGGCGGCGCGGGCGCGCCGTTCTACGCGCCGCCGGAGAAGGGCGGCTTCTCGCACTACCTCGTCGTGGAGATGAAGGGCGACCAGCTCACGTACAAGATCGTCGAGCCCGGACACCTCTACGCCGAGCAAGGGAAAGCGGAGAAAGCGAGCGAACACCTCGTCTGGCTGGTCAACTCGAGCGACCTGCTGCTGCCCGCGCGGCGGATCGAGACGTCGGTCCCGGCCTCGCTCGGCAAGTGCGCCGACCTGGTCGCCGAGTCGCGCCTCGTGAAGTACGACGGCACGCCGATCCCCGTGCCGGTGTCGATCGAGAGCTGCAAGGCGTCGGGGACGAAGAACGAGATCACGATCAGCGCCACGGCCGGAGCGCCGCGGCGGAGCTCCGTGCCGATTTACGTGCACAAGAAGTAGCAGCGCTCACGCGGTTCGCCGCAACAGGTTTTTGTGCCACGACTCCTCGGCTTTGCGCTCCCAGCGCCCGCTGCGGACGTCGCCGAGGCGCTCGGCCAGCGTGTCGAAGACCACGGTGTGCGGGTCGCCGCTGTCGCGGAACGCCGCACGCGTGACCGCGTGCACGCCGCCGTCGGCGCCGCGGACGAAGATGCGATTGGGGTCGAGAATCGCGACGCTGAAGTCGCGCTCGAACTGCCGCAGCAGGCCGAACATCCGGTCGATCGAGCAGCCGGAGGTCTCGGCATCCTTGTCGACGGCGATGATGAGGAAGCTGCCGTCGCGCAGCTCGCGCGCGGAGGTGACGGGGACGTTGTGCGCCGCCCAGCCGTCGAGGAACGCGTCGACCTGCTGCAGCATGCGCGCGCTTTGCGCCGCGTCGAGCGCGGGGGAGATGCCGAAGATCCAGATGCGGGCGTCGTCGTCGAGTTGGTTGAGGTCGATTCGAGGCATCGGTTTAAACTCCGGTCGTGAGCTTCGCAAAATTGATGCAGCGCTTCAAGAGCGGCGCCGAGGCGGAGGAGAAACGGCAGGACCCGCTGCGTCTGGCCACGGCGGCGATCCTACTCGACATCGCCTACGCCGACGGCGATTTCACGCCGGCCGAGGATGGCGACATTCTCGGATTTCTGAAGCGCGCCTTCGCCCTCGACGACGGCGAGGCGCGCGACCTCGTCGCCGCGGCCGGCGAGATCCGCGCCCGCACCATCGACCACTTCGCGCTGACGAACTACATCCGCAAGAACAGCCCGCTGGAGCGGCGGGTCGAGATCGTGCGCACGATGTGGCGCATGGTCTACGGCGACGGCCGCCTCACCGACTACGAGAACTACCTCGTCCGCAAGCTCGCCGACCTCCTGGGGCTCGAGCACCACGTCATGATCGGCGCGAAAGTTGATGTGCTGCGGGAGTTGGGAATGGCGACGGAGTGACCGGAGACGACGATGAGCGATATACGCCGATTCACAGCGATGATTTACCGCGAAGGCGACGGATTCGTTGCGCTCTGTCCGGAGCTCGAGGTCGCGAGCCAGGGCGACTCGGTCGAAGACGCGTCGGCCAACCTTCGAGAGGCGGTGGAGCTTTTCATTGAGAGCGCCGACGCTTCCGAAGTGAAGCGGCGGCTGAAGGGCGAGCTGTACGTGACGGCGCTGGAGGTCACGGCTGGGTAGGCTCGGCGTCTTCTCCGGCGCGGACGTCTGCGCCATCCTGGCGAGGCACGGCTTTCGCGAAGTTCGCCGTCGGAGCTCTCACGTCGTAATGCAGAAGCGCCCCGACGACTCGACGATCACCGTGCGCTTCCCGACCACTGCGAATCGGCACGCTACAGGCGATCATTCGCCAGTCGCAGTTGCCGCGAGGGTTTCGAGATTTGAAGACCGAACACCATAACGCCGCCATCATCGGCGCCGGCCCGATCGGCATCGAGCTCGCCGTGGCCATGAAGCAGGCCGGCGTCGACTACGTCCAGTTCGACGCCGGGCAGATCGGCACGACCATCGCCTGGTATCCGATCCAGATGCTCTTCCACTCCAGCGCCGACCGTCTCTCGCTCGCCGGCGTGCCGATTCAGGAGCCGATGCAGCAGAAGCCGACGCGAGAGGAGTACCTCGCCTACCTTCGCTCCATCGTCCTGCAGTTCGACCTGAAGATCCGCACGTACGAGCGCGTCGAGTCGGCGGCGCGCCTGCCGCGCGGCGGCTTCGAGCTCCGCACGCGCGCCGTCGACGGCGAGCACCGCCTGCGCGCCGACAACGTCGTCCTCGCCGTCGGCGCCATGCACGTGCCGAAGCTCCTGAACATTCCCGGCGAGGAGCTGGCGCACGTGCACCACTACTTCCGCGACCCGCACGACTACTTCGCCAAGAAGCTCCTCATCGTCGGCGGGCGCAACTCCGCGATCGAGGCGGCCGTGCGCTGCCAGCGCGCCGGCGCGGATGTCACGCTGTCGCACCGCGGCGCCGACTTCGACTCGAAGTCGGTCAAGTTCTGGCTCCTACCGGAGATCCGATCCATGATCCGCGACGGGCGCGTGCGCCACCTCCCGCAAACGTGTCCGCTCGAGATCGGGCCCGGCACGGTGCGGCTCGTGTCGACGGCAACGGGCGACGAGCAGATCGTCGCCGCCGACTTCGTCCTGGCCATGACCGGCTATCGCCAGTCGACGCCGCTCTTCGACATGCTCGGCGTGGCGATGGAAGGGCCCGACCGCAAACCGCACTACGATCCGGAGACGATGGAGACGAACGTCCCCGGCGTCTTCATCGCCGGTACGGCCATCGCCGGCACGCCGGTCGAGCGGGTCAGCGTCATCGTCGAGACTTGCCACGTGCACGTGCCGCGCATCGTCGGCGCGATCACGGGGCGGCGGGTGGTGACGGCGGACGGGCCTACGGACGATTGAACCTCAGCAGCGCGAATCCGATCATCTTATAGAGCAAGCGCGCGCCGACGTTCGCGTCCCACTCCGTCGCGCCCGGCGCGACCTCGCAGAGATCGAGGCCGACGATGCGCTTCTTCGCCCGCACCAGCGCGCGCAGGAGCCCGATGGCCTCGTTCCACGACAGACCGCCCGGGACGGGCGTGCCGGTGCCGGGGCAGAGCGTCGGATCGAGGCCGTCGATGTCCCACGACAGATAGACCTCGCCCGGGAGTTGCGCGGCGATCTCGTCGGCGATCGCGGCGAATGGCGTCCCCTGCTCCTTCCGCGCCGCCACGTCGGCGTCGAAGAACGTGACGATGCGGCCGCCTGCGGCGTCGATCATCGCGCTCTCGGCATTGCCGAGGTCGCGGACGCCGACCTGCACCAGCTTCGCGACCTTGTCGAGGCGCGTCATCACGCAGTGGAAAATCGACGCGTGCGACCAGGTGAAGCCCTCGTATGCGTCGCGAAGGTCGGCATGCGCGTCGAGGTGGAGAATGCCGAGACCGGGGTAGCGCTCGGCGTGGGCGCGGATCGCGCCGAAGGGAACGGAGTGATCGCCCCCGAGCGTCACGGCGAGCTTCCCCTGGTCGAGCAGCGCCGACGTCTCTTCGTACACCCACGCGTTGAGCTGCTCGCTCACCTCGTTCACCGCCGCCGCGGCGCGCCGCGTTTCCATGTCGACCGCGCCGCCGCGCGCGATCACCACCTGCGCGAGCCGCTTGGCCTCGTCGTTCCAGCGCACCACGCGCGGATCCTCGTCGAGCATGGCGATGCCGGATTCGTACGGCCGGCCGGTCTCGCGGTCGAAGAGGTCGACCTGCTTCGAGGCCTCGAAAATCGCGCGCGGCCCGCCGGCCGTGCCGCCGCCGTACGACGTCGTGGCCTCGAACGGCACCGGCAGGATCACCACGCGCGCATCGGCCGGCGTGTGCGGCAGCCCGTAGATCCCGGAGCCCTCGCCCGCGGCGCCGTCGGGATCGAAGGCCATCAGTCGATGTCCATCGGATTGATGTACTTCTCGTCCGACGACTCCGCCTTCTTCATCGCCTCCTTGAAGCGCTCCTCGAGAATGCGGGCGCGGTCCTTCTGGCTCTCCATGTTCTTATCGAACTTCTTGGCCAGCTCGCTCTTCTGCGAGTCGAGGTTTGCAACCATTGCCTCCAGCGAGAGTCCTAGTTTCGGGTCCTTTTTTTTGTGGAGGAGGACCTCGCCGGTCAGGCGGTCGATGACGATCAACGACTCGCAGCAGGGGCAGGTGATCTCGAAGTTGGCGGCCATGGCGGCCACGATTTTAGCGCCAGGGACGACGATATCGACGGTCCTTTCGGTACTCTCCTCTAAAATCCCTCTTTGTCCTTTTTTGTCCTTGTGATATTCTTCGCCGTCGTCGGGGAGAGCGGGGAGGACAAGCGGGAGGAAAGCGTTGTCATGGATCTGGTCCTAAAACTTCGTGAAGTTCGCCGCATGCGCCGCCTGAGTCAGAAGGACGTTGCCCGGATCTCGGGGGTCGGCGAGAAGACAATCAGCTCGTTCGAGACGGGGGAGCGGATCGGCTCGATCAAGCTCGCGCAACTCAAACGCCTGCTCGCCGCGTACGGCCTGACGGAGGCGGAGTTCTTCGGGGGGATGGTCGAGAAGGAGATCGCCCCGTGGGAGCTCGACGAGAACCAGCGGGAGACCGCGCAGTTGCTCGGCGACCTGCGCGCCCTGCCGGATTCCGTGCAGCGGAATTTGCTCGCCAAGTTCCGTCTGATGGTCGAGACGGTCACGGACATGCACGGCGAGCCGTCGTTTCACGCGGGGCGTGCCGGTGCCGGCGAGTGGCAAGTGTCCCGCCCTCGCGGCGAAACGATGCGCTGATCAGCCGAGGGCCTGACGCAGATCGTCGATCAGGTCGTCCGGATGCTCGAGTCCCACCGAGACCCGCAGCAGGTTCTGCGGCGTGGTCGAACCCGGACCCTCGGACGACGCCCGATGCTCGATCAGGCTCTCGACGCCCCCGAGAGAGGTTGCGCATTTGAACACGTTCAACTTCCCCGTCAGCGCGATCGCCGCCTCCCGTCCGGACTTCATACGGAACGAGAGCATCCCGCTGAAGTCGGACATCTGACGTTTGGCGATCTCGTGGCCGGGATGCGACGGCAGCGCCGGATAGTGCACGACTTCGACCGCGGGATGCTGAGCCAGGAACTCCGCGACGGCGCGAGCGTTCGAAGAATGGACACGCATCCGCGCCGCCAGCGAGCGGATGCCGCGCAGGATCAGCCAACAATTGAACGGTGAGGCGACGCCGCCGACGATCGTCCGCGTGTGCTCGACCGCCTCGAAGAGCGCGCCGCGCTCCTTGAAGGCGATCGAGCCGCCCTGCACGTCGCTGTGGCCGCCGAGGTACTTCGTCATCGAGTGCATGACTGCGTCGGCGCCGAATTCAATCGGCCGCTGGAGTGCCGGCGTGGCGAACGTCCCGTCGACCACGAGCATCGCTCCGCGGCCGTGGGCCAGCTCGGCCAGCGCGCCAAGGTCGCAGATCTTCATCAACGGATTCGAGGGCGACTCCGCCCACAGCACGCGCGTCGTGTCGCGCACCTTCGCGCGCACGGCGTCGACGTCGTCCATCGGCACCAAGTCGTGCTCGAGGCCCCACCGCGGGAAGTAGTCGCGAGCCAGGGCGCGCACCGCGTAGTAGCCGTCCTCGGGGATCAGCACGTGCGCGCCGCGCGGCAAAGATTGCAACAGCGCGGCGGAAGCGGCCATCCCCGACGCAAACGCCAGCGCCGCCGCGGCGGAGTCGATCGCGGCGAGCGACTCCTCGAGGCGCGACTGCGTGGGATTCCCGTCGCGAACGTACGTAAACCCATGCAGCGCCGCGCCATCGGGCGCGTGCTGGAACGTCGTGGAGAGGTGAATCGGCGGCGCAAGGGCGGCGGTGGCGGGATCCGGCTCGGCGCCGGCGTGCACGGCGAGCGTCTCGAATTTCATGCGCGCAAGGATAAACGTGATGCAGATCACGCTGGTCCCCGAAGTGCATGCGCTTCTCTAAATAAGAGCCGGGAATGCCTTCCCCCCTTCGCCGCCGTACTGATGTCGACGCGACCGGGCTGCCGCCATTGCGCGCGCTGGTCGCCGAGGATGACGAGAACTACGCCGCGTACATCGCCGCGCTGTTGCGGCGCTTCGGCTTCGACGTCACCGTCACCGCCGACGGCAACGCCGCACTGGCCGCCGCGAAAGATCAGCCCTTCGACGTCGCCGTGATCGATTACGCGATGCCGGGCATGAACGGCCTGGAACTGATCTCCGCGTTGCGCAGCCTGCACAACTGCGCGGATCTCTACGCGCTGATGGTCACGGCGCACACGGAGCTCGAGACGAAGGTGGCCGCGCTCCGCCTCGGATACGACGACTTCATCACCAAAGCGACGGGCGACACCGAGATGGTGGCGAAGCTCGGCGCCGCGCGACGGCTCGTGCAGCGGCAGCGCCGCCTCGACGCCACCGTGCGCGAGCTCTACGGCCTGGCCACGCGCGACGAGCTGACGGGCCTCTTCAACCGGCGCTACTTCTACGCCGAGGCCGAGCGGATGCTCGCCGACGGCTGCCGGATCACGCTCGCGCTCTTCGACCTGGACGACTTCAAGAGCGTGAACGACAGTCACGGCCACCTTGCCGGCGATCAGATTCTGCGCGACGTGGGCGCACTCTTTCTCAAGAGCACGCGCGCGGACGATCTCATCGCCCGGTACGGCGGCGACGAGTTCGTGCTCGTGGCCACGCAGGAGACGCTCGACGAAGTTCTCGGCCTGGCCGCGCGCCTCAACTCGGAGATCGGCCATCTGCGCTGGACGTTCGGAGACCACACCGTCGCCGTCGGCTCGACCTCGGGCGTGGCCTCCTCGGCGCTGTACGACGCGCCGAACCTCGGTCAATTACTCGCCGCGTGCGATCGCGATTTGTACAAGAACAAGCGAGCGGCGCGCGGCGAGCAGCGGCCGGAGAGCAATCATTCCGAGGCACGCGTGTAAACTCGCGGGCAATGGGCCGCATCCACCTCGGAACGATCCTCGGCACGACCATCGCGCTCGACTTCTCGTTCCTCCTCCTCATTGTCTTCTTCGTCGTCACCTCGATCGACACCTACGGCATGCCCGGCGCGTTGCTGTGGGCGCCGGTGATCTTCATCAGCATCCTCTGGCACGAGCTCGCGCACGCGACGGCGATCGGCATCTTCGGCCACGGCGCGAGCGAGATCATTCTCGGCGGCTTCGGCGGCGTCACCGTGAACCAGCGCGAGGCTCGGCCGTGGCAGAACATGCTCATCAGCGCGGCCGGCCCGGCGTCGAGCTTCCTTCTCGGATGGCTGGTCATCGTCCTCTGGCAGCGCGTCGTCTATCTGCAGCAGGACCGCTTCTTCCGCGAGCTCTATCCGCTGCTGCGCTGGGCCAACATCGCCTGGGGCTTCCTCAACATGCTGCCGGTCATGCCCCTCGACGGCTCCAGCGTCGTGCGCAATTTCCTGCGCATGATCACCCGCGAGCAAACCGCCTTCGTCATCTCGGTCTGGCTGTCGATGATCACCGCCGCCGGCGTCGTCGTGTGGGCGCTCTACATCCGCGATTGGTTCCTGGCCATCCTCATCGGCTGGATGCTCTTCATGAGCTGGCAGCGGTGGGAGTTTTACCGCCAGACCAACCGGACTGACATTTGAGCGGAATACGCAAGGCCGCACGTCGGTAGAATTGCCGTCAACCGTCTCATGACTCCTTCGACGTCCGAGGTTCAACCGGTCCGACAGACCGCCGCGCGCCGCGCATTCATTCGCTGGATGCGGCAGAGCCGCGGGCGCGTCTCGTCGACGCTGCGCACGAGCGTGGCCATCCTGCGGGCGCAGCAGGAGGCGACGATCGACGGCATTCTGGTCGTCGACAGCGGCGGCCGCATCCTCTCCTACAACCGCCGCTTCCTGGAGATCTGGAACATCCCGCCGGAGATCGCCGACGGCGCCGACGACAACGAGCTTCTCGGCTACGCCGCGGAGCGCGTCGCCAACTGGGACACGTTCATCGACCTCGTCGAGTACCTCTATCAACATCCCGAGGAGACGCGCACCAACGATCCGATCCTGCTCAAGGACGGCCGCACGCTCTCGCGCACCTCCGTGCCCGTCATCACGCGCGGCAAGATCGTCGGGCGCTCCTGGTACTTCCGCGACGTCACCGAATCGGAGCGCGCCCGCGTGCTGCAGAACGCCCTCTTCCGCATCGCCCAGCTCACGCGCGAGGCGGGCAATCTCGACGATTTTTACAAAGCGGTGCACGACGTCGTGGCCACGCTCATGGACGCGACGAACTTCTACATCGCCGAATACGACGCCGAGCGCGACATCATGCGCTTCCCGTACTTCGTCGACGAATATGATCCGAAGCCCGAGGGGCGCGCGCCCGGCCGCGGCATGACCGCGTACGTGCTGCGCACCGGCAAGCCGCTCTTTTCCACGCCGGAGACGTTCGCCAAGCTCGTCGCCGCCGGCGAGGTCGAACAGATCGGCGCTCCCTCGGTCGACTGGCTGGGCGCGCCGCTCAAGACCGGCGATCGCACCTGGGGCGTGATCGGTCTGCAGACGTACGACGAGTCGAAGCGGTTCCATCCCAGCGACGAGGAGATTCTCGTCTTCGTCGCGCAGCAGGTCGCCTCGGCCATCGAATACCGGCGCAAGGAAGATGCGGTGCGCGAGAGCGAGCTCCGCTACCGGCAGATGTTCGAGAACAACCGCGCCGTGCAGATCATCATCGATCCGGAGAGCGGCGCCATCCTCGACGCGAACATGGCCGCCGTCGACTTTTACGGCTACGAGCGCGAACAGCTGCTGAAGATGAAGATCTGGCAGATCAACGTGGCCGGCCCGGAGCGCGTGCGCGAAGAGATGGCCCGCACCGCCGCGCAGGAGCGGGTCTACCACGTCTTCCGGCACATGCTCGCCAGCGGCGAGGTGCGCGACGTCGAAGTGCACTCCGGTCCGGTCGAGATCGGCGGCCGCACGGTGCTCTACTCGATCGTCCACGACATTACCGAGCGCAAGCTCGCCGAACAGGAAGTGGCCGCCGCGAACTCTCAGCGCAAGGCGGTGCTCGACGCCGCCACGCGCGTGGCCATCATCGCCACCGATCCGCACGGCGTCATCCGTATGTTCAACGCCGGCGCGGAGCGGATGCTCGGCCACGACGCCGACGAGATGATCGGCAAGCACTCCGTCGTCGAGCTGCACCAGCAGGGCGAGCTCGCGCATTACGCCGAGCGTTTGGCCATGAGCGTGCAGCGGCCGTTCGACGTCCTCGTCGTCCGCGCCTCGGCCGAGGGACTCGAGGAGCGCGAGTGGACGTGGGTGCGCAAGGACGGGCGCGAGATCACAGTGCTCCTCGCCGTCACCGCGCTGCGCAGCGACGCCGGCGCCATCACCGGATACCTCCACGTGGCCACCGACGTCACCGAGCGCAAAGCCGCCGAGGCCATGCTACGCAGGCAGACCGCGGCCATCACCGCGTCGATGGACGGCATCGGCATTCTCAATGCGGAGCTCGAATTCACCTACGTCAACGACGCGCTGGCGAAGCTGTACGGCTATGCCTCCGCGCAGTCGCTCGTCGGCACGCCGCTCGGCGAGCTGTACGACACGTCGGAGAACGAGCGCTTCCGCAACTGGATCCTGCCGATCGTGCTCGAGCGCGGGCGCTGGCGTGGCGAGACGGCCGGGCTGCGGCGCGACAACAGCACCTTTCCGCAGGAGATCTCGATGACCGCGCTCGACGGCGGCGGCATCGTCATCGTGGTGCGCGACATCAGCGAGCGCACGTACGCCGAGGAGCAGATCAAGCACCTCGCCTATCACGACGCGCTCACCGGCCTGCCGAACCGGCTGCTGTTCAAAGATCGATTGACCGTCGCGCTCTCGCACGCGCAGCGCGACGGATCGCGCCTGGCGGTGCTCTTCCTCGACCTCGACCGCTTCAAGGTCATCAACGACTCGCTCGGCCACAACATCGGGGACCAGTTGCTGCAGGCGGTCGCGGCGCGCGTGCAGTCGTGCGTGCGCGAGTCCGACACCGTGGCGCGCCTCGGCGGCGACGAGTTCACGCTGCTGCTGCCGAACCTCAACCGCTCCGAGGACGCCGCGCCGGTCGCGCAGAAACTGCTCGAAGCCGTGCGCTACCCGTTCCACATCGAAGGGCGCGAGTTCTTCATCACCACCTCGATCGGCGTCAGCCTCTATCCCGAGGACGGCCTCGACGCGGAGACGCTGATCAAGAACGCCGACACGGCCATGTATCAGGCCAAGGAGCAGGGGCGCGACAATTACCAGCTCTTCAACGCCTTCATCAATGCGCGGGCGCTGCAGCGGATCGCGCTCGAGCACGGGCTGCGCCGCGCGCTCGTCAACGACGAACTGGCCGTGCACTACCAGCCCATCTTCGACTTCCGCTCCGGCCGCATCACCGGAATGGAGGCGCTCTTGCGCTGGAACCATCCGGAGATGGGCTCGATCCCGCCGGGGATGTTCATTCCGCTGGCGGAGGCGAACGGAGTGATGGTGCCGATCGGCATGTGGGCGATGCGCGCCGCGTGCATGCAGGCGCGGCAGTGGCACTTGGCGGGGTTCAAGAATCTGTCGCTCGCCGTGAACCTGTCGGTCTGCCAGTTGCAGCAGCCCGACCTCGTGCAGCGCGTGCGCGAGATCCTGGAGGAAACGCAGATCCAGGCGCGCATGCTGGAGCTGGAGATCACGGAGAGCAGCGCCATGCAGAGTCCCGAGACGAGCGTGCGCACTCTGTACGAGCTCAAGAAGCTCGGCGTGCGCATCTCGCTCGACGACTTCGGCACGGGGCACTCGTCGCTGAGCTACCTGAAACGCTTCCCGATCGACACGCTGAAGATCGATCAATCGTTCGTCCGCGACATCACCACCGATCCCGACACGGCCTCGATCGTTAGCGCCATCATCGCCATGGCCCGCTCGCTGCGGCTGAAGGTGATCGCCGAAGGCGTGGAGTTCAGCGAGCAGGCGAATTTCCTGCGCCGCTACAACTGCGATCAAATGCAGGGGTACTTGATCAAGCCGCCCGTGCCGGCACAGGAGTTCCTCGATCTGATGACGACGATCGAGGAGACGCGGGCGTAACGTGGAGCCGCTCTGGGACGTGGCGGTCGTCGGATGCGGCCCCGCCGGCGCGACGGCGGCGCTCTGCCTGGCACGGCAAGGCGTCCGTGTCATCGCCTTCGACAAGCAGTCGTTCCCGCGCGAGAAAGTCTGCGGCGACGGGCTGATGCCGGACGCGCTGCGCGTACTCACACGCCTCGGGCTGATCGACCGCGTGCGCGCGAGCGCCTTCGCCGCGAACCGGCTGATACTCTACAGCCCGTCGCAGATCGCGCTGCCGATCGCGATGCAAGCGCTCGTGATGAAGCGCTTCGATCTCGACGCGATCATCGCCGGCGCGGCGGCCGAGGCGGGAGCGACGATCGAGCAGGGGCGTGTAGAGAACGTTTCGGTCGAAGCGGATCGCGTTTCGCTCTCCGTGAGCGGGCGCGTTGTGAGTGCACGCACGCTCGTCCTCGCCACCGGCGCCGACACGCGCCTGCTCGAGCAGGCCGGCATGGTGACGCGCAAGATCGCCTCGGGCGTAGCCGTGCGCCAGTACATCAGGTCGACGGCGGCCATCGACGATCTCGTCGTCTCGTTCGAGCGGCAGCTCGTCCCCGGCTACGCCTGGATCTTTCCGACAGGCAACGGCGAGTACAACATTGGCTGCGGCGTGGTCTACCGCGACGGCGAGCGCAACGCGCCGCCGCTCCACGAGGCGCTGCAGCGCTTTCTGCGGGAGTGCGAGCCGGCACGCGCGATCTCTGCCGGCATGATCTCGGCGACGCGCGTCGCCGGCGCGACGCTCCGCAGCGGACTACGCGGCGCGGAGTTCGCGCGCACGCCGAACGTCCTCGCCATCGGCGAGACGATCGGCTGCACGCTCCCCGTCAGCGGCGAAGGGATCGGCAAGGCCATGGAAACCGGCGAGATCGCCGCCGCCGCGATCGCCGCCGCGCCGGACGCGCCCGCCGCGGAGTACCACCGCCGCATCGCCGCGCTGCAACCGAAGTACGCCGGCTACAGCGCCGCACAGCAATGGCTGGCGCGGCCATGGGTGAACGACGCGATCGCGCGGATGGCGCGGCGAAGCTCGTACGCATTGCGCAGCTTCAGCGAGATCCTCGACGAGACGACCGACCCGCGCGCGATTTTCTCCGCGCGGGGGATGCTGCGGATGGTGTGGAGTGCGGCGGCCATTCCGCCGCGCTGACAGCGGCGGCATGGCCGCCGCATTCCATATCAGTGCTTCGCCGCCCGCCGGCGCAGATTCGCGATCGTCACCGTGATCGACGTCGTCGTGTTCGCGCCGTCGCGGTCCGTCGCCGTCACCGTCACCGTGTACGTGCCGATGTCGCGGAACGCATGCGTCACCGTCTGGCCGCGCTCCGGGCTGGAGATGTCGCCGAAGCTCCACACGTACGTGTACGGCGGCGCGCCGCTGCTCGGGTTCGCCGTGAACGTGATCGGCGCCAGCGGCACCGTCAGCGTCGTGCTCGCGGCGATGCTGACCGTGAACGGGCAGTGCCGCGCCAGGTACGACTCCGTCCCCTCGGTCAGCGACAGCACGCGGCCGACCGAGGCGACGTAACCGCTGCCGTTCCACGTCAACTCCGACTGCGGGGCCAGGCTGCGTTTCGCCGAGTCGAGAACAAAGGGGATATCCGTCGTCGTGCCGGCGGTGAATGGAATCCGGCGCAGCCGCGTCTCCGCGACCGAGGGGTTGAAAACGCCTGCGGGGTACTGCACGTACAAGAGAGCCCACTCCGACAGCGATGCGTTCGCGATCAGCGAGAACGGCAGCGCGTCCGTCGCGCCGTTCACCAGCAGCGCGTCCGCCGTGACGACGTGGCCGGCCGTGTCGTACTTGACCGAGCGCATCGTGTTCCCGCCGGTGACCGGCACGGTGTATACGAGGAAGAAAAAGCGGCCGTCCGTGGCGAGGCGCGGATTCGCGCCGCCTGCGCGCACCGTGGCGATCGCCGTCGCCGGCGCGCCCGGTGTCACAATCGAGAACGCCAGCTCCTGCTGCCCGCCGTTCACGCTTCGCGAGTAGACGATGCCGATGACTCCGGACGGCGTCACCGCCACGCGCGGATAGACCGGCGTCGAGACGAAGAACGTCACCGGCTCATCGGACTTCTGCGTGCCGTCGGCAGCCATCACTGCCATCCACAGCCCCATGTCAAAGCCGCTCGTCACCGTGTGCAGGACGATGTAGGCCTTTCGCGTCGGGTCCCACGCCGCGTCGTACTCCTGGTTGAACGCCTGCGCGTGCTGCGGCGCGATCGTGACCGGCCCGCCGACGGGGTTGCCGTTCACGTCGATGCGCTGCAGCGTGATCTGAAAGTTGCGCGTTTCGTAGAAGAGCGCGAATTCGGTACCGTTCCAGAGAAGGATGCGCGGACCGGCCAGCGTCGACGAGGCGATCAGGCGGTCCGGACGAATCTGATTGAGATTCGCGTCGTAGACGCCGAAGTAGATGGCGTTGTTCGCCGGATCGGCGTCGAGCTTGGCGACGCCGTAGAGCGAACCGGTGAAGGCGATCGGGCCCGCGGCGTGGCTGGGGAAGACGACCGGCTGGGAAACGGGGACGAGCGCCGTCACGCATTGCGCCGCCGCCGTGGCCGCGAGCAGCAGGCCACACACCACCGCCAGCACCCAACATTTTGGCTTCATTGAGGTTCTCGTCCCCAGGTTATTAGTGAGTCTAGCATGCATCGGCTCGCTTCCTGCTTCCTATGCTATGGTTCGCCGCCTGCGCTCGATGGAAACTGCGAAGCCGCAAAGCAGCACCCGTTATCTCGTCACCCTCTCCCTCGGAGCGCTCGGGGTCGTCTACGGCGACATCGGTACCAGCCCGTTATACGCATTCCGGGAGTGCTTCCGTCCGGAGCACCACCTCCCGCCGACCGAAGCGAACATCCTCGGCATCGTCTCGTTGATCTGCTGGTCACTTGTCATCATCATCTCCATCAAGTACCTCGTGTTGGTCATGCGCGCCGACAACCGCGGCGAGGGCGGCATCCTCGCGCTCATGTCGCTGGTCGGCGTGCAGAGCGCCGCCAGTCGCCGGCGCTGGTTCATCGTGGCAATCGGACTCTTCGGCGCCGCGCTGCTTTACGGCGACGGCATGATCACGCCGGCCATCTCCGTCCTCTCCGCCGTCGAAGGCCTCGACGTGGCAACGCCGATGTTCAAGCCGTACATCGTCCCCATCACGCTCGCGGTCCTCGTGCTCCTCTTCGTCGTGCAGCGCATCGGGACGGCCAAGGTCGGCGCGATGTTCGGCCCGGTCATGATGATCTGGTTCGCCGTCATCGCCGCCATCGGCGTCGCCCAGATCGTCCGCGCGCCGCACGTCTTGACGGCGATCGATCCCCTTTGGGCCATCCGCTTCTTCGCCGCGAACCACGTCACCGGCTATCTCGTCCTCGGCGCCGTCTTCCTGGCCGTGACGGGCGGCGAAGCACTCTACGCCGACATGGGTCACTTCGGAGCCCGCCCGATCCGCATCGCCTGGTTCGCGATCGTCTTTCCGGCGCTGCTGATCAATTACCTCGGCCAGGGCGCGCTGATGCTGCGCGATTCGAACGCGTTCAAAAACCCTTTTTTCCTCGCCGCGCCGCAGTGGGCGCTCTACCCGCTTGTCGGTCTCAGCACGATCGCCACGATCATCGCCTCGCAGGCCGTCATCTCCGGCGCGTTCTCGCTCACGCGCCAGGCGGTGCAGCTCGGCTACCTCCCCCGCCTCGTCATCCGCCACACCTCGGCGCGCGAGATCGGGCAGATCTACATCCCCTCGGTGAACTGGCTCTTGATGATCTGCGCCGTCGGCCTGGTGATCGCCTTCCAGGCCTCGACGAACCTCGCCGCGGCATACGGCGTGGCGGTGACGGCGACGATGGCGATCACGACGTCGATCCTCGCCGTGGTCGAGCGCGAGCGCTGGCACTGGTCGACGATCGCGATCCTTTGCGTGACCGTGCCGCTGCTCTTGGTCGACCTGGCCTTCTTCGGCGCGAACATCATCAAGGTCGAGCAGGGCGGCTGGTTCCCGCTCCTCGTCGGCGTTCTCGCCTTCACACTCATGGCGACGTGGCGGCGCGGACGGCAGATCCTCAACGAGCGCCTCGCGGCCACGCAGATGGAAGCCGGCGACCTCCTCCGCGACCTCGCCGCCGGCCGCATTCCGCGCGTTCCCGGCACGGCCATCTTCATGTCGCGGCGCGCCGAGGGAATCCCGACGTCGCTGCTGCACAACCTCAAGCACAACAAAGTCGTGCACAAGAATGTCGTGCTGCTCAGCGTCGTCGTCGAGGAGATTGCGCGCCTGCCCGAAAACGAGCGGGTGCAGTGGGAAAGCCTCGGCCAGGGCGTCTACCGCCTCGTCCTCCGCTTCGGTTACATGGACGAGACGAATCTCCCGTCGATTCTCGCCGCGATCAAAGAGCCGCCGGTGCCGCTCCAGCCGATGATCACGAGCTACTTCCTCGGCCGCGAGACGCTGCTGGCCACGCGCCGCCCCGGCATGGCCCTCTGGCGCGAGCGGCTCTTCGCCTGGATGATGCGGAATGCCACCGGCGCCGCGACCTACTTCAGTTTGCCGTCGAATCAGGTCATCGAGCTCGGCGCGCAGATCGAAATGTAGGGTTACGTCGTGCCTTCACGGCGAAAATAACTGAGCACTTGCGGCGGCCCGAGAACGTCGCTTGCCGACGGCGCGGCGAAAAAGGCGCACCAGCCGGACTGCAAGAGCGACCATCGGCCCCACCCTGCCTCGTACACCGGCGGGCGTCCACCGGCGGCGAGGACGTCGTCGAGCGTGGCGCCGACGCGCAGCCCCTCGCGCGTGCGGAAGCCCGCGTCGGTCGTCTCGATGAAGCGGATCCGGTGCATGGCGTCGACGCCGGCGACGTACTCGACGTCGTGAAAGACGACGCGGTAGGCCGGGAAGGTCTGCACCGCGCCGACGACGACGAAGCCGGAGGACGGCGCGTTCGCGGTCGGCAGCACAGCCCCGAGCGTCGGCTCCGCGGAGAGCCGGTAGGTGGTGTCGGTAGTGGTGCAGGCGGTGAGCAGCGTGAGCGCGAGGACGAGGCGTTTCACGCCGGGATCATACTAACCGCCGCCGCCTTTGTCCGCCACCCATGTCAGCGCCCGCATCGCCGCCGGAAACCCGAGCGTGGTGATCGCCAAAACGCAGATGTGCGTCAGCTCCTCGTCGGTGATCCCGGCGTGCCGCGCGTTGCGGACGGCGGAGTGCGTGCCGCCCTCCAGCCCAGCGCCGATCGACAGCGCGACCTTGACCAGCCGCCGCGTCCTCTCGTCGAGCGGACCGGCGTTGTGACACTTGTCGGCCAGAGCGTTGAACGACTCCCAGACGTCGGCGTGGGTCGTGCGGAAGTCGGCGACGAAGGGAGGAACTTTCGCAGGCATTCGGCTCACCTCGGCCCACAGTGTGGCATGCTAACCGCTTTTTGGAATATCCCTCTCTCCCCCAGCCGTTTGCGCGCCCGAATTTTCGCGAAAGGATTCACAACCTCCATGCAGGCCAACGATCTTCGCCGCGGAATGGTCGTCCTCTTCAACGGCGATCTCTGCAAAGTCCTCGAGTTCCACCACCACACACCCGGCAATCTCCGCGCGATGGTGCAGGCCAAGCTGCGGAACCTCCGCACCGGCAACCAGTTCGAGCACCGCTTTCGCTCGCAGGACGAGGTCGAGCAGGCGTTCATCAACCAGCACGAGATGGAGTACCTCTACTCCGACGGCCACGCCCACCACTTCATGAACACGGAGAACTACGAGCAGGTCGAGATCTCGGACGACGACCTCGGCGACTCCGCCTCGTGGCTCGCCCCCGGCGTCAAGCTCCAGGTGCAGTTCTACGAAGGGCGCCCGCTCGGCATCGAGCTCCCGAAGACCGTGCGCGCCAAGATCGCCGAGACCCAGCCGATGGTGAAGAGCGCCACCGCGTCGGCGTCGTACAAGCCCGCCAAGCTCGAGAACGGCGTCACCGTCCTCGTTCCTCCCTTCGTCAGCGAGGGCGAAGAGATCATCGTCGATCCCTCCGAGAACCGGTACATCGAAAGAGCAAAATAGCGAGGCTGTGGCTTCCGTCCACTTCCTCTGCACGCACTGCGACGCGCGTCTCGCCCGCGAGACCGGCGAGGCCGCGCGCCCGTGCGAGCGCTGCGGCGCATCGAACTACGTCGTGGCACCGGCCACGATCCAACTCTGCGCCGCCTGCGGCCACGACCAGCTCTATTTTCAAAAGGACTTCAACCGCGGCACCGGCATGCTGCTCATCATCATCGGGGCCGTGCTCGCGCCGTTCACCTACTTCATCTCGCTGCTGATCGTCACGATCCTCGACTGGACGATCTACCGTCTCGTGAAGAACGTCGTGGTCTGCTATCGATGCCAGGCCGTCCACCGCGGCTACGCCGTGCCGCCGAACGTGAAGGCGTTCGACCTCGTCACGCACGACCGCCACGTCTACGGCGCCGCACCGCCGGGGGCGGAGGAAGGGCACTCAGACGGGGACGTGAGCGATGGCGCTGAGCCATCCGCCGAGGACTTCGCCGATGACGACGGCCACGACGTCGACGTAGAGGATGCCGGTCGCCGCCATCGTTGAGCGGATCCGCACCGTTCCCCACACCATCGGATAGAGCAGCAACGGTCCGACGAGGCCCCACCCCGCGCGCATCCAGAAGAAGATTCCCTGTCGGATGGCGATCTCGTTCCAGACGCCGGTGACGCAGAGCGCCGCGATGACGACGACGACGCGCGCGACGGACGTCGCCAGCGTCGCGATCGTCAGCCGCTTCAGGGGATCGATGGCCATGCCGCGCACGACGAGGTACCAGTGCCCGAGGATCATGGCCAGGTTCACGCTGCCGAGGAGCGCGACCGAGGCGAGCGCGCCGGCGATGCTCCACGCGAGCGATGACTGCGTACCGGCGCGCCATGCAGTGACCGCCGCGACGACGTACGACGCGCCGAGCAGCGCGACGGGCACCCGGAAGACAAGGCGCTTCGGATAGCGGAGGACGAACCAGACGACGATCGTGAGCGCGACCGGAATGGCATCGAGCATCGCCAGCTCGCGCGCGTGGGCCATGGCATGCGCGGCCGCGGCGCAGGCGGCCAGCGCAGCGCTGATGATGAACGTCATGCGATAGAACTTCACACCGGCGTTGCGGCGGCCTACGAGCGGAAGGAAGACGACGAGGCCGGCGGCGAGGTCGACGAGAAAAAGCGCGAGCAACATTTAGTTCACGATTTCCGAGGCCCGCCGGAAACGATACCCGCTGGCGCGCAGTTGCGGCGCTTCCTCGGCGAGCACTTTGATCGTAGCCGGGTACATGTGCCCGATGCCCACGGCTACGCCACGCGCCGCCGCATCGCGCTCGAGCTCGCGCAGCTGGGCGCGGATCGCCGCCTCCGTCTGCACGTCATCGAGGAAAACGCTGCGTGCCGCGGTGCGGATGTTCATCTGCCGCGCCAGCGCCTCGCCGACCGATGCCGCGGTCGTGCGGGAGTCGATGAAGTACAGCCCGCGCGGCAGCGCCGAGAGAACGGCGCTCATCACGCGCGGATCCGCCGTCGCGCGCGAGCCCATGTGATTGTTGACGCCGCGCGCGTGCGGCACGGCCGCGACGTTCGCCCGCGTCGCCGCGGCGATCTCGACATCCGACATCGTCGTCAGCACCGCGCCCGGCCCGGGCGAGACGCGCGGAAAGCCGTCCGGCTCCATCGGCAGGTGGCAGAGGACTTCGAAGCCGCGCGCGCTAAGCTCGTTCGCGAAGAGCGCGGCGTTGCGGCTATTCGGGAGCACCGAGAAGTTGATCTTCGGATCGATTGTCATCGCGCCGGCGAGCGGCTGATGGTCGAAGCCGACGTCGTCGAGGATGAGAACGATGTCGCCGCGTCCCTTCGCATGTTTCCGCGGCGGCCGCGGCACGGCGCTCTGCTCGATCGCCGGCTGGTGGACGACGTCGCGCGCGAATCGGTATCCGAGGAAGAGAAGGAGGGCGCCGATCGGCAGGAGCATGAGGAGGGCCACGCTGCGGAACGACGACTGTCGCGGCGTCACATTGCGTCTCCCCGCCCGTCCACCCATGGCCGTTTGCATTCTCGCACGAACGTGGTATCTTCGCGCGCCCACCTTGGCGGTCCCACCGCCACGCACCATCGTCCCCTCCCGCGCACCGAACCACGATGAAGCGTTTCGTTGCCATTTCTCTCTTCTGCCTGTTTGCTCTTCCCCTCAGCGGCGCGACGATGGTCCGCGTCGGCCGCGTGCTCAACAGCCGCACGATCGTCGTCGACGGCGGCGCCACCGTGACGCTGCGCGGCGTCGACATCCCGCCCGCCGACGAGGCCATGGCCGCCGAATATCTCCGCTCGATCCTCACGAACGCGTGGGTGCTGGTCGAGGAGGGCGGCGACGTCTACCGCTCGCCCGATGCACTGTTCGTCAACGGGCAGATGATCATGCACGCCTATCGCGGCGCATCGAAGATGACGTACCTCGGCGAGTCGATGCCGGGCCAGCGCACGACGGCGACGGCGCCGCGCGCGACGTCGTCCACCAGCCGGCGATCGAGCAGAGCGCCGTGCCGCGGCCGCC
>DATDFB010000136.1:0-13968 GCA_036522835.1 Thermoanaerobaculia bacterium | reverse complement strand
CTTGATGGCCAGCCACTTGAAAATGTAGTCCATGATCGACTTCGCCATCGGGATCTCGGGGTTCTTGGTGAAGCCGCTCGGCTCGAAGCGCGTGTGCGTGAACTTGTCGACCAGGAGCTGCAGCGGCACGCCGTGCTGCAGGGCCAAGGACGTCATCGTGGCGAACGAGTCCATGAGGCCCGAGATCGTCGAGCCTTCCTTGGCCATGGTGATGAAGATCTCGCCCGGCGCGCCGTCCTCGTACTTGCCGACCGTGATGTAGCCCTCGTGGCCGCTGATCGAGAACTTGTGCGTGATCGACTCGCGCTCGTCGGGCAGCTTGCGGCGCACCGCCGTCGGGCCGATGCCGAGCGCCTCGAGCTGCGCCTTCTCCTTCCCGGTCGAGAGCGGCTGCGAGCGCTTGCAGCCGTCGCGGTACACCGCCACGGCCTTCAACCCGAGCTTCCAGGCCTCGTAATACGCCTGCTCGATCTCCTCCACCGTCGCGCTGTTCGGCATGTTGATCGTCTTCGAGATCGCGCCGCTGATGTACGGCTGCACCGCGCCCATCATCCGCAGGTGGCCCATGTAGTGGATCGAGCGCGTGCCGTTGGCGGGCTTGAACGCGCAGTCGAAGACCGGCAGGTGCGCGTCGAGGAGGTGCGGCGCCCCTTCGATCGTGTCGTTCTCGTCGATGTACTGGACGATGTCGTTGACCTGCTTCTGGTCGTAACCGAGGCGCTTGAGCGCGGTCGGGACCGTCTGGTTGACGATCTTCAGCATCCCGCCGCCGACGAGCTTCTTGTACTTCACCAGGGCGATGTCGGGCTCGATGCCGGTCGTGTCGCAGTCCATCATGAACGCGATCGTCCCGGTCGGGGCGAGCACGGAGATCTGCGCGTTGCGGAAGCCGTGCTGCTGCCCGAGCGCGTACGCCTCGTCCCATGCGCTCGTGGCCGCGTCGGCGAGGTCGGCGGGGATGGCCTTCGTGTCGATGCGATAGGCGGCGCGGCGGTGCTTGTCGATCACGCGCAGGAACGGCTCCTCGTTCGCGGCGTAGCCGGCGAAGGGGCCGAGCTTCTCGGCGATGCGCGCCGACTGCGCGTACGACTCGCCCGAGAGAATCGACGTCACCGCGGCGGCGTAGTCGCGCCCTTCCACGCTGTCGTACGGTAGGCCGCGGGCCATCAAGAGAGCGCCGAGGTTCGCGTAGCCGATGCCGAGCGGCCGGAAGGCGTGCGAGTTCTTCTCGATCGCCGGCGTCGGATACGACGCGTTGTCGACGAGGATCTCCTGCGCCGTGATGACGATGCGCAGCGCGGCGCGGTAGGCCTCGACGTCAAACCCCTCGGCGTCGCTATAGAAGCGCATCAGATTCAGCGAGGCCAGGTTGCACGCGGAGTCGTCGAGGAACATGTACTCCGAGCAGGGATTCGAGGCGTTGATGCGCGCGGTGTTCGGGCAGGGATGCCAGTCGTTGACGGTGGTATCGAACTGCATCCCCGGATCGCCGCAGATCCACGCCGACTCGGAGATCTTGCGCATCAGCTCGCGCGACTTGTAGGTGTCCATCACGCGCTCCGGCTCCGTCACCGCGCGCGTCTGCCACGTGCCGTCCTTCTCGTACGAGCGCATGAACTCGTCGGTCACGCGCACGGAGTGGTTCGCGTTCTGGAACTGCACCGAGTCGTACGCGCCGCCGGGAGCGTTGAACGCGCCGTCGTAGCCGGCCTCGATCAGCGCCCACGCCTTCTTCTCTTCCTTCTCCTTCGACTCGATGAACTCGACGACGTCGGGATGGTCGATGTTGAGGATGACCATTTTCGCGGCGCGACGGGTCTTGCCCCCTGACTTGATCACGCCGGCGAACGAGTCGTAGCCGCGCATGAACGACACCGGCCCCGAGGCCGTGCCGCCGCCGGCGAGGAGCTCGCGGGAGGAGCGGATGTTGGAGAGGTTCGAGCCGGTGCCCGAGCCGTACTTGAATAGCATCCCCTCGGTCGCGGCCAGTCCGAGGATCGAGCGCATCGTGTCCTGCACGGAATTGATGAAGCAGGCCGAGCACTGCGGGCGCGGCTCGAGGCCGACGTTGAACCACACCGGCGAATTGAATGACGCCATCTGGTAGAGGAGGATGTGCGTGAGCTCGTCGCGGAAGGTGTCGCCGTCCGCCTCGGTGGCGAAGTAGCCGCCCTCGCGCCCCCAGCCGGTGATCGTGTGGACGACGCGGCCGATGAGCTGGCGCACCGACGACTCCCGCTCCGGCGTGCCGATGTGGCCGCGGAAGTACTTGGAGACGACGACGTTCGTGGCCATCTGGGTCCAGAACTTCGGCATCTCGACGCCCGTCTGCTCGAAGACCACGTCGCCGCGCTCGTTGGTGATGACGGCGCTGCGCGTCTCCCATTCGCACGTGTCGTACACGTCGACGCCGGGCCGAGTGAAGAAACGATCCACCCCGATCCCGCCACCCTTCGTCTCTTTTCGTGTGACCTTCGGTCCCTTGGCGTTGCGCGACCGCAACGACTGCGTGGTCATGTCGATGGACGTCATTTCCTTCCTCCTCCCAGTGCAAAGGCGCCCCTCGCGGGGCGCCTCGCTCGATGCCTAAGACGACAACTCAGCGCGGCGAGCTGGCCGCAAGCCGCGGTTGTGGCACCGCGGAGCGCACCTTCAGCGTCACCTGGTACTCGCGGATGTGGAGCGATACGGACCGCACCGGAGCTCCTGAAGACGAACGAGGCTGCTTCAAATCCTTCATCTCTCCTCCTCGCGCCGAGTTGTGAATTCGATGCGAGACAACCTACGCCCCGTGGAGAAGCATGTCAAGTCTTGCATCACAAGATCTTGTGGTGCACGGCAAAGAGAACACTAGATCTAGCGTAACTATTCGCAAATGCAGTTAGTTAATCCACAGAGGCTCCGCGCCGAATCCGCGCGTTATCCACGGCTTATTCACCGCTTTCGCACAGCTTATCCACAGCGCCTTCCGCGGCTTTTACGCTGATAATCCGCAGCTTTTCCGCCGATTCTTCACGCGCGCTTTTCCGCAGCTTGTTGGAGGGCGATTCCGAAGCCGATCAGCAGACTCGTCCAGAAGGAAAATGGGCGAAAGACAGGCGGTGGACGAAATCTGTGGAAAAGCGGGTGACGGGTCACGGGGAACGGGTGACGGGTGGGTTCGTGGTAGAACGCACACGTGTCGCGACAGTCGGGATTTGCGCTCGCGGCGATCGCTTTCGGGGGCTTCCTTCTACGCATTGCACCGCTCCTGCACGCCGGCGGGCCGCTGGCTTGGAGCGTCGACTATGACGAAGGGGTCTATTTCTCGGCCTCGGCGCTGCTGTTCCGCGGGGTCTTGCCGTACCGCGACTTCGTCTTTGTCCACCCGCCGGGGCTTCTCTACGTCCTCGGAGTGGTCTCGTGGATCGGCGATCCGGCGCATGCGTTCGCCGCGGCGCGCGTGCTGGCGACGGTCGCCGGCGCGATCAATATTTTTCTCGTCGGACGGATCGCCTTGCAGGCAGCAGGTCCGTCTGCAGGGATCGCGGCGGCGGCGCTCTACGCCACGTATCCGGATGCGGTGAGCGCCGAGCGCGGCCCGTTCCTCGAGCCCGTGCTGAACCTCGTCTGCCTCGCCAGTGCGCTCCTGTGGCTGAAGCGGAAGCCGATCGCCGCCGGAATCTTGTGCGGCGCGGCGTGCGCGGTGAAGGTCTTCGGCGGGATCTGGATTCTCGCCGCGCTTCTCTCAGGCGAGCGCCGCGACATTCCGCGCTTTCTCGGCTGGGCCGCGCTGGCCGGCGCGTTGCTCGTCGGGCCGCTCTTCGTCTTCGCGCCGCACGCCTTCGTCGAGCAGACGCTCCTCTTTCACGCCTGGCGCCCGCCGGACGGCATCGTCTCCCGCGCCGCGCGTCTCCCGGAGATCCTCGGCGGCGGCCACGTCGTCGCCACGATCCTCGCCGCCGTCGCGTTGCTCTCGATGCTGCGCTTGCGGGCGACGCGCGCGGAGCGCCTCTTCGCCGTCGCGGGCGTGCTGACGGCGCTCTCGTTCCTGGCCTCGTCGTCGTACTGGAATCAATACAACTCGCATCTGGCCGCGAGCGAGTGCGTGCTCGCCGGCCTTGGCGCGGCGATGCTGATGCGAAGGCTCGATCAGCGCGCGGCCGTCGTCGTCGCGTTGCTGCTGGCGATTCCCTCTCTGCGAGTGTCGCTGCTGGCGTCGCGCGGCGGCCCCTCGGAGCTGCCGGCAATCGGTGCGATCGTCCGTGACAGCGTGCCGGCGAGCGATTGCGTCGTCACCTTCGAGCCACAGTGGTCGCTCGCCGCCGGACGGTTGCCGGCCGTCGTCGATAGCTACGGCACGATGCTCCTCGACGCCGTGCGCGGCGGCGTGAAGTTCCCGGACGCGGCGGCGGCGTTCCAGTCGCCGCGCGCGCAGCCGCTCGCTCGCACTCGACTGTCGCGTTGCCGCTTCGCCATCCTCGGATGGCGCGGCAACTGGCAGATGAATGCCGAGAGCCGGGCCTGGTTCGGGTCGCAATTTGTCTGCGATACGCCGTCGGCGGGCGATCTCTGTCTGTGGGAACGTTTTGGGCTGTCGCACCGGACGTCGATTGCGTTCGGCGACGGCTGGTACGGCGAGGAGGGAACGGCGCCGCATTCGTGGAGGTGGATGGGAGCGCGCTCGACGGCGAAGCTCCCGCCGCTCGGTGGCGGCGCGCGGCTGGAGCTCGCGTTCGAGATTCCGCAGGCAAACCTGCCGGCGGCGATCACCGTCGCGCTGAACGGCCGCGTCGTCGATCGCTTCGTCGAGACGCGCACGACGTCGGCGCACGCCTACGACGTCGAGGGCAAGGAGACGCAGCTCGTCATCACGACGAACCGAACCGTCAGTCCCGCTCGCCTCGGAGTGTCGGGCGACACGCGCGAGCTCGGGCTAAAGCTCGATCGGATCGTGTGGTTGCACGTGGAACATCACACCAAGTAGGCCATCGCGAAGCCGATCTGCGCGGCCATCATCATCAAATACATGTGCCGCCACGAGGGGTGGTTCTCGGTGGCGGTGAGCTCGTCGGGGTTGCGGACGATGAGCCAGACCGTGTAGGCGCCCCAAAGCGCCAAGGCCACGCCGAGGATCACGAGCGCGGTGTGATTGCCCGTGAGGACGCCGGTGGCGGCGCCGACCGGCATCAAGAGCCACGGCAGGACGAAGAACGGCGCGATCATCCAGGCGGCGCGGCGAACGCCGAAGGCGATCGGCAGCGTGCGGCAGCCGCCGGCGCGGTCGCCTTCGATGTCGCTGAAGTCCTTCGTCGAGGCGGCGCCTAGAAGAAAGAACAGAAAGATCGAGCCGATGAACCACGGCTCGGCGGTGTTCGCGTGCGCGACCATCGTCCAGCCGGCGACTTTCAACAGGCACCCGCGAGGGATGGCGATCGTGAGGTTCGCGCCGATCGGATGCGCCTTCGTCCGGCCGAGGGCGGGCATCGAGTAGACGAATGTGGAGACGAAGGCGGCCAGGTAGATGAAGAAGCATTCGTGCTGGCTCAGCGGCGCAAAAAGCTTTTCGTGAATCGTGTTGTGCGGGTAGACGACGACGAGCCACGTCGGCAGGAGGCCGAGCGCGTACATGATCCAGGTGAAGACCCAGGCGCCGCGCATCGAGGCCTCGCCGGTGACGAGCGGCCGCTTCGGCTTGTTGATCCGGTCGATCTCCAGGTCGTAGATCTGGTTGAGCGTGTTATTCGCGGCGTTGAGAAACGACGCGCAGAGCGATCCGAGGGCGACCGTGAGGATCACCGAGGCGGTGACGGCGCGGGCCGGGTCGGGGTTGTGCGCGGAGCCCCACGCGCAGACCGCGCCGGAGATGATTCCGAAGAGCGGCGGGAGGAGCGTGAACGGCCTGGCGAGCTGAACGTAGGGCTTCAACGGCGGCATTATCACCCGGGCCCGTGGGTTAGACTGCGCCGACAATGCCGCGAAGCAAGCCGGTATTCGAAACGGAAGGAAACAACGACGACGAGACGGACTCTCCTCCGTCGTCGCGCAGCATGGCTGAACGCAAACTCGCACTTTTCATCGACTTCGAGAACATCGCCATCGGCGTCATCGACGCCAAATACAAGAAATTCGAGATCAGCCTTCTCCTGGAGCGCCTTCTGGAGAAGGGAAAGATCGTCGCCAAGCGCGCCTACTGCGACTGGGACAAGTTCCCCGACTACAAGCGCGAGCTGCACGAGGCCGCGATCGAGCTGATCGAGATCCCCGGCCGCTCGTACTCCGGGAAGAACTCCGCCGACATCCGCATGGCCGTCGACGCCATGGACATGTGCTACTCGAAGGAGCACATCGACGTCTTCGTCGTCGCCTCGGGCGACTCCGATTTCTCGCCGCTCGTGTCGAAGCTGAAGGAGAACGACAAGTACGTGATCGGCGTCGGGGTGAAGAACTCCTCGAGCGATCTCCTCATCGACAACTGCGACGAGTTCATCTTCTACGAGGACCTCGTGCGCGGCATGACCAAGGCGCCGCAGGTGGCTTTCCAGGACAAGAAGAAGTCCGAGGTGTTCAAGCTCCTGATCGACTCGATCAAGGCGCTGATGCGCGAGAACAAGGAGATCCTCTGGGGATCGATGGTCAAGCAGACCATGCAGCGCAAGAAGCCGACGTTCAACGAGGAGTACTACGGGTACAACACGTTCTCCGACCTGCTCGAAGACGCGCAGAACAACAACATCATCAAGATCAAGAGGGACATCAAGAGCGGGTCGTACGTGATTACGGGCTTCGCGCAGCCGGCGGCGTAATCAGGTGACAGGTCACAGGGAACGGGTCACAGGTGGGTTCCTCGCCGAGGCACCGTTTCGATCTGTTCCCCGTCACCTGTGACCCGTCACCTGACCTGTAGAATGCCCGCCGTGCCTCTGAAGCATCGCGAACATTGGCCCGTCCTCGTCATCGGCACCGGCATCGCCGGCCTGACCACGTCGCTCTGCCTGGCCGCGGCCGGGATCAAGGTCCTCCTCGTCACGAAGTCCGCCGACCCGAAGGACTGCAACACGTTCTGGGCGCAGGGCGGGATCATCTACCAAGGGGAGAACGACTCGCCGGCGAAGCTGATCGAGGACGTGATCCGCGCCGGCGCGGGGCTGTCGAACGAAGAGGCCGTCCGCTTTCTGGCCGTCGAAGGGCCGCGCGTGGTGCGCGAGCTGCTGCTCGAGGATGTGCAGGTGCCGTTCTCGACGACGGACGAGGGGGAGCTCGACCTCACGCAAGAAGGGGCGCACTCGCTGCCGCGGATCATTCACGCCGGCGACGCGACCGGGCGCGCCATCGAGGTCTCGCTCCTGAATCGCGTCCGCCGCGAGCCGAACGTGACGCTGGCGACGGAGCTGACGGCGATCGACCTCCTCACCACACATCACCACCCCGCCGACGTGCAGGCGCGCTACCGCCTCACGAACGAGTGCGCCGGGGCGTATCTCCTCGACAACCGCACGAACGAGGTCTACACGATCTTCGCCGACTTCACAGTCCTCGCCACGGGCGGACTCGGGCAGATCTACCTGCACACGACGAACACGCGCAATTCCATCGGCGACGGCGTAGTCATGGCTTCGCGCGCCGGCGCGCGGATCATGAACGCGGAGTACGTGCAGTTCCACCCCACCGCGCTCGCCGACAAGGAGGCGAACCACTACCTCATCTCCGAGGCCTTGCGCGGGGAGGGGGCGCGGCTGCGCAATCAGAAGGGCGAGTACTTCATGGAGAAATACGCGCCCGCGCTCAAGGACCTGGCGCCGCGCGACGTCGTGGCGCGCGCGATCGTGGAGGAACTGACGACGAACAAAGAGGAGTTCGTCTATCTCGACCTGGCGAATTACTACAAAGGCCACCAGCCGATTCACGAGCGCTTTCCGAACATCGCCCGCGCCTGCGCGGAGATCGGCGTCGACATCGAGCGCGACCCGATCCCTGTCGTCCCCGCAGCGCACTACTTCTGCGGCGGGATCCTGGCGAACAACGCCGGGGAGACGACGCTGGCGCGGCTCTACGCGATCGGCGAGACCTCGTGCACGGGCTTGCACGGCGGGAACCGCCTGGCCTCGACGTCGCTTCTCGAAGGGTTGACGTGGGGCTACTACGCGGCGGTGTCGATCCGCGAGAAATGGGAGTCGGCGCGCAAGCCGGGGCGAGGCACGCTCGACCTCGACCTGGTGCAGACGATCCCCGACTGGAAGCCGCCCGGCAGCGAGAACATGGAAGACCCCGCGCTGATCCTGCAGGATTGGACGACGATCCAGCACACGATGTGGAACTACGTCGGGATCGTGCGCACGTACGAGCGGCTCAAGCGTGCCGTGGCCGACATGCGCGAGCTCGGCAACCGCCTCACGAAGTTCTACCACGAGTCGACGATCAGCAAGGCCATCGTGGAGCTGTTTCACGGCCAACAGATGGCGGCCATCGTGGCCGACGCGGCGCTGAAGAATCCGGTGTCGAGGGGGGCGCATTTTCGGCGGGATTAGTTTTGGGTTCTTAGTTCTTGGTTCTTGGTTCTTAGTTCTTGAGTTCTTAGGTTCTTAAGTTCTTAAGTTCTTAAGTTCTTAAGTTTTGAATCAAGAACTAAGAACCTAAGAACCTAAGAACCTAAGAACCTAAGAACCATGACCAAACTGCACCTGGGCTGCGGCCCGCTCGCCCTTCCCGGCTGGGTCAACATCGACAACCAGCGCTATCCCGGCGTCGACAAAGTGCTCGACCTGCGCAAGGGGCTGCCGTTCAAGGACGTCTCGTTCGTCTTCGCCGAGCACTTCATCGAGCATCTCCCCTATGACGACGCGCTGAAGCTGATGCGCGAAGCGCGGCGCGTGCTGCGCGACGACGGTGTGCTGCGGCTGTCGACGCCGAACCTCGACTGGGTTTGGGTGACGCACTACCGCCTCGACGCGCCGGAGGACCAGCAGGTGGCGGCGTGCTTCTACCTCAACCGCGCCTTTCACGGCTGGGGGCATCAGTTCCTCTACAACGAGCGGACGCTCACGGCCACGCTGCGCGACGCCGGCTTCGCGAACGTGACGCGCGTTGCCTACGGCGAGAGCGAGCACCCCGAGCTGCGCGGCCTGGAGCGGCACGAGAAGTCGACTGACTACGGCGAGCTCTCGCACATTCTCATCGTCGAGGCGTGGGGGCGCGGAGGGGCGGCGCCGGCGTACATCGAAGGGCCGCGGAGCGAGTTCCGGCGCGACGTGAACGTCCGCTAAAACAGCCCGTGCTGCCGCCGCGGCACGCCGATCCCGAGGTGATCGTACGCCAACTTCGTGGCCACGCGGCCGCGCGGCGTGCGCTGCAGGAAGCCGCACTGGATCAAGTACGGCTCGTACAGGTCCTCGATCGTTCCGCGATCCTCGGCCGTCGACGACGCCAGCGCGTTGAGGCCGACCGGGCCGCCGTCGAAGCGCTCGATGATCGCGGTCAAGAGCTTGCGGTCGGTCTCGTCGAGGCCGTATTCGTCGACTTCGAGCATCTCCAGCGCGCTCTTGGCAATGGCCAGGTTGATCTTCCCTTCGTGCCGCACCTCGGCGAAGTCGCGCACGCGGCGCAGCAGGCGGTTGGCGATGCGCGGCGTGCCGCGCGAGCGGCGGGCGATCTCCGACGCGCCGTCGTAGTCGATCTCGATGCCGAGGATGTCGGCGGAGCGGCGGACGATGATCTTCAGCGCGACGACGTCGTAGAAGTCGAGCCGGTGCACGATGCCGAAGCGCGCGCGCAGCGGCGCCGTGAGCAGTCCCGCGCGCGTCGTCGCCCCGATGAGCGTGAAGCGCGGAACGTCGACCTTCACCGTGCGCGCCGCCGGTCCCTGTCCGATGACGACGTCGACGTGGTAGTCCTCCATCGCCGCGTAGAGCACTTCCTCGACCGGCGCGGCCAGACGGTGGATCTCGTCGATGAAGAGCGTTTCTCCCTCTTGTAGATTCGTCACGATGGCGACGACGTCGCCCGGCCGCTCGAGCGCGGGCCCCGAGGTGGCGCGCAGCGGCGACGACATCTCGTTGGCGATGATGTTCGCCAGCGTCGTCTTACCGAGGCCGGGAGGGCCGAAGAGGAGCACGTGATCGAGCACGTCGCTGCGCTTGCGCGCGGCGGCGATGGAGATCTCCAGGTTCGCCTTCACCTTGTCCTGTCCGATGTACTCGCGCAGCTTCTTCGGGCGGAGCGAGAGCTCGGCTTGCAGGTCGTCGTCGAGGGCTTCGGGTTTGAGGAGGTGGTCGTCCGGCACTCAGTGCATTGTAGCGGGCAGCGAGACGGTGATCATCGTCCCGCTCCCCTGGCGCGTGCGGACGTCGATGCGGCCGCCGTGCTCCTGCACGATGCGGTAGGAGATGGCCATGCCGAGGCCGGTGCCGGTGGGAAAGTTGGTGCGGAAGGGCTGGAAGAGACGGCGCTGATCGGAGTCGCTCATGCCGCGGCCGCTGTCGGCGAAGACGATGTTGTAGGCGCCGTCCGCAACCTCGGTTTGCACGCGCAGCCGGCCGCCGCGCGGCATGGCCTGCACGGCGTTGCGGGCGATGTTCCAGAAGACCTGGCGGATCTGGTCGCCGTCGCCGACGATCGTGTACGACTGCGGCGCGATCTGGCGCTCGATCTTGTGCTCGGGACTGAGCTCGGGCGAGTTGGCGAGGAGGTCGAGCGTCTCGGATAGGCTCGCGGCGATGTCGAACTCCGCGGGGCGCTTCTCCTGCGGCTTGACGAAGCGGAGGAAGTCGGCGATCGACTTGTTGAGCCGCTCCGACTCGCGGAGGATGATCGACATGAGACGCTGCTCCTGCGGCGTGAGCGCCTCCGACTTCTTCAGCACCTGCACCGAGCCGGCGATGGCGGCAAGGGGGTTGCGGATCTCGTGGGCGATGCCCGCCGAGAGCTCGCCCACCGCCGCCATCCTGTCCTTGAGCCGCACCTCGGCTTCGAGCCGCTTCATCTCCGTGAGGTCCTGGAAGATCAGCGTGTAGCCGGAGGCGATGCCGTCGAGCGTGTGCAGCGGCGTGACGGCCCAGCCGAGGGTGTGCGGCTCGTCGCCGGCGTGAAAGTCGTCCTTCTCCCAGCGCATCACCGGCGCGGTGCCCATCCCTTCGTGCACGGCGCGCCACTCGCTCTCGGTGAAGAATCCGAGCTCGCTGACGTGGCAGCCGACGAGGTTGTGGGCGTCGCGGCGGAGGATCTGCGCCGCCGCGGGGTTGGCGAACGTCACCAGCCCCGAGGGGGAGATGGTGATGAGGCCGGAGGGGATCGACTGCACGACGTTCTGGTTCAGCGCGCGCAGCTCGGCCAGGTTATGACGGTTCGCATCGAGCTCCTCGAACGTCCGCTGCAGCTTCTCCGAGAGGTATGAGGTCAGGAGCGCCGTGGCGTAGAAGCCGGCGAAGTTCGTGGCCATGTTCAGGTAGAGCCGCGACGAGGACCACGGCGTCGGCACGAGCCACGACGGCTCCGGAAGGCGGAGCACGCCGTAGTACATCAGGTCGGCCAAGGCGCCGTAGAGGATGACCGCGCCGCTCGCGGCGAGGAGGCCGCCGCGGCGGTACAGGAGCATCGAGGCGGTGATGATGGAGACGAGGTAGAGGAACGAGAACGGCGAGTCGAGGCCGCCGGTGAAGTAGACGAGGAAGGTCTCGATGACGAGGTCGCCGGCGATCTGGATGGCCAGGTTCGTCCCGCGCGAGCGGAAGAGCTTCCCGGCGGCGATGTACAGCAGGGTGAGCCCGTAGGTGAGCGCCGCCGTGATGTAGACGTAGTTGATCGGCAGCAGCTCGCGGACGGTGTACTGAATGATCAGCGCGCCGAGGAGGAGGGTCGTGACAACGACGACCCGTACGGCGATGAGCATTCTGGCGTCGGAGCTCATGTGCGTTGCGTTGTTAGGTTGTTAGGTTGTTAGGTTCTTAAGTTCTTAGTTCTTGGTTCTTAGTTCTTGGGTTCTTGGTTTGTGAAATGACAAGAGGGCCCGAGCATCGCCCGAGCCCCCAAACTAAGAACTAAGAACCAAGAACTAAGAACCGTTACCCAATCTGCGAGATCAGCGAGAACATCGGCATGTACATGGCGATGACGATGCCGCCGATGGCCACGCCGAGGAAGGCGATGAGGACCGGCTCGAGGAGCTTCATCAGGCCGGCCACGGCCACGTCCACTTCGTCTTCGTAGAAGTCGGCGATCTTGGAGAGCATCGTGTCGAGCGCGCCGGTCTGTTCGCCGACGGCGATCATCTGCACGACCATGCTCGGGAAGACGTCGGTGTCGCCGAGCGGCTCGCTGATGGTCTTGCCTTCTTCGACCGACTTGCGCGTGGCCATGATGGCGTCCTCGATGATCGAGTTGCCGGCCGTGCGCGCGGTGATGGTCAGGCCGTCCAGGATGGGCACGCCCGACGCCGTCAGCGTCGAGAGCGTGCGGCAGAAGCGGGCCACGGCGATCTTGCGGAGAAGGATGCCGACGATCGGCAGCTTCAGCATGAACCCGTCGATGACGCGCTTCCCTTTGTACGTCTCGTGGTAGCGGCGGAGGGCGTAGATCCCGCCGCCGATGACGATGGCGATGATCCACCAATAGGACGCGATGAAGTTCGACAGGGCGATGACGATGCGCGTCGGCAGCGGGAGCTGGGCGCCGAGGCTGGTGAACAGCGCGGCGAAGACCGGGATGACCTTCCAGAGAATGACCGCCACGACGATGCAGGCGATGGAGATGACGGCCACCGGATAGATCATGGCCGACTTCACCTGCGAGTTCAGCTTGACCGCCTTCTCGATGTAGCCGGAGAGACGCTGGAGGATCGTATCGAGGATACCGCCGGCCTCGCCCGCGGCGACCATGTTCGTGAAGAGGTCGTTGAAGATCTTCGGATGCTTGCGCATGGCGTCGGCGAGGTTGGAGCCCGACTCGACGTCCTGCCGGATCTGGATGAGCGCGCGCTTGAATACCTTGTTCTCCTGCTGGGAGCCGAGGATCTCCAGGCACTGCACCAGCGGCAGACCGGCGTCGATCATGACCGAGAACTGGCGCGTGAAGATGGCGATGAGCTGCGGCGGGACCTTGCCGCCGAACTTCGGAAGGGCGATCTCCTTCCCCTTCTCCTTGACCGCCGTGACGACGATCTGCTGGCGCCGCAACGTCGCGATGACGGCGTCCTTCGTGTCTGCGACGAGCACTCCCGCGGTGTCGCCGGTGCGGCCTCTCCCCTTCCATTCGAATGTGGGCATCGTGGTCCTCCGTTACTGTGTCCTGCTCGGCCGCGACGCCGGAATCGGCGCCGCAGTCCCCTGCGGCTGCAGAGCGCCGGCGCCGCGGGAGATCATCTCCTGCAGCTCGTCGGGGTTCGACGAGCGCGACAGCGCCGTCTGCAGCGAAATATGTTTCTTGAAGTACAGCGTGGCCAGCGACTGATTGAACGTCTGCATCCCGTACTTGGTCTGCCCGGTCTGCATCATCGAGTAGATCTGGTGGACTTTGTCCTCGCGGATGAGGTTGCGGATGGCGGCGTTGGGAACGAGGATCTCCATGGCCATCACGCGCCCCTTGCCGTTCGCCTTCGGCATGAGCGACTGGCAGAGGATTCCTTCGAGGACGAAGGAGAGCTGGGCGCGGATCTGCGGCTGCTGGTGCGCCGGGAAGACGTCGACGATGCGGTTGATCGTCTGCGCCGCCGAGTTCGTGTGCAGCGTGCCGAAGGTGAGGTGGCCGGTCTCGGCGATGCGCAGCGCCGACTCGACGGTCTCGAGGTCGCGCAGCTCGCCGATGAGCACGACGTCCGGATCCTGGCGCAGCGCGCTGCGGAGCGCGTTGGCGAAGGAATGCGTGTCGGCGTGCAGCTCGCGCTGGTTGACGACGCAGTTCTTGTGCTGGTGGAGGAACTCGACCGGATCTTCGATGGTGATGATGTGCTCGTGGCGCTCGCGGTTGATCTTGTCGATCATCGCGGCGAGCGTGGTCGAT
>DATDFB010000135.1:0-8977 GCA_036522835.1 Thermoanaerobaculia bacterium | reverse complement strand
GCCGCGTCGGCTGCCACGACGTCGCTCGGCGCATCGGTCGGAGCGGGGGGGGCGGGCGGCGGCGGGATGGCCGGCTCGTAGACAGGAATCGGTTGGAACATGGTCACGAGCCGCTGGCGCATGGCGATGAGCGCGTCGTCGCCGCCAACCGTCGTCTTGTGCTTGAAGTCGCCCGCGTAGGTCTTTCCTTCGTTCTTGTGGTTGACCGTCACCGAGAGCAGGCCGTTCTGGTCGAGCGACATCTTCGTCTCGAACTGGTGATAGCCCGCCGGCGCCGGCTGGATCGGGCCGATCTTCAGCTCGCCGATGTAGGTGTTCTCGTAAACGTACATCCCTTCACCCTGGTAGATCGGGGCGATGACGTTCGGCGCTCCCTCCTGATTCGTGTACGTCTTCACGATGGAGACGGGAATCGACGTGCCGCGGGTGATGAGCGGATCGAATTCGTCGTTCTGCACGCCGACGCCGAGGGTGTACTCCGTGATCAGCGTGATGGGGATGTCGATCTCCGCTTTCATCAGCGACGATGACGGTCTGCGCTTGATGTCGAACGGCGGGGGCGACGGCTCGAACTTGTTGGCCAGCATGGCCGCGCCGCGTGCGACGAGCTGGTCGGGATTGGCGTCGAAGCGGACGAAGGCCTCGTCGCGGTTGAAGTGCTCGAGCAGGAGCTGCCGCACGCGCGGGATCTTCGTCGATCCGCCGACGAGCAGGATGGCGTCGATGGCTTCTCGCGGGATCCCTTTCTTGGCCGCGTCTTGCAGGGCCGTCGTGACCCAGGTGAGCGACCGCTGCAGATAGGTATCGATCAACTGCTCGAACGTCGGCCGGTCGATGGTCAGCGTGACCGCGCGTTTGGTGACCGGATCGGCCACGATGATGTTCGCGCTCGTGGCAATGCTGAGGATGATTTTCGTGTCTTCGGCGGCCAGCTTGACGATCGCGCGCGCCACCGGGTTATTCGTCACGTCGAGCCCCTGTTTTTTCGCCTCCTGCAAAGCCCAGTAGGCGAGGGCGTCGTCGAAGTCGCCGCCGCCGAGGCGGCGGTCGCCCGACGTGGCGATGACGTCGACCGCGCTCTCCTTCACCTTGATGATGGAGACGTCGAAGGTGCCGCCGCCGAGGTCGTAAACGAGGTAGACGTGTTGTTCGGAGTCGAACGAGTCGACGCCGTAGCAGATCGCCGCCGCCGTCGGCTCCGGGATTAACTGCCGCGGATAAAGGCCGGCCAGGAGCGCCGCATCCTCCGTCGCCTTTCGCTGGTTGGCGGCGAAGTACGCCGGAACGGTGATGACGGCGTCGCGGATCTCCTGCCCGATGTTTTGCTGGGCGATCGACGCCATCCGCATGAGCGTGAACGCGCTGATCTCCTGCGGCAGCATCCAGCGGTTGTTGAAGTGCACGTGGACCGCATCGTCCTTCTTGAACGTCTTTCCATCGAGGCCGCTGCGCGCATTGAAGCGGTCGATCGACGCCTCGGTGAACAGCTCTCCCATCTCCCGCTTGATCTCGATGATCGTGTTCGACGGGTTCATGGCGGCGTTGCGCTTGGCCACGGCGCCGACGATGACCAGCCCCGACGCGGGATCGATGCCGACCACCGACGGAGTGGTGTCGTTCCCTTTCTCGTCGGCGATGATGACGGCGGTCATGGCGGCGTCGTCGTAGGCGGCGACGGCGCTGTAGGTCGTTCCGAGATCGATTCCGATGACTTTGTGGTTCACGATGGCCTCCTAGGCGTTCACGGTGTGGTGGGGGCAGCGATGAGGACGCTGGCGGGACGGACGACGATGCTCGCCGCGGTGTAGCCCGGCTGCAGCGCCTGCAGCACCAGGCCTGGCTCCCCCTCGGCGTAACCGAAACATTGCATGCGATTCGGATCGAAAGGCTCTCCCGCGGCGACGTCGAAGCGTTCGAAGCCGAGCGCCGTCAGAACGTTCGCCAGCGTCGCCGCGGCGGCGGTGAGCTGTCCGTAGGCGCGCTGGTCGCTCCGGCCGTCCAAGCCCTGGCGCAGCAACTCCAGCGAGTCCAGCGCCGACGCCACCGGCTCGAAGGTCGACCGCAGCGCCAGCAACTTCCGCTCGCCCGCGGCCTCGGCGCGCAGCGCCTCGAGCGTGCGGCTGTGATGGTTGACGGCGTCCTGCGTGTAGCGGCGCAGCTCCGCGATCGCCGCGCTCGACTCCTGCGACTGTCGCTCCAGATTGGCCAGGCGCTGCACGATGTCGAGCATGCCGTCTGCGAGCTCGTCGAGCGCCGCGGAGATCTCCGGTACGGTCGTTTCTTTTTCCATCGTCAATCCGAGCCGTCGAGCAGCGGCGTGTGCGTGAAGTCGGCTGTGAAGTCGTCGCGGTCGAGGTCCGATGCGTGGACGACCGCCTCGCCGCGCTGCTGCAGAAAAGCCGTCATGTCGCGGCGTAGTAGCGCCAGGAGCACGCGCGGCTCATCCATGAACGCGTCGCGCTCCGCCGCCGACACTTTCAGCAGCGCGATCGGCGGATGGTCCTCGTCGTACGTCTTGCGATGCACAGGCTGGTCGAGCTTCAAGGCATTCAACTCGTCGAGCTTCCGCCTGGCGTCTTCGCTCTTCCGCCGCAGCTCGTAGAAGCGCGGCTCGGCCGCCAGGACCAGTTTCTCGAGCTTGGAGATCGTCGCCTGCAGCCGGGAGAGGCCGTCGGCGGAGGCCTGCGGGTCGGCGCTGAGGCGGGTCAGCTCGTCGTAGGCCGGCTCGAGGTCCGGCACCTTCGCGAAGGCAGGCTTGAGCTGCGCTTTGAGCTGCAGTTCTTCGCTCTTCAGCCGGTCGCTGGTCTCCTTGATGGCCCAGGCGACGTCGTCCTGCGACGACTCGGGGCCGATGCCGAGCGACTCGTAGACGGTGTTCGTCGGAATTGGCAGTGGGAAGTCAAACAGCCCGTCCCCCCGATCGGGAGAAACCCGCCGCCCCGCGTCTGATTTGGACGACGCTGGCATGGCCGCTCCTTTTCACTGCATGGAATGCTGGAGATCCGGAATCTATCACATCCTGCAGCTTTGCTTCCGGAAACTTTGGAGGGACTCGTACGCGTAATTCCTCCGTGCTCATCAGTACCGCCCAGCCTAACCTCAGCCGCAACCGATCGTCTGAACCTGCGTATCCAGTCCTTCGAGGAGAGCGTCGATGCGCAGGCTTGGGATCACTCTGTTGACGTTGGTCATCTTGGTGGGGGCGGCCGTGGTCGTGTACGCCATGTCGCGCGGCAAGCGGCCGGACGGCTTGAAAGAAGTGGACGTGACCACCGGGTCGATCGTCGAGAAGGCCGTCGCGGTCGGGCAGATCCAGCCCCGCCAGAAGTTCTCGGTCAAGTCGAAGATCTCCGGCATCGTCGCCAAAGCCCTCGTCGAGGTCGGCGACACCGTGCGCGCCGGCGACGCCCTCTTTGAGATCGCGCCCGACCCGACGCCGATGGAAGTCACCGAAGTCGACCGCCAGGTCGACTCCGCCGCGGCGTCGTACAAGAGAGCGGAAGTCGATTACCAGCGCTCCCAGCAGCTCTCCACCTCCGGTGTGCTGCCGAAGTCCGACCTCGATCAGAAGCGCGAGGCCTTCGAGCTCGCCAGAGTGGCCCTGACCAAAGCCCAGCAGAACCGCGACCTCACGCGCAAAGGGCGGCTGACCGTCTCCGGCACCGAGTCGATCATCCGCGCGCCGGCCGCCGGCACGATCCTCACCCGTGTCGTGAACCCCGGCGATCCCATCGTGCCGCTGACCTCGTATCAGCCCGGCACCGAGATGGCCACCGTCGCCGACATGAGCGACCTCATTTTCAAGGGCACCGTCGACGAGATCGACGTCGGCAAGCTGCGCGTCGGGATGGTGGCGCGGATCAAAGTCGGCGCCCTGCCGACCGACGTCGTCACCGGACGCGTCTCGCGCATCGCCCCGCAGGCGCAGCAGAAAGACGGCGCCACGCTCTTCGACGTCGAGGTCGAGCTCGATCCGGGCCAGAAGATCACCCTGCGCGCCGGCTACTCCGCGAACGCCGACGTCATCATCCGGGAGAAAAAGGACGTCGTCACCATCCCGGAGCGGCTCGTCACCTTCGAGGACGGCGGGAAGAAGGCCACGGTCGAAGTCCCCGGCGCCGATCCGAAGGCGCCGCCGAAAAAGGTCGTGATCAAGCCCGGCATCTCCGACGGCATGAACGTCGAGGTCCTCTCCGGTTTGAAGAAGGGCGACAAGATCGTGGAGCGCCCGCCGAAGGAGATCTCCTAGCGGCCGGATCATGCAGATCAACCTCAAAGACGTTCTCCGGCAGCTCGTCCGCGACATCCGCAGCGAGAAATTGCGCACCTTCCTCACCGTCTTCGGGATCGTGTGGGGGACCGTGGCGATCAGCTTGATGCTGGCCTTCGGCACGGGGCTGCACAAGCAGCTCGTCAAGAACACGGCGGGGCTCGGCGACCGCATCGTGATCGCCTGGCCCGGGCTGACGTCGATTCCGTACGAAGGCCTCGGCAAGGGACGGCGCATCCGGCTGCGCGAGGAAGACATCGAGGGGGCGCGCGCCCAGGTGCCGAGGCTCAAGGCCATCTCCGCCGAATACTCGGGCAACTTCAAAGTCGAGTACGGGACGAAGACGATTCCCGCCGACATCTCCGGCATCAACGCGGAGTTCGGATCGATGCGCAACCTCATCGCCGCGCCGGGCGGCCGCTGCATCGACCCGATCGACGTCGCCGAGCTCCGCCGCGTGGCCTTTCTCGGCGACAAGCTCGCCCACGACCTCTTCGGCGGCGCGCCCGCGGTCGGCAAGACCATGCTCGTCAACCAGTCGCCGTTCCTCGTCATCGGCGTGCTGCAGAAAAAAGAGCAGGACTCGAACTACAGCGGTCCCGACGACCAGAAAATGTTCATCCCCTCTTCGACGTACCGGTCTCTCACCGGAGACAAGTACGTCGGCAACTTCGTCTACCAGGCCGTGACGTCCGGCGAGACCAAGCAGGTCACGCAGGCGTTGCGCACGGCGCTGTCGCACACGCTGCGCTTCGATCCGAAGGACAAAGAAGCGCTGCAGATGTGGGACACGACCGAGCAGTTCGTCTTCTTCGACACCTTCATGCTGGCCTTCAACGGGTTCCTCGGCATCGTCGGCGTGCTGACGCTCGTCGTCGGCGGCATCGGCGTGTCGAACATCATGAACGTCGTCGTCGAGGAGCGGACGCGCGAGATCGGCATCAAGATGGCCCTCGGCGCGAAGCAGCGCTGGATCCTGTCGCAGTTCCTGATCGAGACCATGCTGGTCACGCTCATGGGCGGCGCGATCGGCTTCGCCATCTCGCTCGGCGTCTGCGCGCTCTTCCCGCAGTCGCTCGTCGAGTACGTGGGGCGCCCCGAGGTCTCGCCGCTGGTGGCGCTGCTGACGGCGGGGGCCCTCGGTCTGGTCGGCCTCATCGCCGGCTACTTTCCCGCGCGCGACGCCGCGCGGCTCGACCCCGTCGTGGCCATGAAACTATGAAGAACGATCTCAAAGTCATCTTCAACCTCTTCGCCACGTCGTCGCGGCTGCAGAAGAAGCGCGCCTACCTGACGATCGCGGCCATCGCCTGGGGCACGGTGGCCATCCTGCTGCTCCTGGCCTTCGGCGAAGGGCTGAAGCGGCAGCTCGACAAGAACCGCCGCTCCACCGGCGAGAACCTGGCCGTGATGTGGCCGGGGGAGACGACCAAGCCGTGGAAAGGCATCCCGCCCGGCCGCCCCATCCGGCCGCGCATCGACGACCTGGCGTTCATCCGCGAGCGCATGCCGGAGCTGCGCGCAGTCGTCGGCGAGGTCGTGTCGTGGCGCACGAACATGACCAACGGCAACAAGACGCGCGCGGGCCGCGTCATCGGCGTGAGCTGGCAGTACGGCGAGGCCCGCAAGCACTACGCGCAGCGCGGTGGACGCTTCCTCACGCCCGAGGACGACATCCAGCGCCGCCGCGTCATCTTCCTCGGCGACGAGCTGGCCAAGGACCTCTTCGGCGACGAAAGCCCGGTCGGGAAGACCCTGCTCGTCAATAACTCCCCGTACACCGTGATCGGGGTGATGCAGCACAAGACGCAGATGGGGATGTACGGCGGACCGGACTCGAATCACGGCACCATCCCGATCTCGACGTTCCGCGCCCAGTTCGGCCGCGAGAAGCTGAACAACCTGGTCATCGAGACCGAGAGGCCGGAGGAGATGGCCGGTGAGCTCAAGAAACTGAACCGGGTGCTCGGGCCGAAGTTCGGCTACGACCCGACCGACGACCGCGCCCTCGGCGCGTGGGACATGGTGAAGTCGGCCGAGGTGGGGAGGAAGATCACCCTCGGCATCGAGCTGTTCCTCGGCATCGTCGGCGCGCTGACCCTGATCATCGGCGGCGTCGGCGTGGCCAACATCATGTACGCGGTGGTCAAGGAGCGCACGCGCGAGATCGGCGTGAAGATGGCCCTCGGCGCGAAGTCGCGCTGGATCATCTGGCCGTTCGTGCTCGAGGCGTTGCTCTACACCTTCATCGGCGGCGCCATCGGCATCATGATCGCCACGCTCCTCGCCGCCGCGGCCACGTTCCTGCCGGTGGAGAACAACGAAGTGATGTCATTTCTCGGCCGCCCCACGCTCTCGCCGCAGATCGGCGTCGCGACGTCGCTGATCCTCGGCACGATCGGCCTCCTGGCCGGCTACTTCCCCGCACGGCGCGCCGCGCGCGTCGATCCGGCGGCCACACTACGCTACGAGTAAGGACAACCATGGAATCCATCATCCGCATGGAAAACATCCGCAAGGTGTATGACACCGGCAAGGTGAAGGTGGAAGCACTGAAAGGCATCGATCTCGACGTGCACGCCGGCGAGCTGGTGGCGATCGTCGGGCCCTCGGGCTCCGGCAAGTCGACGCTGATGAATCTGCTCGGATGTCTCGACACGCCGACCGACGGCATCTACGAGCTGGGCGGCGAGAACGTCGGCGGCGTGACGCGCGACCAGCTCGCCGAGATCCGCAATCGCCGCGTCGGATTCGTGTTCCAGAACTTCAACCTGCTGCCGCACATCTCTTCGCTCGAGAACGTCGAGCTGCCGATGCTCTTCGGCGGCGTCTCGCCGAAAGAGCGCCGGGCCCGCGCCACCGAGCTCCTCACGCGCGTGGGCCTGGGCGACCGCGTCGATCACAAGCCGACCGAGCTCTCCGGCGGACAGATGCAGCGCGTGGCCATCGCCCGCGCGCTGGCCATGAATCCCGACATCGTCCTCGCCGACGAGCCGACCGGAAACCTCGACACCTCCTCCGGCACCGACATCATGTCGATCTTCACCGATCTCTGGAAAAGCGGCCGCACGCTGATCATCATCACCCACGATCCCGCGCTGGCGAAGCGCGCCAGCCGGATCGTGGAGATCCGCGACGGGCGGATCACCAGCGATCATCGCAACGAAGAAGCCGCGTAACATTTCTGACACTCATCTATCTAGCCGTAATTGCCCAAAGCGCGCAGGCCTGCCATACTGAAGGGGGTCAAAACCTTCACAAGGCGCGCTCGTGCAAAGCAGCGGCAGTGCTGTCGATCGCATCCGTCCCATCACTCTTCTCGGCGAAGGGCGGAGCGGACAGGTGTTCGTCGGACTCGATGACGTTCTGCGCCGCCGCGTAGTCGTCAAGCGCCTGGCCTCGGGATCGTTTCCGAGCGCGGCCACGCGCAACCGCCTGATCGCCGAGGCGCGCATCCTCTCGCGCATCGACCACCCGGGCGTTCCCCGCATCTACGACTACGCGGAGCAGAACGAGCACGACGTGTTCGCGATCGAGTTCACGGAAGGGCCGCGGCTCCGCGACGCGCTCGCCGAGGGGCTGGACTTCGCGGAGAAAGTGCGGATCGCGACGGCGGTGGCGAGCGCGCTCGTGGTCGTGCATCGCAACGGCGTCGTGCACGGCGCGCTCTCGCCCGACAGCGTGGCCATCTCGAAAAAGGGGGAGGTCAAGATCGTCGACTTCCACTCCACGAGCGTGCACCTCGACGGAGCGCGCAGCGATCCGCGCTGGCGCAGCCCCGAGGAAGCGGCCGGCGCGGAGCCGACCCGCGAGTCGGACATGTATTGCTTCGGCCTCCTGCTGCAGGAGATGTTCGGCGCGCGCGACCACGACCTCCGGGTCTTGACGGCGTCGCTGCTGCGCGAGGCGCCGAGCGATCGCTTCACCGCCGCGGCCGCGCTCCGGCGCCTGCAGCGTCTCGCCGGCCGGCGCGCCCGCCGTTTCCGCGCCGCGGCCATCGCCCTCTTGGCGATGCTGTTCGCGTTCGGCGGCACGAAGTACACCATCGATCTTCAGAATGAGCGCAAAGCAGCGCTGGCCGCGCAGGCGGACGCGGAACAGCGCCGCGCGCAGGCGAACGATCTCGTCGGCTTCATCATCGCCGACATCCGCCCGAAGCTGCTCTCGGTCGGAAAGCTGGAGATCATGGAGGCGACGAGCAACAAGGCCTTCGCCTACTTCGGCTCGATCGGTCCCGACGAGATCTCGCCCGCGGAAGCGGCGGTGAACGTGCGCGCCTTCGTGCAGTTCACCGAGACGGAGATGCTGAAGAACGACCTGCCGGCCGCGGAGCAGTCGATCCGGCAGGGAATCGCGCTGGCAGACGCCGTGCTGCGCCGGCATCCGGAGGCCGTCGAGCTGCTGTTCACCCGCGGCACCGCGCATGCGCTGTACGCGATGGCGCTCGATCGCAAAGGCGACATCCCGCAGGCGTTCGTCCATGCCCGCGCGTTCGCGGAGACGTCGAACGAAGTGGCGCGCCGCGATCCGGGAAACACCAACTACGTCTGGCATCAGGCCGCCGCGTACAGCCTCCTCGGCACGCTCTACGACCGCACCGGCGACATCGATGCGTCGCTGCGCAATATCGAGATCTCGATCGACCGGCAGCGCCAGCTGCTCGCCGTCGAAGGCAACGACGTCGCGCGCGCGCAATTCTTCAAGACC
>DATDFB010000134.1:0-17784 GCA_036522835.1 Thermoanaerobaculia bacterium | reverse complement strand
CGGTCCATCGCGCCGTGGCCACGCCGCCATCGCCAAGGCCGCCTGACCGCGCAGACGCGACCGCCCGCGCGGCCCTGGCCGCCCGCCGCCGTGCCGACCCCAGCCATCGAGCAAGCTGCCGAAGATGCCGCGACCAAGTTGAGGGAGATCGCCTGAGGGTTCGACCTTGAAACGTTAAGATTTGACCTTGAACGTTAAGGTTCGACCCTGGAAAGCAACCCTTCCGGGGCGCCGCGCGTCTAACAGGTAGCGAACATGAGAAAAAAGATCGATGCCGAGAAGATTCTTCAAACGTTGAGCGCGATCCGGGAGAGCATCCCTCAGCACATGAGGCGCCCTGACCGCATCCACAAGAAGAGCTCGGACGGAGCATTCGACGCCGCTTCGCTCGAGGACTTCGAGCTCTTGACCGTGGCGGACGCTCTCGAGGAGCTGAGCGACGAGATCTCCGACTCGGTGGCGTTCGCCCGCGAGAAGGCGCTGGCCGAGGCGCTCAAGATCTACTACGCGGCCGAGGAACTGGCTCGCGATCCGGCACACGCGGATCTGATCCCACACCTCGAGGCGATGCGCGAGGCTTACCAGCGCGATTTCGGCGTGCCGATTCCGCCGAAGAAGTAGCGGCTCCGGCCTCTACCGCTTCAGCGCCCGTTCGATCCGGCGGTCCGGCACCAGCCACATCAGCGCCACCGCCGCGTAGATCGCCCCCGCGATGGCCCGGTGCACGAACGCCAGCGGCACCGCCGCGGCGTAGAGCATCACCGACAACCGTCCCTTCATGTCCCCGCGCAGCAGCGCCGCCACCTCGGGGGCCATGCCGTCGTAGGCGATGATCGTCGACTGGAGCGCGTAGTAGGCGATGCCGGAGAACAGCAGTACCGCGCCGTACGCCGCGGTCGGGAACGGCTCGAAGCCGCTCTCCCCCATCCACGCCGTCGTGAACGGAATCAGCGACAGCCAAAACAGCAGATGCACGTTCGCCCATAGCACGCCGCCGGTCACGTGCCGCGTGGCGTGCAGCATGTGGTGATGGTTGTTCCAGTAGATCGCCAGCACCACGAAGCTCATCAGATACGCGAGGAACACCGGCCACATCGGCCGCACCGCCGCGAAGTCGTGGCCGGACGGCACCTTCAGCTCCAGCACCATGATGGTGATCAGGATGGCGATCACGCCGTCGCTGAAGGCCTCGAGGCGGTTCTTCGTCATTTCCTGTGCGAGCGCTCCATCTTGCGCAGAAAGACGACGCCGTCGACGACGTTCGACCAGTCGGCGCGCATCTCCGTGTGGCCGAACATCTGCGACAGCAGCGTCTCGTGCAGCCACGCCGGCGCGCGGCGGAAGTCGAGAAACGCCGTCGTGAAGCCGGCGCGCGCGAAGAGGTCTTCCAGCGAGCCGGCGCTCGGCACCGGCACCGGCTGCGCCTCCTTCGCGGGATAGCGCGCCCACTCGCCCTCATGGGAGATGAAGCCGACCGAGTAGAGCTCCTTGCCGAGCGCGCGATGAGCCACGTCGCCCATCGGCCGCCACACCGCGTCGCCCGAGGCCGTTTTCGTGGTGTAGAGCTTCGGGTGTTTGGCCTTGCCGGGGTCGATCCCGGCGAGATTGCGGGCGTTGTGGGCGGTGGCGGCCCAGACGATGATCTTGCGCTTCGGATACTTCTCGCGCGCCAGCCAGACGAGGTTGTCGCCCATCTGCCGGTCGCGCATGGCGTAGACCTCGACGTTGCCGGCGAAGTCGGGGTAGTTCGTGCGCCACTCCTGCTCGGCATAGGCGCGCAGGCTCTCGAGGAACTGCTTCCAGAACGCGCTGTCGACGCGCGACCGCCACGTCTCGATGGTCCGCGCGAACGCCGCCTGCTCCTCGGCCGGCGGCACCGGCTCTTTCTGCAGTTCCCACGCGGACGACGCGAGCAGGCCGATTACGCGCGCGACGCGATCCCACTCCGGACCGTGCGCGAGCTCCGGCCCGAGCGCCTTGGCCAGGTCGCCGGCGAGGAATTCCTCCGAGGCCGAGCCGGTGAGCTGGCTGTCGACGCCGGCGATCTCCAGCGGATGCTTCGTCTTCATCTGCGCGCCGATGTAGTCGATGAGCGGCTGCACTTCGCGGCTGCGCGTCCAGATGGCGAAGACGCCGCGCGGCACGGCCGTTTGCGCCGGCTCGCCCGCCTGCAGCCGCTCCCACACTTTCGCGCAGTCGTAAAGGCCGCTCTCGAAGGCGAGGACGTCGAAGCCCATGCGCTCATGCAGGAAGCGGATCATGCGCGTCTTGGCCAGAAACGTCGTGCCGTCGCCGTGATCCTGCTCGCCGAGCATGACCACGCGGACGCCCTTCAATGACTTGCGCAGCGGCTCGAGATCGCGGAAGTCGTCGTCGGCCGGATCGATGGAACGGATGGACACGGCGCGATCGCGCAGCGACGCCACGCGCGCGTCGTCCTGCGCCGTCATGAGCAGCAGCGCCGCGAGGGCAATCGTCTTTGTCATGACAGCAGGATAATCACAAACATGGCTCGCCGCGTTACCAGCAGCGCCGGCTGCGGCGCCGCGTTGTTGTGGGCTCTCGCCGCCGCGTGGATCAGCGGCATCGCCTTCTTCGCCGTGGTCGTGGCGCGGAGCGAGATCGCAACGCCGATGGGCGCGTGGGCCGCGCTGGCGCTCTTCGCCATCGCCGGGCTGTTTCTGACGATGCTGGCGATCCGCGCCACGATCGACGCCGCCCGCTTCCGCGGCGTCTCGGTCGAGCTCCACACGGATCCCGGCGTCGCCGGCGGCAAGCTCGCGGGCTTCGTGCACGGACCGATGCCGCTGCAGATGACGCTGCGGAACTGGAACGATGACGAGGAGACGCTGGTGTGGGAGTCGATGCCGCTCGACGTCGACGGGGGCGCGTTCGCGTTCGACGTGCCGTTCGACTGCGAGGGCACGTCGTGGCGCCTCGTGCTGGCGACGCGCGACGGCCGGCACAGCGCGAGTTTCCCCGTACCGATGATGCGCACCGAGGCGTCGTCGCCGGCGCAGACGCGGCTGGCGCTGCGGGAGGCGGCGTACGAGGCGCCGGCGAAGACGCGCGTCAACGTCGAGCGGGGATATGCCGGCACGACGGTGCGTCTGCCGCTGCCGTCGTGGATCGCGGCGTGGTATCTCATCGCGCTGCTCGTGGCCGCGGCCGCGTATCTCTGCTCCGTCTACCTGTGGCACGACATGCCCGGGATCGCGATCGTCGTCGCGATCGTGCTCGCGATCATTCCGCTGCCGACCTTCGCGATGACGGTGCGCCGCATCGACGCCGATCTTCGCGGCCTCACGCTGCACTACCTGCTCCGCGGTCCGAAGCGGATCGCCGTCGCGGACGTGGGTGCCGCCTACGCGAGCGGCGCTCTGCACTACGAGCTGACGTTCGACGGCAAGACGCCGTCGTGGACCGTGCTCACGCTGCGCTCGCGCGCCGAGGCGGAGTGGGTGGCGTACGAGCTGCGGCGGGCGTTGAGCTTGGGGGCGCATGCTATGCGCCCCTACCGGTAGGGGCGCACAGCGTGCGCCCGATTAGTCATCGCAACGTCGCTAGATAAGCGGCGAGATCATCTGCGTCGCGCCGCGTCACGCCGAGCTCCGGCATCGCCGTGCCGGGCTTGAGCGCCTGCGGATGCTGGAGCCACTGCAGCATCACGCCGCGGATGTTCGGGAACTGCCCGGCGATGTAGCTGCGCGCGCCCATGTCGTCGAGCGGCGGCCCGACCATGCCCGTTGTATGGCACGACGCGCAGCCGTACGCGTCGAACAGCGCGCGGCCACGCTCCGGATCGCCGACGTAGCCAACCGGCGCGACGTGCCGCGCCTCGACGCGCTGGACGATGAACGCCGTGGCGATGACGATGGCGATCGTCGCGACGGCGCCGGCCAGGCAGCCGCGGATCATCGCAGCGACTCCAGGTAGGCGATGACGCCGCGCAGCACGGTGGGGTCGAGGCGGTTGTCGGGCATGGCGCTGCCGCGCTTCAATGCCGCGGAGTGGACGACCCAGCCGTCCAGGAAGCCGCGGCGGTTCGGAAGATCCGTCGCCGCAATCGTGCGCCGCACTGCAAAGTGCGTGAGGTCGGGCGCGAGCTGCGACGCCTCGGCCACTTCGCCGCGCACGACGTGGCAGTAGCCGCATCCCGCGCTGGCGAAGAGCGCCGCACCGCCCGCCGCGCCGCGCGCCGGCTGCGCTTCGTTGCGCAGCCACTCGTCGAAACGCGCCGGCTCCTCCGCGACGATCGGCAGGCGCTGCCAGCGCGGCGGCCAGAGTCCGACGAACGTCGCCGCGCTCGCGTCGGAAACGACGAGGGTGCAGCGGTCCTCTCCCGCGGGCAGGCAGACCGCGCCGCCGATCGACGGCGCCGGCAACCCGCTCCACGACAGCGCCACGGCGGTGCCGATCGGCACGTGCAGCTCGTTCGCGGTCACGAACGCTGTGCCGCCGCGCGCGTACTCGAGCTGCCACCAGTCGCCCTCGCGCGCGATGCGGATGTTCACGTCCGAGCGCCGCGCGCGCGCTGCGTGCTGCATGGCGCGCACGTCGAGGGCGATCGAGGCGATGGCGGCGGCGACGACGACCAAGGAGACGACGAGCACGCCTCGACGGACGACGAGAGCGAACGACCAAAGGATCGCGGCGACCGCAAAGACGACGAACATCGCCTACCAAGTTCCCTCGCCCCGCTTCGCGGGGAGAGGGTGGCGCGCAGCGCCGAGTGAGGGGCGACGGCTTCCCGGATGGCGCCCCCATCCGCCGCTTCGCGGCACCTTCTCCCCGCACGCGGGGAGAAGGTCCTCCGGCTACGCCGCCCGCTTCTTCCGCGTCCGCGCCGCCTTCTTCGCGGCCGCGCTGCGGGACGATGCGCTGCGCCGCTTCGCCGCCGTGCGCGCCTGCCGCGACAGCGCCTTCGGCGATGCCGCCGAGCGGCCTTCGCGCTTCAGCGCGCCGCGCACCGCGCGCGAGCGCTTCGCCGACGGCTTCTGGTGACGCCGTCCTTCCTCGATCGCGTTCTCGGCCGACTTGCGCGTGCGCGCCGACGCCTTTCCCTTCGCCGGCGGCGGCAGGTTCACCCCCGCCCGCCGCGCCTTTTGCAGCCCGATGGCGATGGCCTGCTTCGTCGACCGTGCGCCGTGCTTGCCGTGGCGGATGTGCTCGATCTCCTCGCGCACGAACTCGCCCGCCTGCGTCGACGGCGCTTTCCCTTGCCGTTTGTCTCGTTGTGCTCTGCGGATGGTTTCTTTTTCAGGCATGCACACGTTCGCGTGCACGTCCCTCGCCACGTCAGCCGGCGAGCACGACCTTCGGCTTGACCTCCACCGGTCCCCCCTCGCGCAGCACGTTGACCACCTCGCCGATGGCCACGAGCTGATCGTGCGGGTTGCCGAGCGCGAGCAGATCGCCCTCTTTCACCGGTACGGGCGGGACGAGGATCACGCCCTGGCCGCGCATCATCTTCCCCTGCTGCGCCCAGTCCATGCGCAGCTTCTCCAGCGGCAAATCGACGTCGTGCAGCGGTTGGAAGTACGGCGGCGCGAGGATCTCCTCGAGCGGCGCGGTCTCCAGCACCTCGAACGCGATGGCGTCGTTCACGCGGAAGTTGCCGATGGCCGTGCGCCGCAGCTCTTTGAGGTGCGCCGGGATGCCGATGGCCGCGCCGAGGTCGTGGGCAAGGGAGCGGACGTACGTGCCGGCCGAGGAGCGGACGCGAAAGCGCGCCGTGGAGCCGCGCACGCTCACGATCTCGAACTCGTACACCGTCACCTTCTTCGGCGTCAGCGCCGCCACCTCCCCTTTGCGCGCCAGCTCGTACGCGCGGACGCCCTGCACCTTTTTCGCGGAGAACTGCGGCGGCATCTGCTCGAGCTCGCCGATGAAGTTGGCGACGTGCGGGAGGAAGTCGACGTGCTCGACGCTCGCCTCCGTCGTCTCGCCGGCCGGCGTGCCAGCGGCGTCGTACGAGTCGGTGGCCCAGCCGAACTGGATTACGCCTTCGTACGTTTTCTCCATCCCCATCAGATAGGCCTGCAGACGCGTGGCCTTGCCGATGCAGAGGATGAGCAGCCCGGTGGCGAGTGGGTCGAGCGTGCCGGTGTGCCCGACCTTCTTGATCTTCGCGCGGCGGCGGAACTTCTCGACGGCGTCGTGGCTGGTGATGCCCGCTTTTTTGTCGACAAGGAGAAGCCCGTCGACGTGCGGTGACTCGGGACGCGGCATGGCCTAACGATATCTCACCGCTTGAGCAGACCGGTACGCATTCCGCCCTCACGCCCTGGGAACGACGAAGGCGCCTCCGGCGGGCCGCCACGGGCGGCAGCGCTGGTTGCCTTCGGCCGACTCACGCCAGCCGCCTTAGGCGCGCCTCTCGCGACTGCACGCGCTTCGATCAGCGCTGCCGGCCGTGCCGGCCCGCCGGAGGCGCCTTCGTCGTTCCCTGGGCGTGTGGGCGGAACGCGTACCGGTCTGCTCAGCCGGTGAGGAGGTCGTTGAGCAACGCCACGGTGCGTTTGCGCAGCGGGCCCATGAGCGGCAGCGTGGAGAGTTGGATGAGCCGCACGACGATGTCGAGCGACGCGTCGGTGAGGCGGCGCGTCTTCCGCTGTCCCGGCGACTCGTCGTAGATCCAGAAGAGGATCAGGCCCAGATCGTAGAGCCAGAAGAGTCCCGGCAGAAACTCCTCGAGGTCTTTCGGCACCTTCGTCCCCGCCAGCGCCTCGGCGAAGTGGCCGATGCTCTCCAGCCGCATCGCCTCGGTTTCCTTGGCGAACGGCGAGAGCGAATGCTTCGGGTCCATGCCGATGCGCACGAGCGCGCCGAGAAGGCGGCGGTGGTCAGCGAACTGCTCGAACTTCGCGTCGATCACGGCGCGCAGCCGCTTCTTCAGATCTTTCGACTTTGCGATCGCCGCCGGCACGATCTCCCGCGCCTCGTCCGAGGTGCGCGCGTAGAGCGCCATCACCAGCTCTTCCTTCGAATGGAAGTAGTAGTACGCCGCCCCCGTCGCCAGCCCCGCCTCGGCCGCGACATCGCGCATCGTCGTCTCGTCGAAGCCCTTGTCGCGGAAGAGGCGCAGCGCCGCGTCGATGATGCGCTCGCGCGTCTCGTCAGATTTTTTCGGCATGGTGCAGTTCCGATCGAGCCTTGATGTGCCGCAACACGCGCAGGTGAATCCGATGGATGATCGCATCGGACCACAACCGCCAATAGGCCGCGGGCCAAAGGTGGTGACGATACCAGGTCGTGCCGACGAGGAGCGTGCGCCCTCCGCCGAGCGGCCGGAGCTCGAACTGACCTTGCTCCGAGACGAGAGAGCCGTGGAGATGAGGCGGGTCGACGTTGGCGTAGGGCGAGAGCTCGGTCATCGGCGGCGGATTCGCCGTCACGCGAAAGCGCAGCAGCTTGGGCTCGTTCCAGACCTCGATCGGCTCGACGAACGTGCCGGTGGTGAACTCGCAACGGCGGACGGCGCCGGCGCCGCTGCCGCGGATCCGCGCGCGCAGCGGATAGGCAATGCCTGCGCGGAAGTACCACTCCGGTTGCTCGGTGATCTCGGGAAACGCCACGACGTTACGCCAGACGTCCTCCGGCGACGCCTGCACGACAACCGCCGTCTCGACGCGGTACAGCGGCGCCTGCAGATGGGCCGACGATTCCGCGAAGAGGACCAGCGGCAAAAGAAGGACCGCCGAATATGCAGGGGTGGCCGTCGGCGGATGGCGAAACCGGCGGCCGGAACGCGCGCCGCAATACGCGCCGAGGAGCGCCACCACGAACGCCAGCGGCAGGCTCATGACCAGGCAGACGATGCCTTCCCACGCCACCGCCGTCAGGAACCCACCCAGAAGCGCCAGAGCCAGAAGGGCGACCACGTACGGCCGGGCTGCGCCTGCGCCGTCGCGCCGCGCCACCAGAAAGCCGGAGAGATAGCCGACGCTGAACGGAACGGCGACGAACAAACCGACGCCGTACGTCACCAGCACCTTCGTCGCCAGTGCAATGGCCGCCGCGGCGACGCCGACGGTCAGCAGAATGGCGAAAAAGACCGCTTCGACGTCGCCGCTCCCATCCTTCGTCCGCGCAGGCCGATGCGGCAGAGCCACGAGGACGAAAAAGAGCACCACGTTGAGGAACGGAAAGAAAAACAGCGCCGCCCATCCGGCGCTGCGGCCGGCGTCACGCAGGCGAAGGAGCGTCATGGCCATCCCGAACCAGAGGAACGGCACCGAGACGGCGAAGAGGAGGAGAAACATCGACGGTGTGATCGACGGCGAGCCGACGCGAATCAGGCGCCAATAGCTGAAGGGAGTCCAAGGCACGCCGAAGCCGGCGGACGCGATCAGCCAGTCGACGCAGAACTTGATCGAGAAGCCGGCGATCCCCGCGAGCGCGTAGGCGCCGCGGCCGACGGAGCCTTCGAGATTCCAGAGCCGGCGCAACGCCGCGGTCACCACTCCCCTCCCGCACCGTGGCAGAGCTCGCGCACCGCCTCGTTCCACGTCGGGAAGTCGAAGGTGAAGCCGGCGCGCTGCAAGCGGCCGGGAACGACGCGGCGGCTCTTGAGCAAGAGCTCCGTCTCGGTACGGTGGAAGAACGCCGCGATCTCCAGCAGCCACGCCGGCGCGGGGATGCCGAGCGGGACGCCGCAGGCGCGGCGGATGGCGCGCATGAAGTCGGCGTTCGGCAGGGGGTTCGGAGCGGCGACGTTGACGATGCCGCTCACGTCGTCGCGGTCGATGAGAAAGGCGACGGCGCGGGCGAAGTCGCGGTGGTGGATCCACGAGACGAACTGCCGGCCGTCGCCGGCCTTGCCGCCGGCGCCGAGGCGCGCCAGGGTGCGGAGGATGGAGAACGGAGTGCCGCGGTAGGGACTCATGACGATGGCGTTGCGCATCAGCACCGTGCGCGTCGACGGCAGCGTGAGCTCCTTCGCGGCGCGCTCCCACGCCGTGGCCACGTCGATGCTGAAGCGCCACGACCGCGGCACATCGGACTCGTAGCCGCCGAGAATGCCGCTGCGCTCGTCGTTCGGGGCGTCGTAGCGATGGGCGTAGATCGTGGCGGTGCTCATCTGCAGCCATACGCGCGGCGCGCGCCGCGCCGCGGCGATGGCCCGGGCCACGGCGCGCGTGCTCTCGACGCGGGAGTCGAGGATCTCGCGGCGGTTCTTCGCGGTGTAGCGGCAGTCGACGCTGCGGCCAGCGAGGTTGATGACCGCGTCGGCGCCGTCGATCTCCGCGGCCAGCTCTTCCCAGGCTGCTACGCGCCACGGGAGAAGGCGCGGCGCGCGGCTGACCACGACGATCTCGTCGCCGCGGTCATGAAGGGCGTTGGCAAGGAGGGTCCCGAGATGACCCGTGCCGCCGGGCATGACGATGCGGAGGGCGCGGCGGGTGCGAAGTTCCTTTCTCTCTTCGGCTTCGGCTTCCAGGGCGGTCATGTGCGCCTCCTTTTTGAACGTGTTCAAAAATAAGGTAGGTCGCGCGGCGACTGCCGTCAAGGAGATTTTTGAACGTGTTCAAAAGTTTCGACCGACTACAATCCGCCCGCCATGGCCAGCGTCCAAAAACCGAAGAAAAGCGACAAGTACCTCGTCTGGATCGACTGCGAGATGACCGGCCTCGATCCTCGGCAGCACGTCCTCTTGGAGATCGCCACGATCATCACCGACTACGACCTCGCCATCGTCGCCCGCGGCCCGGTACTGGCCATCCATCAGAGCGAGAGCAAGCTGGGACTGATGGATTCGTGGAACCGCCGCACGCATGGCGGCAGCGGTCTCCTCGAGCGCGTCAGGAGCGAGGGGATCGGCGTGGCCGAGGCGGAACGGCAGACGCTCGCCTTCGTGCGGCGCTACTGCACCATCCGCTCCGCGCCCCTCTGCGGCAATTCCATCGGCCAGGACCGGCAGTTCCTCGCCCGCTACATGCCGAAGCTGGAGGCCTTCCTCAACTACCGCGTCGTCGACGTCAGCTCGATCAAGGTCCTGGTCAAGGAGTGGTACGGGAAGAAGTACGAGGCGCCGAAGAAGAAGGAGACGCACCGCGCCCTCGACGACATCGAGGAGTCGATCGCGGAGCTCGATTTTTATCGGAAGCACGTGTTCGTGCGGCGGTGATGCGCGGGCGCACGCTGCGCGCCTCTACCGGTCGTCGTCGTTCTGGCCCGACTTGATCTCGTGCAGCAGCGACTCGATCCGCCCCGCCCGCGCCGCCGTGTCGTCGTAGCGGAAGTCGAGCTCGGGGGTGTAGCGGAGGCGGATGCGCTTGCCGAGGAGCGAACGGATGCGCGGCGCGCGCTGCTGCAGGGCGCGGACGGTGTTGCGCGTCTCCTCCTCGTTGAAGCCGCTCATGAAGACGCGCGCCAGGTGGAGGTCGGGACTGACCTCGACTTCGTTGACCGAGGCCAGGCCTAGGTCGACGTCCTTGACGTCGTGGCGTAGCACCTCCACCAGCGCGTCGCGCAGCATCTCCCCCACTCGCGAAGTCCGCCGCGTCTTCCGCATGAGGGGCAGAGGATAGCGCGGAATGGCGACGAATCGCCGCCCGGTTTCGTATTTGCCCTCGTGACCCGGAAGATCCTCGTCCTCGCTCTCCTCCTCGCCTCCGCTCTGGCCACGCGCGCCGCCGAGCACCGCCTCACGCCGCCCGCGTTCGAGCCGCTGATGAGCTTCCATTCGAAGCCAGCCATCGCCACCGACGGCGCGTCGTTCCTCGCCGCCTGGATCGCTACGCCGTACGACCGCCCGGCGATGCTGATGGTGCAGCGCCTCGACGCGCCGGCGCCGCCGATCGCCGTCGTCGCGGACCCGGAGCTCCGGTTCGGCAACGTCGACCTCGCTTGGAGCAACGGCAGCTATCTGCTCGTCTGGAATCGCGGCTTCGAGCTGCACGCCATGCGTCTGGACCGCGACGGCCATCCGATCAGCGGCAGCGACCACGTCCTCGCCAGCGATCTGCGCGATCCGGTGGTCGCCGCCGGCGGCACCGCGGCGCTCGTGGTTGCGCGCACCGACTACGTCAAGAACGAAGTGGTGGTGCTGACGCTCGACGGCGACGACCGCGCCGTCAAGCGCCGCTCGATCTGGAGCTACGCCGGCGCCACCTACGATGCCGTGCCGCGCGACGGCGGCTTTACCGTCAGCCTAGGCGACATCCCCGGACTCTTCGCCATGCGCTTCGACGCCGCCGGCGATCCGGCCGACCCCGCGCCGCTGCGGATCGTGCTGGCGGCGGGCACGACGAGCACCGATTACCGGCCGGGCAGCTTCGCCCTCGCCGCCCGCGGATCAGAGACGCTGGTCGTCTGGGCCGCCGGGACGTTTCAGCAGCCGGGCGATTTCTTCGCCGCCATCCTGCCGGCGGCGGGCAGCCTCCGCCGGTGGGCCGCGCTGCCGCATCCGGACGCGGCCGTCGGCACGATCGACGTCGTCGGCGACGGCGACGGCTACAGCGTGCTCTTTTCGTCGGGCACGCCGTCCGGCGTGTTCACCGTCGTCCAGCATCTGCAGTCGATCCACTTCCGCGCCGACGGCACGGCGGCAACAGCACCAGTGCGCCTGACATCCGGGGGGAGTTTGACCGAAGTCAACGGGCGCATTGCGCGCAGCAGTATCGGGTACGGCGTCGTCTTCGCGGAAAACGATCCGCTCGACGGCAGCCAGCGGATCGCCGGCTTCGCCGCACCGTCGCTGAGCGGCGGGGCCGCGCCGGCGGTGCTGTCACGCGGCGCGACGAGCCAGGATGCGTCGAGCATCGCCAGCAATGGCGCCGGATACCTCGTGGCGTGGTTGGAGCGCTCGCTGACGCGCGATCAGATTCGGGCCGCGCCGCTCGACCGCAACGGCGTGCCGGGCGCGCCGGTCACGCTGTTCGATAGCCACTTCTCCTACACGTCGACGCCGAAAGTCGCCTTCGGCGGCGGGCTCTTTTTCGTGGTCTGGCAGGTCGATGCCGCGATGTGGGGCGTGCGTCTCGATGCCGCCGGCCGGCCGCTCGACGCCGAGCCGCTGCGCCTGTCGGGCGAGCTCGGCGCCGACGCCGCGCAGTTCGACGTGACCGCGACGCCGGGTGGCTTCTTCACGGTCTGGCGGCGAGCGGACTCGATTTACGGCGCGATGCTGAGCGGAGCGCTTCCGGCTGCGCCGCAGAAGCTGACCGAGCACGTCACCACGCCTCCAACCGCCGGCGGCGCGCTCGAGTCGGAGCCGCTGGTGGCCTTCAACGGCCAGACGTTCCTCCTCGCCTACACGTCCGTCATCGTCTTTCCCTGCGCTGGCCTGCCGTGTCCTTTGCCGGCAACGTGGCAACTACTGCGCCTCGACTCCGGCGGCCATCCGATCGGCACCGCGCAGCCCCTCGGCGAGGCGCCGCTCGCCGTCGCGTCGGACGGCCGCGACTTCGCCGTGCTGCAGTTCACGCACCTGCTCCGCGTCGATCCGGCGTTGTCCGTGACGGCGCGGATCGACTTCGAGAGCGAGCTGCGGCCGTCGATTGTCCGGAACGGCTCGCGCTACGTCGTCGTCACACTGGACGCGGAGAGCGGCGGCGGCGCCCGCGCGACAGCGCGCGACGTCATGCCGGGATGGACCTTCGGCAGCTCCCGTGCAGCGGCGATCGAGCCAATCGTCAACGCCGTAGCCGCCGCGGCGAATGCCGCCGGCGACGTGATGCTCGCCTACTCGCGCCGGCTGTCCGAGGAGCCGTTCTTCGGCGCGGCGCGCGCGGCGGTGCAGGCGATTGGCGACGCTCCGCCGGTGCGCGGGCGCGCGGTGCGGCATCCGTAGCTATCGCTTCTTTTTCTTGAGCGACTCCACCCCGCTCGCCTTGAGCACCGGCAACCACCACTCGTCCCAACGGATCGAGTCGAACGTGACCGAGGGCGGCGGCGGGACGAGCTCGGCGAGGCGGTCGAAGAGCACGCGGCGCTCGTCGCCGTACGCATGCCGGAGCAGATTGATCAGCGTCAGCGCGTCGCGTGGGCGGGCGGTGGCGGTGAGGCGGGGGACGTCGTGGCGGCGCACGGCGTCTTTGAATTCCGTCGACGCATCGTCGAAGACGGGCGGCGAGAGTCTTCCGTCTGCGGTGAACGTCGCCGAGGCACCGCGGGGGACGAGCGACTGCACGAAGCCGTCGCCGAGCTCCACCCACCCCTCCGTCACGTGCAGCGTGCCGCTGTGGTCGTTGGCCACGTCGAGGACGTACTCGCATCCGAGATCGACCGCTTGCGTCGAGGGCGTGTCGACGACGAAGAGGCCGGGGGGCGACGTCGTCTTCGCGTGGATCGTGCCGACATCGAGCGCCAGGCGGTGCTTGCTGACGACGTGCAGCGTCGCGCCGGCGCCGACGTCGACCACACCGATCGACGGCGTCTCGATGCGCAGCGGGGCCTTCGCGCGGATCACGTCACCGGCGCGGTAGACGGCGATCGCGCCGGCTTGCCAGCCCGCATTGCGATACGCGAGAAACGCCGGCAGGGCGATGCCGAGGATGATCATCGCCGCCAGCGGCAGCGCGAACACGAGAAGACGCGAACGGCGCCCCTCACCCGGCGCTGCGCGCCACCCTCTCCCCGCGAAGCGGGGCGAGGGAGCTTTGAACGCGCCGAGGAGCTCCTCGAGCTTGCGCACCTCCTCGTCGTCCCCGCTGCGGTCCCACAGATAATCGTTCATGCCACTCGGCTCCCCTCCAGCGCCGTGCGGAGGAGCTGCATTCCGCGGTGCAGGTTCACGCGCACCGACCCGGCTGTGAGGCCGGTGCGCGCGGCGATCTCCGGCCCGGTCATCCCTTCGACGAAGCGCAGCATCAGCGTCTCGCGGTATGCCGGCGGCAAGGCGCGGATCGCCGCCAGCGCGCGCGCCGCCTCCGCCGACTCGTGCTGCGTCGAGCGCGCGGCGTAGTCGCGGTCGAGCTCCATCGTCTCCGCCGTGCCGCGCCGCAAATCCTCGGCGCGGTTGCGGGCGATGCGCGCCACCCATCCGGGGAACGCCGCCGGCTCGCGCAGCGACGTCAGCTTCTGGAGCGCGGTCATGAACACCTCCTGCAGCACGTCGTCCGCGTCCGCCGCGGCCAGGCGCCCGAGAAGGACGGCGCGCACCATCGGGGCGTGCCGCGCATAGAGCTGCTCGAACGCCGGCACGTCGCCGCGTTGGGCCGCGAGCACCAGCTCGGCGTCGGGTGGGGCCACATCGGAAAGACGCATCTGCAAAGCGGAGTGTTAACACGCTAACACTTCGCGGCGCCGCCGCGTCTTGCCGGCATGAACGTCATCATCCTGATCCTTGCCGCAGTCCTCCACATCGCCCCTGCCAATGAGCCCGGCCAGCGCCTCCTGCTCACCGGCAGAGTCTTCGGCGCCGACGGCAGGCCGCGTGCCGGCGTCGAGATGCGCGTCTGGCACACCGACGCGCGCGGCCTCTACCACGCCGGCAGCGGCGACGCGCCGCCGCGCCTGCAAGGCACCACGCGCACCGCCGCCGACGGCTCCTACGCCATCGACACCATCAAGCCCGGCCTCTACCCCGGCGCGACGCACGGCGCGCACATGCATTTCTCGATCGATGGGCACAACGACCTGATCCTCTTCGACGGCCCGAAGGCGATCCCGCTCACGCGCGACGCGAAAGGCGTCCTCCACGGCACGCACGACTTTCACCTCGGCGGAGGCGCGAAATGAAGCGCCTGCTCTTCGCCCTCGCGCTCTGCGCCTGCCACGCCAACGCCGCCACGACCCGCTATCTCGTCCGCCCCGTCTACTCGAACGTAGGCTTCTCCATCGTCAAGTGGGGCGTGCTGAAGGAAGAGGGCGTCTTCCGCGACTTCGCCGGCACGCTCGACTACGACCCGACCGCGCCGGAGCGCTCGCGCATCGACGTGGTCGTGCAAAGCGCCAGTCTCGACACGAAGGACACTGACCGGGACGGCATGGTCCGCTCCAACGACTTCCTCGACGTGGTCCGCTACCCGACGATGGAGTTCCACAGCACGAGCGTGCGGAACGGCGTCGTCACCGGCAACCTGACGATCCACGGCGTCACCCGGCGCGTGCAGTTCCGCCCCACGTTCCTCGGCATCCGCGAGCAGCCGAGAATCGGGAAGCTGGCCGGATTCGAGACGACGTTCGCGATCAACCGCCGCGACTTCGGCGTGCTCGGGAACCGGTGGGGCGCGGTGCCGGGCGTGCTGAGCGACGAGGTGATCGTGCACATCGTCGTGGGGGCGGTGGCGCGGTAGGGGCGCACAGCGTGCGCCCGCCTGCCGCGACGGGCGCACGCTGTGCGCCCTAATCCAACCCCACCGTCTCATCGAACTCCAACTTCTCGCTCGTCGAGCCCACCAGCGTCGCGTCGGTGTTGGAGGTAATGAACTCTTCGATGCGCTCGAGCTTCGCGTCGGCCTGCGCGTGCTCGAGCGCCACGAAGGAGACGGCCAGGCGCGCGCGCTGATGCACGTCCTGCAGCCCCACCTCGGCCGCGGAGATCTCGAAGCGGTGGCGGAGCTTGTCGCGCAAGCTCTTCACCACCCCGCGCTTGTCCTTGAGCGACTGCGCGAACTCGATGTGCAGCTCGTAAATCGCGACGGCGACGATCACGTTTTGCTTGGGCGCACGCCGTGCGCCCCTACGCTAAGGCCGGCTCCAGCTTCTCCACCTTGAAGGCCTCGATCACGTCGCCCTTCTTGATGTCCTGGAAGCGCTCGATGCCGATGCCGCACTCGAAGCCCTGACGCACCTCGGAGACGTCGTTCTTGAAATGCCGCAGCGAGGCGATCTTCCCTTCGAAGATCACGCGGTTGTCGCGCAGCAGGCGCACCTGGGCCGTGCGCGGGATCAGCCCGTCGACCACCATGCAGCCGGCGATGACGCCCGCCTTCGGCACCTTGAACGTCTCGCGCACCTCGGCGCGGCCCTGGAACACCTCTTCGAACTTCGGCTCCAGCATGCCCGTCATGGCGGCCTTGATCTCGTCGACCAGGTTGTAGATGACCGTGTGCAGGCGGATGTCGACCTCTTCCTTCTCGGCCAGCTCCGCGGCGTTGCGCTCGGGGCGGACGTTGAAGCCGACCACGATCGCATCCGAGGCGGTGGCCAGGAGGACGTCGTTCGTCGAGATCGCGCCGACCGAGGAATGGATCACATTGACCTTCACCTCGTCGCCGGACAGCTTGCGCAGCGTGTCGTTGAGCACTTCCACCGAGCCCGCCACGTCGGCCTTGAGGATGATGTTGAGATCCTTCGTCGTCCCCTGCTGCATGCGCTGGAAGAGCTGATCGAGCGACATGCGCCCGCCGCCCTTCTGCGCGGCCTCGCGCGCCTTCTCCTGGCGCATCTGGCCGATCATGCGCGCCTGCGTGTCGTCGTCGACGACCTGCAGCGAGTCGCCCGCGTTCGGCACGTCCTCGAATCCGGTGACCTGCACCGGCGTGGCCGGGCCGACTTCCTTGACGCGCTCGCCGCGCTCGTCGCTCATGGCGCGCACGCGGCCGTGCGTCGTGCCGGAGAAGAACGCGTCGCCGACGTGCAGCGAGCCGTCCTGCACCAGGACCGTGGCCACGATGCCGCGGCCGACTTCCTTCCGCGCCTCGAGCACCACGCCCTTGGCCGGCATCTCCGGCGTCGACTTGAGGTCGAGCAGGTCGGCGGTGAGGAGGATCATGTCCAGGAGATCGTCGATCCCCTGCTTCTTCGTCGCGGAGACTTCGACCGAGACGACCTCGCCGCCCCACGACTCGACGAGCACGCCGGCCTCGGCGAGCTCGCGCTTCACGCGGTCGACGTTGGCGTTCGGCTTGTCGATCTTGTTGATGGCCACGATCATCGGCACCTTCGCCGCGCGGGCGTGGTCGATCGCTTCCTTGGTCTGGGGCATGACGCCGTCGTCCGCGGCGACCACGAGGATGACGATGTCCGTCACCTTCGCGCCGCGCGCGCGCATCATCGTGAACGCTTCGTGGCCCGGCGTGTCGAGGAAGACGATCTTCCGGTCGCGCTTGACGACGTGATACGCGCCGATGTGCTGCGTGATGCCGCCGGCTTCGCCCGCGGCGACATTGGTCTCGCGGATGGCGTCGAGGAGCGAGGTCTTGCCGTGGTCGACGTGGCCCATGACGGTGATGACCGGTCCGCGCGGCGTCGTGCCGCCGGTGCTGCCCGCCCTCTCCATCGCTTCCATCTCCGCGGCGTCCTCGAACGAGACCACTTCCGCCTCGATGTCGAGATCGCGGGCGATCTCCAGCGCCAGCTCGGCGCCGAGGGGCTGGTTGATGGAGGCCATGATCCCCTTCTTCATCAGAAGGTGCTTCATGAGGTCGTTGGCCTTGATGCCGAGCTTGTCGGCGAGCTCCTTCACGGTCACGCCTTCGGTGAGCGCGACCTTGCCGGTCGGCTTCTTGAACTCGAGGACTTTCCCGGAGACGGGAGCGGCCTGCTTGCGCGTGTCGCGGCGCGACGACGGCGTGCGCGGCTTCTCCTCCTCGGACTCCGGCATGACGATGTCGGGCCCGAGGTCGTCGGCGATGATCTGCGTCCCGGAGAACGGGCCTTTCGTGAAGAGCTCGTTGTCGATGTCCTGCGGGCGCTCGCTCTTGCCGCGTTTGCCCGTGGTCTTCTTCTTCGGCGTCAGCTCTTCGCCCTCGCCGGCTTTCTTGCGCCGCGTCGGCAGCATGCCGGGAGGCGGCGGTGGCGGCGGCGCGGCGGGACGGCCGGGACCGGACGGACGAAGCCCCGCTCCCCCACCCGGACCGCGCATGCCGGGACCGGCCGGGCGCGGACCGCCAG
>DATDFB010000133.1:0-10757 GCA_036522835.1 Thermoanaerobaculia bacterium | reverse complement strand
GCGCGTCGAGGCGGGCCCGGCGCGCCGCGGCATCCGGCATCTCGCCCCGCTGCGCGCGCGCGGCGTAGATGCGAATGCCCGCCTCGCGCCGCACCACGCGCAGGAGCCCGCGGTAGTGCAGGTCGTCCAGCAAGTGCGTGGTGGCGTTCGACGAGCCGCCCCAGTAATTCGTGACGCGGCCGTGCTCGAAATGCGCGGCCACGTCGCGCGGGTGAACGCCGGCGTCGCCCGCGCCGGCGACGAATTCGAGCAATTGCTGCGCGCGGCTCTTCCGGTGGCGGGCTCCCCAGCGCGGCTTTCCCTGGCGCGGGTGCATCAGCGCGTGGAGCTCGCGCGTGACGAAGCCGTAGTTGACGAACACGTCCTCCTCGACCTCGAGCGCGGCGTAGCGCCGCTCGAGATCGCCCGCCACGTAGTCGCGCACGCGGTGTCGCAGCGTGAGGTCCTGTGCCCGCGCCGGCGCGCGGATCGGGTCGGCCTGGACGAACCCGAGCCGGTCGAGCGCGCGCGGGAGCGTCGTGGGCGGGAACAGACTGCGCGAGACGGCGAAGCGGCGCAGAGTATCGAGGTTCAACGTCACACCGTTCGCGGCATCCAGCGATAGTATCCATGACTCCTCGACCGTCCTTCAAGGCTCGTCGGCGATCCAGGCAATGCCGGTGGCGAGGCTCACGACGAGCCCCACCCATCCGCATCCGCACGGGGCTCGCGTTTCCCCGACGATCGCGTCGTCCGTGAGCGCCAGGCCTCGAAATCCTCCGGCGCTGATGGGGCCGGTTTTCCAGAGGCGTCCGCTCTTGCCGAACGCTTCCAGGCGTACGTCGTCGTGATTGACGACGAAGAGCGTCAAGGGCTCGTTCTCCGTGACGCCGACGACGTCCGTGCCGAGCGTCTTCACGAGCGTTCGCGACTTCGCGTCGATGATGTACCCGGCTCCTGCCGCCGATACGAACAGATGCCTGTCGTCCGGCATCATCCGGGTGATGCTGGGGCCTTTGTGCCCACGCGCGAAGCTGCCGATCCACGACCATTCTCCGAGCCCGATGCGCAGAAAAACTCGTCCCCGTCCGTAGTCGCTGCCGTCCGGCGGAATCATGACGACCGTTTCGCCCGAGGACGGTGGAGAGGGAAGGACCTCGACCGCGCTCATCCGGTACCGTGCTTCGACGGAGGAATCGAGGGCCAGACGCAAGCGCGGCGGAACAGGGGGCCGCCCCCTGCGGCGGTCAGAGTGATCGTACCGGCCGAGGCACCCCCAGAACTGCAAAATCCGGTGTCGTTCTTCGGCCTCACTGCCGGGACCGTTCTCGTCCGCCAAGCGCTGCGCCTCCATGATCACCGCCCCGACCGCCGCGCGCACGCCGGGGGCGTTTTCCTCGACCAGGCGCTCGAGCTCGGGCGCGATTCGTCGGAGATCCCTCCTGGTCTTCTCGACCATCTCGTCGCGCCTGACGGTTCGTTCGTAGATGTCGGCGAGCTCCTCGGCGGTGTAGAGATTCTTGTAGCGCGGCTCTGCTTTTCCCTCGCGGAGGCGCGCGGCATGGCGGCGGAGCTCCCGCCGCAGCTTCGGCGGCGCGTACTGGTTCACCGGCGAATGGGGCGCCTGCCGGGCGCGCAGCATCACGTCGACAGCCTCGTTCATGAGCGCCGCGGCACGCGCGGCTTTGTCCTCGTTCGTCATGACCGTGATGAAGCCCTGGGCGCGCCTCAGGCGCGCCCAGGGCTGTCAGCCTCCTTTGATGATTACGGCTTCGGTGCGGTGGACGTGTCGGGTGCGGTCGTCGTCGTCGTCGACGGCTTTTGCGCAGCTTTCGCCTTCTTCTTCGGGCGCGCGGCGCTTTTCAGCCGTTTGACTTCCTCGACATGCGGCACGAGGACGGCCTTGGCCGGGTCCCTGGCGAGCTGTGCCCCGATCGAATACGCCTGCGTGCCGATGAGCGTGAGCCGCTGATTGCGAACGAGGTTTGCTCCCTCGATCCCTTTCAGGAACGCCCGAGCCTCATCGGCCACCGCCTCCCAGCGGATCAAGTCGTCCTGCAACTGCCGGACTTCGTCGATCGGCTGGCCGATGGCCTGCGAGACGTTGTCGAGCACGCCAATGACGTTGATCGATGCCTCGACGATCGACTTGGGATTCCGCCGGAGACGCCGTTTCAACAGCGAGCGCTGTTCCTGCGTCAACGGGGTGACTTCGTCGATCTGCGAACGCATGGCGTGCAACTGCGCGATGACTGCTTCGGGGGTGAGCTTGGTGGATTCCGGTACGGTGTTACTCATGACACAGCCTCCTGATGCGAGCGGTTAGGCCGGAGGGTGACGCCACGACTCGTCGACAAGTGCGAGCGGCCACCGGCTGGAAGTCCCGGCCACGCGCCGGCACCTCCGGTTGATGTTCTCCCGAGGTGTTCACACACCTCGAGTGCCCGCGGCAGGAGGAGCAGAGCTCAACTCCCGCAACAGTACGGATCTGATGTGCTATCCAGCACGTCCGTACCGCCGACAGCCGCCGAAGCCGGAAGTCTCTCGACCTTCGACTTCGTATCAAGGGGACGAATGAGCCTGCCGGGAGGTTTCGCCGAACGCTAAAGTTGTAACAAAGTGTCGCATTGCGTCCCGGCGTGGCCGCACGTGCGTCCGCGGGGTGCCGCATTGCGTCCAGGCCTGACCGCACGTGCGTCTACGGTGTGCCGCATTGCGTCCCGGCGTGGCCGCACATGCGTCCGTGGGGTGCCGCACTGCGTCCCGGCGGGGCCGCACGTGCGTCCACGATGTGCCGCACTGCGTCGCGGTGCGGCCCCACGTGCGTCCATGGGGTGCCGCACTGCGTCCCGGCCTGGCCACACGTGCGTCCATGGGGTGCGGCATTGCGTCCCGGCGTGGCCACACGTGCGTCCACGGTGAGCCGCAATGGGGTCCGGCGTGGCCGCACGGCGGCTGGGGGGAGGCCCAGCCGCCGGCTGCGCACGACTGATGGCGATCTGCTATTTCACGGTGATGCGGCCCTCGGCGATCGGCTCGAGGTCGTACGTCGCGGTCGGGAAACTCTTGCAGTCGACCTTGCGCTGGCGCGAGATCATGTAGCCGACGTCGTCTTTCTTCTCCGCGTCCGTGGCCCACCACGACATCGTCCAACCGGCGTCGTCCTTCACCTCCGCGTCGTACGGGAACCAGCTGATGTCCTTCTCCGAGTACGAGCCGAAGGTGAACTTGTCCGTCGGATCCTTGGCCAGGTCGTTGTCCTCGACGGTGAGCATGGCCACGCGGCCGATCATCGAGCGGACGTTCGAGTCGCTGACCGTGCCGCCCATGGTGACGCGAGTCCCTAGGGTGCTCATGCAGTCGACCGTGACCTTCATGGTGAAGTCGGGGACCAGAACCGTCGCCTTGGGGTCTTCCGAATCGAGATCGCCGTCCGACACCAGCGTCGGCCCGGCCAGCGTGAAGGAGCCCTGCGCGGAGCGCGAGTCGCCGACGGCGTCGAAATCGATCGTCTGCAGGCCTTCCGATCCCTTGAAATTGAAACTACCTTGCGCCGTCGTCTGGGCGGCGAGGGGAAATGCAACCAAAAACACGAGAGCGCAGAGCGGTGGCACCCGTTTCATTCGATCTCCTCTATAGACAGAATTTTGAGGAAGATAGGCCGTTCGGTCCCGGAATGCCGTGAGCTGAGTCACAATGTCGTTTCCATTCGAGACCGGCCTGCGTCCTCTGCACTAAATTAGACCCATGTCGACGATCCGGTCCCTTGCCTTTGGGGCTCTCTGCTGTCTCGCGGCGGCTTCGATGGCGGCCGAGCCTCCGCGCATCGAAGGCTCCGTGGAGACGGTTCCGTGCCCCTTCGACGCCACCAAGTCGCTCCTTCCCGTCGACTGCGGCCGCCTGAAGGTGCCGGAGAATTACGACGCTCCCGGACGGACGATCGAAGTGGCGTACATGATCGTCCGCGCTCCCGACAATCGGGACCCGGAACACCCGGTCATTTTCCTCAGCGGCGGGCCGGGCTCGCCGAGCCTCGTCCACGTGGAGACGCTGGTGACGACTCCGGCCATCCGCGACGTCGTCGTCGACCGCGACTGGGTGTTCTTCGACCAGCGCGGCGGCGGCCGGTCGGTTCCGCAGCTCTATTGCCCGCCCGGAGACGATTGGTTCAAGCGGCTGAAGGACTGCCGGGACGGGCTGATCAAGCAGGGTGTCGATCTTTCGCAATACAACAGCAAGCGGATCTCCGGCGACATGGAAGCGCTGCGCAAGGCCCTCGGCGTGACGCAGTGGAACGTCTGGGGAGCCTCCTACGGAGCGAGGCTGGCGTTCACGGTGGCGCGCTATTACCCCTCGAGCGTCCGCACGCTCCTCGTCGACGGCCCGTATCTGCCGGAAGACCAGGAGACCGCCGAGGACGTTCGTGGCGCGGACATCGTCATGCGCCGGATCTTCTGGAAGTGCTTCGCGGACGCGGCCTGTTCGGCCAAGTACCCCGACCTGAGGAGCCGCTTTCTCGCGGCACTGCCGCGCCTTCGGAAGGAGCCGGTCGTCGTCGGGAAAGAGCGCTTCAACGACGAGCGCGTGGCCGGCTTCATGGTCAACACGTTGTATGGCGGCGCGGTTCCGACGTTCGAGACGCGGGTGCAGCGGGTCATCGCCTACGCCGATGCGGCGGCTCGCGGCGACGGCGCGCTCATGCTCCGGATCGAGCAGCTGATGAAGAAGGAGACGCCGGCGATTCCGGCGCTGCCGGACGTGGGGAAGTGGAGCACGGGACAGAACCTCTCCATCGACTGCCACGAGGAGAAGCCGTTCGAGTCGGTGGATGAATACGAGCGCGCGGCGGCCGCCTCGGAGTTCGTCCGCGCCTTGTTCGGAGAGGGGGATCTCGGCGGAAACTTCAGGAACTGCGCGCTCTGGCCGGCGGGACGCGCCGACGCGGTCGAGAACACGCGCGTCGACTACGACGGGCCGATCCTGGCATTCACCGGGGAGTTGGATCCGACGTTGTCGGGACTCGACGGCTACAAGATCGAGATGCTGTACGACAACGCCCGGAACGTCGTCTTCAGGAACGCCGGGCACGCGCAGTTTTACATCCGGACGTACAACTACTCACCGGAAGAGTCGGTGTACCGGAAGTGCGCGCTGGCGCTGGGGCACCAATTCCTGAACGACCCGCGGGGGAGTGAGGGGGTCAGGTCTTCAGTTTCCAGTTTCTTATTTGCAGACGCGCGCTCAAGTTACTCCGAATAAGAAACTGGAAACTGAAGACCTGACCCCCGCCCTCCCCTCACTGCGCGCGCCGCAAGTCTCCGCTCAGCGCGCAGAGCGCCGTGATCGCCGCCGCGGTCAGGCCGGCAATCAGGAACATCCCGCGGATGCTCCACTGCGCCAGCGCGCCGGCCAGCGGGTAGGAGACCGGCATCAGCCCGACCCAGCCGAACATCAGCACGCTCATCACCCGTCCCATGAAGGCGTGCTCGACCCGCTCCTGGAACCACGAGATCAGCACGATGCCGTTGTAGCCGCCGACCACGCCGGCGCAGGCCAGCACGATGCCGATCGAGAGCTCCGTGGTCAGGACGCCGACCGCGGCGATGGCCAGCGAGACCACGACGTTGGCGGCCAGCATCGTCCAGCCGCGGTGGGTCCGCTGCTTGCGCGTGCCGGCGACGATGCTGCCCACCACCGCCCCGCCGCTCCACGCCGCGATGAGCACGCCGAACGCCGTCGGCGTCCCGAAGCGGAACTTCCCCAGCGCCGCGAGACCCACGATGATCGGCCCGGTGATGCAGAGGTTCACGCCGGTCATCAGCGCCATCAGCCCGCGCATGGCCGGATCGCGCCAGACGTAGTGCAGGCCGTCGAGGATGTCGTGGCCGAAGTGCTTCCCCTCCGCGCGCGGCTTCGGCGCCGGCTGCGTGCGCGGCAGGCCGTAGATCGGCACGAGGATGAAGAGGAAGCTGGCGGCGTCGATGAGGAACGCCGACGCCGTGCCGAGGGTCTTGATCACCAGGCCGGCGGGCGCGGGGCCGAGCATCGTGGCCGTCTGGTAGAGCCCCTGAAACGCGGCGTTCGCCGACGAGAGCTGCTCGCGCTCGACGAGCTGCGGCAGGAGCGACTGGAAGGCCGGGAGGCCGAAGGCGTCGGCGACGCCGAAGGCGAAGGCGAGCACGTAGAGGTTCCACAGATGAATGGCGTGCAGCCAGACGAGCACGCCGACGGCGCCGACGAAGATCGTGCGCGTCGACGCGGTGGTCAGCATGATCCGCCGCGGGGCGATGCGGTCGCTCACCGCGCCGCCGCCGAGCATCAGCACCGCGCGCGGGATGGCCGCGCACATCAGCACGGTGCCGACCGCGAGGTTCGAGCCGGTGAGCTGCAGGACGAGCCACGGCAGTGCCACGAGGTAGAACTGATCGCCGAGCGCGGAGATGGCGCCGCCCAGCCACAGATTGCGGAAGTGCGCGCTCGCGAAGACGCTCGGGCGCCGCTCGGGGGCGGCAGTCTCAGCCATTTCGGTCATGGATGAGCTCTATTTGACCATATGGGCATGACCGCCGCACTGCATCAGCAATGCATGAAGCCGATCATCCTGGCGCTGCTCCTGGCGCCCGCCGCAATGGCCGCTCCGCCGGCGAAGATCAACAAAGCCGTGCTGAGCTTCTATTGGGTGATCGACGAGAGCGCGCCGGCATACCGCGGCCGCGCCGACGTGGCCCTGCGCGACGCGCGCGGCCACGTCATCGCCCACACCAGCCGCAAGTTTCGGCGCGCGCTCATCCTCGAGGGAGCGGGGCGCCTCGAGGACGGGCGGGTGGTGGCGTACAACTGCAAGCGCCGCGGGGAGCACCGCTTCCGCCTGACGAAGGCGCAGAACGGCCTGGCCGTGACCGGCGGCGCGCTCGTCCCGTTCCGCACCGTGGCCGTCGATCCGCGCCTCATCAAGCTCGGCTCGACGATCTACATCCCGCAGCTCAAAGGGGCCCGCCTGCCCGACGGCACGATCCACGACGGCCTCTTCATCGCCGCCGACTGCGGCCATTTCCGCGGCCGCCACGTCGACGTCTTCGTCGGCATGAGCCCGCGCGGCGTGCGGCCGTTCGCGCAGCGCGGCTACGGCTCGCGGTCGCACGTGACGGTGATCGTCATGAACGGCGCGCTCAAATCGGCGCCCGCGACCGCCGCAGTTGCACCGCCGCCGCGATGAACACGGCCGCGACGGCGAGCCCGATCCACAGTCCCGGCTTGCTCAGAAAATCCATCGGCATGAAATGGCCGAGGAGCGGACCTTTGGCTTCGTCCATGTCGCCGCTGATGCGCCGGCCGAGCATGTGGCCGAAGTACGACGTGTTGAAGGCCATGCGCTCGACGATGGCGATCGCCGCCAGCGGCAGGAAGGCCCAGACGAACGGCATCCGCCGCGCCCACGCAGAGACGAACAGCAGCCAGGCGAAGATCGGCGCGTAGTAGAGCGAGTGCACCGTGAGGAGGTGGTAGAGCAGCATCGGCCACGTCCCGGCCACCAAGCCCCACGGCGCCGCAGTGCCGCGCAGCACGAGCATGATGAGCTGCGTGCCGACGGTGGCGACCCAGCTGACCACCGGCAGAACGACCATCGGGATGGCCAGCTTCGACAGCACGGTCGTCCAATCAGAGACCGGCAGCGACTTCCAGAAGAGAATGCTGCGGTCGCGGCGCTCGCCGTGCAGCGCCTCGATGCAGTAAAGAATCGAGACCAGGAACGTCGTGGCCATCAGCAGGATGGCGGCGAAGTCGTACGGGCGCGACAGCTCGCTCGCCGACGGGTGGCGTCCGGCGAACGAGCTGACCAGGAATGCGAAGACGACGATCGCGGCCACGATGGCCGGCGCGACGTAGATCGAGCGGGTCTCCCACAGCTCGCGGCGGACCGACCAGACCATCGGTTGCGTTCTCATTGCGAAGCTCCTCCGACGACGGCGACAAAGAGGTCGGCGATGCCCGGCGTGCGCACCTCGCCCAGCGCGGCCAGTTGCTGGCGGCCGGCGCCGTCGAACAGAAAGACGCTGCGGCCGAAGAGCTGGCGCTCGTGCATCGGCCCCAGCGCGCGCGCAGCCTCGGCGCGGTCGGGATTGACCAGCAGCTCGAGATAGCGCGACTCGAACTGCTCCATGCTCGACTCGAAGACGATGCGGCCGCGCTTCATGAAGGCGAAGTCGGTGAGAACGTCCTGGATTTCGTCGACCTGGTGCGTCGTCACGAGGATGGTGCGGCTGCGGTCGAAGTAGTCGTTGAGCAGCGAGTCGTAGAACTGCTTGCGGTAGAGGATGTCGAGGCCGAGCGTCGGCTCGTCGAGGACGAGGAGCTTCGCGTCGATGGCCATGACCAGCGCCAGGTGGAGCTGCGTGACCATGCCCTTCGACAGCTCGCGCACTTTGCTGGTGCGGCGGATGTCGGTCTTCTCCAGGAGCGCCTCGGCCTTGGCGCGGTCGAAGCGCGGATGGACGCCGCCGACGTAGTCGAGCGCCTGCGACACGCGGATCCAGCGCGGCAGCACGGCCACGTCGGCGATGAAGGCGACGTCGCACATGAGCTGCTCGCGCGCCGCCCACGGGTCGCGGCCGAGGACGCGGAGCTCGCCCTGGTAGGGGATGAGGCCGAGAATGGCGTTGAGGGCCGTGGTCTTGCCGGCGCCGTTGGGGCCGATCAAGCCGACGATGCGGCCCTCCTCGACGCGGAAGTCGACGCCGTCGAGCGCCACGGTGGAGCCGAAGGTCTTGCGCAGTCCGCGCGCTTCGATGCACGGCATCAGCGTTCCTCCTTCGGTTTCAAGAGCTCCTCGGCGGACAGCCCCAGGCGCTCGATCGTGGCGCGGATGCGCGGCCACTCTTCCTCGATGAATTTCTGGCGCTCGCTCTGCAGCAGCAGGTCGCGCGCTCCTTCCTTGACGAACATGCCTCGGCCTCGTTTGCTCTCGACGAGCGCCTCGTCGACGAGTTGTTGGTAGCCCTTGAGGACCGTGAGCGGATTGACGCGGTAGTCCGCCGCGACCGTGCGCACCGACGGCAGCGGATCGCCTTCGCCGAGCGCGCCTTCCAGGATCATGGCCACGACGCGGTCGCGGAGTTGCCGGTAGATCGGCTGGCTGTCATTCCACTCACGGTCCATATCAGGTTGTGGAGTGCGCCGGCCACGCCGGCGCTGTCAGAGCGGTGGCAGCCGCGCGCCGCCTGCGGACGCGCACGCGGATCAGCCAGTACACGGTCGAAACGATCAACAGAATGTGGGGAAGGTACAGCAAACCGGTTTGGGGCATGCCGGAGAAGAGCCGCGTTTTGTTCCCCGGATAGGCCGACAGCGTGGCGAAGAGCAGCGTGAAGCCCATGCGCCAGAGATGCCGGGCCAGGCGGCTCGCGCCGGCGACGCCGCCGCGCAGCAGCATCCGCGCGTCGGAGGCGCCGAAGAGCAGCACGACGGAGCCGAAGACGAGGAACAGCATCGCCGGATAGCCGTCGTGCAACCCCCGCGGCGTCATCTTGGCCTGAATGCCCCAACTGACGTACGCGGCGGCGATGGCGGCGCTGAGCGCGAAGGCGATCATGTCGAAGGCGTTGACGCGCGCTTCGCGCCGCCGCCCCGCCATCCACCCCGTCGAGACGAGATAGATCATCATCATCCCGCCGAGGAGATTGCCGTCGTTCGGCTTGACGAACACCGCCATGTACGCGCCGGTGCCGCCCATGGAGAGCATCGACACGGTGAAGATGTTCCCGGCGATGCGGTGCATGGAGCTGCCTTTGCGCAGCACCATCGACACATATCCGGCGATGATGCCGATGATGGCGCTGCAGACGTGAATGGAGATCAGGGCGCTCATGTCACTTCGTCCGCTGCAGGTCGAAATGCGCGTGCATGGCCTTGTCGCCGGGCATCTGGAACGTCCAATCCTCGACGTGGTGGTTCGCGTCGATGAACGTGAACGTGGCGTGCTGCATGTGCCCGTACTTCATGTTTCCGGTGACGTCGAGGAAGTTAAAGTCGAGCGTCTTGCCGTCCGGCGAGAGCGTGCCCGCCATCCGCGGGCGGTTGTCGGCGTCGCAGTAGTGGGTGAGGAGCACGCGGTCGCCGTCGACGACGAACATCGTGATCGGGTCGTCCGGCCGGTCGGCGCCGCGCATCTCGTGCATCAGCGTGTTGCCCATCGACGTCACCCGCATCGTGACGGTGACGCTCTTTCCGTTCATGGCCGGAATGGGCGGGTTGAGCTCGGTTTTCCCCTCCCACGTGCCGGCGAGGGACTTGAGCTGCTCGAAGGACTTCTTGGGGTCGGACTGGGCGAAGGCGAGGGTGGCGAGGAACATCAGGGCGATGGGGAGGGGGAAACGGAAAGCTTTCATGCGCGTTCTCCTGTAGTGTTGTAGTCAACTACAACACTAAGTCGCGACGAAGCGCTTGTCAAGCCCTATTTCTGCGATTTACTTCCCGGCCGCCCTCCTCCTCGGCGGCGGCGCCTGCGACGCTTTCCATGCCCGGAGCAGCGCGCGCAGCGCCTCGGGGGCGTTGGTCGGAGCCGCTAACCCCATCTGGTCGTGAGAGTTGACGCCGTGGCAGGCGCTGCAGACGCGAACCTCGCCCGGCTGGAAGGTCAGCCAGTAGCGCTCGCGGACGACCGGCGTCCCTGCGCCGTCGGTGAGCTGCCAGCTCATGGCCCGCCGCGCCGGGACGAACGCGGCGACCGAGCCGTCCGCCGCGACCTGGACGCTGCCGGCCGGCCCCGCCGTCGGCGCGTT
>DATDFB010000132.1:0-4093 GCA_036522835.1 Thermoanaerobaculia bacterium | reverse complement strand
CGCCGGCACCGTGGCGGCGACCGCCGGCGCGGCCGCCGTGTTCCTGCGCGGCCTGCGCCGCCGGCACGGGCCCGGCGATGCCGCCGCCACCGGCACGGTCGAGCATCTGGCACCGGAGCTGCGCGAGCATCGCAAGCCGCTCCTCATCGCATCGGCGCTGACGATCTGCTCGGTGATTTTTTCGCTGTCCCGCTATGTGCTCGTCGGCCGCGCCGTCGACGCCGTCCTTCCCGCGACGGGCGGAAAGCAGACGGCCGTCAATCTGCGTGGCAATGCGTGGCGCATCGTCGTCACCGGCGGCCTGATGGTGATCATGACCGTGGTGGAGGGGCTGTTCGAGCTTCTGGGAAGCCGGATCTGGCGGCGCGTGGCCATCGCCGTCGAGCACCGCCTGCGCCTCCGCACCTTCGCGATGCTACAGCGCGCGGAGATGGGTTACCTGCAGAGCGCCAACGCGGCCGAGCTGCGCATCCTCCTCGTCGACGACGTCGCCCAGATCGACGACCTGCTCTCGATCTCGTGGGACATTCTCCACGCCCTGACCACGATGGCCGTCGTGGCGGCGGCGTTCCTGGTCGTCGCGCCCGGCATCGCCTGGATTTGCATGTTGGGCATTCCGATCACGCTGCTGGCGGTCACGTTCCAACAGAATCGCCTGCTGCCGCGGCAGCGCGCGCTGCGCCTGGAAGCGGCGCGGCTGCACTCCAGCATCGTCACCTCGCCGGAAGGTCTGGCCACCATCAAGAGCTTCGCCGCGGAGAAGCGGCAGCTCGCGGAAGTCGCGGAGCACAGCCGCGACTACGGCAGGCGGGCCACGGAGCTGGCGCGCGTCTCCGCCACCACCAGTCCGATCATCGAGCTTTCGGTCATCACCGGCATCGCCGCCACCGTGATCGCCGGCGGGCTGGCCTCGGGCAGCGGCCTAACCGTCGGCCAATACTCGATGATGATCATGATGAGCCGTCAGTTGCTGGGACCGTTGGCGCTCCTCGGCAAATTGATGGAAGGCTTTCAGCGCTCGCACCTCTCCCTCCGCCGGCTCTTCCGCACCCTCGATCTCATGCCGCTCGAAGATCCCGGGGAGCTGCCGCTCGATCGGAACGAGGTCCGGGGGCGGGTGAAGGTGCGGAACGTTCATTTCCGCTACGAAGGGGGACGGGAAGTGCTGCACGACGTCTCGCTCGACATCCGCCCGGGGAAGACGACGGCGATCGTCGGGCCGACGGGATCGGGCAAGAGCACGCTGCTGCGGCTGCTGGTGAAGTTCCATCAGCCGGCCTCCGGCACGATGGAGATCGAGCGCCAGCCGATCGCCCCCACGCGCACGGGCGACCTCCGCCGCGCCTTCGCCTTCGTCAGCCAGGAGGTGTTCCTCTTTCCGGCGAGCATCCGGGACAACATCGCCTTCGCGCGGCCGGATGCGTCGCAGGCGGAGATCGAGCGCGCGGCCCGGATCGCCTTGGCTCACGAGTTCATCGAGCGACTCCCTGACGGCTACGAAACGAACGTCGGAGAACACGGCCTGCGCCTGTCGGGCGGCGAACGCCAGCGGATCGCCATCGCCCGGGCGCTGGTGGCCGATGCGCCGATCCTCGTCCTCGACGAAGCGACCTCGCAGCTCGACAACGAGACCGAGAACCGCTTCTACGAGTCGTTGCGCCACGAGGCCAGGAAGAAGACGAAGATCGTCGTCGCGCATCGCCTCGCGGCCGCGCGGACCGCCGACTGGATCTACGTGCTCGAGGACGGACGGGTGTGCGAGGAGGGGACGCACGCGGAGCTCGTGGAGCGCGGCGGCCTCTACGCCACGCTGTGGCACCTGCAGGTGGAGGACGGCGCCGTCAGCGACGAGGGGGCGTCGTGAAGTCGTACATCGATGCCACCCACGGCGTCGTGGCGAACGCCGACGCCGGCTCCCTGGTCCACCGGCAACTGCTCGACGCGGAGCGCTTCGCCGCATTCCTGCAGGCGCGGCCGCGTTACGTATCGGTCCGCGACGCGCTCGCCGGAAAGGGCGACGCGCTGACGATCGACGACGCCACGGCGGCGGCCGCCGACGCCGCGCGGCTGGCGCGTCGCTACGGACACGAAGTGACGCTCTTCGTCAACGGCTACAACGTCGAGTCGGGCGCGCCGTATTTTTTCTCCCGCCTCGCGCATGCGCTCGACACGGCCAAGGCGGAGCGCATCCGATTCGCCGGAACCGACTATCCGCTCACCTCGCATCCGGCGAAACTGCGCTTTCGCCGCGCGGTGAAGGAAACGCTGGCGCGGATCGGCTCGGAGGATGCGCGCCAGGAGCTGGTGGCGGAAATCGTCCGCCTCGCCGCCGGCGAAACGACGATCTCGCCGCCCCTCCGCGCACTCACGCTCGACGAGCTGCGCGAGCTGCTCGACCTCGGCGTGGAGCTGCACAACCACGGCTGGACGCACGTGCGCGTCGGCGCCCTCCCGCCGGACGAGCATGCCGCGGACATCGCCCGCGGCCGGGAGTGGCTGCGCCGCTCCCTCGGCTGCGACAGCGACATCTTCGCCGTGCCGAACGGCGACGGCCTTCCCCCCTGGCCGTCCTCGCCGCACTACTCGATCTGGCTGCTCCTCGAGGACCGCTGGGGCTACGGCGAAATCGCCCCGGCGGTCTACAACCGCCGCACGCTCTGGTTCTGATGCGCACGATTCACTTCTGCGTGGAATCGTTCGATCCGAGCTCCGGCGGGATGGAGGCCTCGGCCGCGCGGATCGCGCGATTCCTGGCGTCGGATCCGGAGAACCGCGTCGTGACGCATGCCATGGAGTCGTTGTCGGACGGCTGCCTCGGCGCGCAGGCCGCGAGGATCATGCGGCCACTGGCCGAGGAGCGCGACTGGTTCGAGACTGTCTCCGAGTGGTTCCGCCTCCGCACGCTGCTGCTCCGTAATTTCGTGGCCTGCGACCTCCGCGCGCATCCGGGCACGCACGTCCTGTTGTCATTCTTTCTCGGCTCGTCCGGTTTCATCGCCCAGAACGTCGCCGCGGATTTCGGTCTGTCGCATGTGGCGGCCGCGCGCGGAACGGACCTCGGCCGGGGGCTTTTCTCGCCGGCTGAAGCGGTGCGCGTGCAGTACGTCCTGCGGCACGCGACGTCGGTCGTGGTGACGAATCGCGAGCACGACCACTACGTGCGCGCGGTCGGCGGCCGCACGATTGGTGTGCAGACGATCTACAACGCCCTCCCTCCATCGGTCGCGCCGGTGTGGGAGCGTTCCGGCCGAAATGCCGTGCGTCTGGTGACGGCCGGCGGCTTCACCCTGAAAAAAGGGACGCATCTCCTCGTCGAGTCGGTGATGCGGCTGCTCGACGAGGGACTGCCGGTCGAATTGGCGGTGGCCGGTCCGGAAGAGAAGCGGGAGTTCTGGCGCGAACTGCGGCAGGCGCTGCCGCCGGCGATCGCCGGCGTAGGAGTGCTCAGGCCGGAGGAGATCGAGCCGTTTCTACTCGGCGGCGATCTGTTCTGCTCGGCGTCGCTCTCCGAGGGGTGCTCGAACGTGACCATGACCGCGCTGGGACTGGGAATGCCGATCGTCAGCACGCGCACGGGCGCGCTCCCCGATCTCGCCTCGGACCTGGGCCACGTCCGCATGACGCCGCCCGCGGACGTCGACGCATTCACCGGCGCGCTGCGCGACGCGGTGCAGGCGATGCGCGCCGGCTCCTTGTATGTCGACCGCGCGGCCGTGCGCGCGGCCGTCGCGCCGCTCACCGCGGAGGAGGAACGGAGTCGCTGGCTGGCGGTGATTGCGAGAGCAGCGACGACGCCGTCGTCAGCGTGACGTCTCGCTCTTCGAGGCGCGCGCGCAGCGAGGGCAACGTGAGGATGCACAGCTCGTTCTCGCGCGCCGCGACGTAATAGGAGCGCGCCTCCAGCGCGGAATCGGCGTAGGCCGGATGCGTCCCGATTTCCACCACGCCGCTGCCGCCGATGGAGGTGAACGCATCGTCGACGGCGCGCAGGAAGCGCTCTTCGTCGAGGTCCCCGCCGAAAAACGCGGTGGTACAGAGGCCGGCGCACGGCACGCCGTGGCGGCGCAGCGCGCGCGCGTGCATCGCCGTTCCG
>DATDFB010000131.1:0-48680 GCA_036522835.1 Thermoanaerobaculia bacterium | reverse complement strand
CCGACGCGTACGCCGGCGACGCCGCCGGCATGCACCTGACCGTGCTCCTGCGCGGCCGGCGCGACGACCGCGCCATCGCCGCCGAGGCGTTGCGGCGGTCGCTGTACGTGTCGGCGCTCTCCGACGCGTACGCGGGCGACGCGCCGCGCCCCGGCTTCATCCTCGGCTTCGGCAATACGCGCGAGAGCCAGATCGCCGGCGCAGTGCGCCAGCTTCGGGAACTGCTCGACGTTCCCTAGGACGCATGGGCCCACCGGGAGGTTCCGTGGCGCCGTGACGATGTACCACTGCGGCACGGGCGTGGACTCATTGGTACACAGGGCGTGTACCAATGCGGCGCGCCGTGGACGCGTTGGTACACGGGATGTGTACCAATGCGGCGTGGCGTAGACGCGTTGGTACATGAGGCGTGTACCAATGCGGCGCGGCGTGAACGCGTTGGTACACAGGGCATGTACCAATGCGGCGCGGCATGGACGCATTGGTACAAGGAGTGTGTACCAATGCGGCGCTGCGTAGACTCATTGGTACACGGGGCGTGTACCGCTGCGGCGCGGTGTGGACGCGTTGGTACCACGGGGTGACGTCGTGCGGAAACCGTTGCCCTCGCCGCACCGAGCCTCTAACATACCGGTCAACCCGATCGCCCGAACGTCCTCCAACCAAAAACCAAGCGGAGGTGTCGATGAAGCCCGTCTATCGTCACGTGCTCCCGGTCGTTTTGCTCCTTCTCGCCGCGTCCTCTCTCCTCGCCCAAGGCACCACCACCGGCAACATCCTCGGTACCGTCACCAGCGACGGCAAAGCGCTTCCCGGCGCGACGGTGACGATCACCTCGCCGGCGCTGCAGGGCGTCCGCACCGCCGTCAGCGGCGAGGCGGGCGGCTACACCTTCCCCTCCCTCCCGCCCGGCGACTACACGGCCGTCTTCGAGCTCTCGGGGATGCAGACGGTGCGCAAGCAGGTCACCGTCAACGTCGCCAGCACCAGCCGCGCCGACGTCGAGCTGAGAGTCTCCTCGGTCTCCGAGGCCGTCACCGTCACCGCGGCGGCGTCGCCGGCCGCGGAGAGCACGCAGGTGTCGACGAACTTCAAGATCGACACGATCAACGAGCTGCCGATCACGCGCTCGATCAACTCGATGACGCTCCTCGCCCCCGGCGTGACCGACGCCGGTCCGAACAACCAGATCACCATCTCCGGCTCGCACTCCTTCGACAGCATCTTCCTCGTCGACGGCGTGGTGGTGAACGAGAACCTGCGCGGGCAGCCCAACCCGCTCTACATCGAAGACGCCATCCAGGAGACGACGGTGCTCACCGGCGGCGTGTCGGCGGAGTTCGGACGCTTCACCGGCGGCGTGGTCAGCACGATCACCAAGTCGGGCGGCAACGAGTTCTCCGGCTCGCTGCGCGACAACGTCACCAACCCGAGCTGGACCGACGAGACGAAATTCGCCGGCCAGGTCGCCAACCTCGACGACATCAACCACCAGTACGAAGGGACCTTCGGCGGCCGCATCATGCGCGACCGGCTCTGGTTCTTCGCCGCCGGCCGCTACCAGAAAATCGACCAGACCAAGCAGACCGTCTTCACCAACATCCCGTACGACACCAGCGACAAAGACCGCCGCTACGAGGCCAAGCTGACGGCGCAGATCTCGCCGAAGCACAACGTCGTCGGCTCGTACATCGACGAGTACGACGTGGCCGACAACACCGTGGCCGGCGCCAGCAGCCGGGTCATGGACCTCCGCAGCCTCGTGCCGTTCGACCGTCCGCGGTCGCTGCTCTCGCTCAACTACAACGGCGCGGTGATGCAGAACCTCCTCGTCGAAGGGCAGTTCAGCCGCATGCGCGACCGCTTCACCAACGGCGCCGAGGACCGCAGCCTGCAGGAAGGGACCCTCCTCCTCGACACCACCTCCGGCAACCGCATATGGTCCTCCACCTTCTGCGGCTCCCCCTGCCCGGCCAAGGAGCGCAACAACAAGGAGTACCTGGCCAAGGGATCGTACTTCCTCAGCACCAAGGCGGCCGGGAACCACAGCCTGGTCGGCGGCTACGACGAGTTCCACCAACTGCGCAACGAGAACAACTTCCAGTCCGGCAGCGACTTCCGCATCCACGGCGTGATCCTCTGCGACAAAGGCGGCATCGCCGTCCCCTGCGCGTCGATCAAGTCGACCGACCTCACCACGACCAACGTCTATTTCGGCACCGACCCGAGCTCCGGCGAGATCGAGTACGACCCCGTGCCGGCGCTCTCGTCGACGTCGGACTTCGCCGTGCGCTCGCTCTTCCTCAACGACAAGTGGGACCTCGGCACGCACTGGAGCTTCAACGTCGGCGTGCGCTACGACAAGGCCTCCGGCAAAAACCAGTCGGGCGCCAAGACCGTCGACGACAGCGCCTTCAGCCCGCGCCTGGCCGCGAACTTCGATCCGCGGGGCAACGGACGGCATCGCTTCAGCGTCAGCTACGGCCGCTACGTCTCCAAGGTCGACCAGGGGCCCGCGGACAACACCGCCACCGCCGGGCGCTACGCGTCGTACTACTGGGACTACAAAGGACCGCTCATCAACGCGCCGGGAACGCCGGTCAGCCAGCTTCTTCCGGCGCAGCAGGTCATCCAGCAGGTGTTCGACTGGTTCAACTCCGTCGGCGGGACGAAGGCCGGCCCGCCGCTGCTCACGGACGTGAACATCCCCGGCACGACCACGCGCTTCGACCACTCGCTGCAGGCGCCGTACATGGACGAGTGGACGGGCGGCTACGCGCTGACGTTCGCCAACGGCGGCTACGTGCGCGCCGATTACATTCATCGGAAGTGGGCCGCCTTCTATTCGATCGTCCGCACCATCGCCACGGGCAAGGCGGTCGATCCGAACGGGAACACGTTCGATCAGGGCGTGATCGAGAACTCGGATTCCGGGTTGAGCCGCCGCTACAACGCGCTGCAGTTGCAGGCCACGGCGCGGTTCCTGAAGTCGCTCACCGTCGGCGGCAACTACACGTACTCGAAGCTGCGCGGCAACGTCGAAGGCGAGTCCGCGAGCGGCGCCACCGGCTTCACGAGCTTCCAGAGCTATCCCGAGTACACGAACTTCGTGCAGTTCAACCCCGACGGGTTTCTCGGTCCCGACATGCGCCACCGCGGCAACGTCTGGGTGCAGTACGACTTCCCGACGACGCGCCTGGGACGCTTCAACGCCTCGTTGCTGGAGCGCTACCACTCGGCGCTGTCGTACTCCGCCATCGGCACGATCGACGTGCGCAAGGGTGTGTCCAACGGCCCGGCGAACGGGGTGGTCAATCCCGGCTACGAAACGCCGCCGACGAACGTCAGTTACTACTTCAGCGACCGCGGCGCCTTCCGGGTCGATTCCATCTCGTCGACGGACCTCGGGCTGAACTGGTACTTGCCGCCGCTGCGCGGGGCGCGCCCGTTCCTGGAGATCGACGTCGTCAATCTCTGGAACGAGCAAGGCGTCGAGGATCCCGACTTCGTCGACAAGACGGTGCTCACGCGCCGGCAGACGACGTGCCTGCAAAGCGGCTCGGCGTCGACGCGCTGCGTGGCGTTCAATCCGTTCACCGACACGCCGCAGCAGGGGGTGAATTGGCAGTTCGGCCCGAGCTTCGGCACGCCGACGTCGGCGGCCGCGTACCAGCTCCCCAGGACGTACCGCTTCTCGATCGGGTTGAAGTTCTGAGGCTTTCTCAGGGGGCAGGGCGCAGGGGGCGGGGCGCAGATGGTTGTCTTGCCGACGCACGGCCTTGACCGATGGCCAGGAGTCGCGCGGTCGCCAGGGCAGTCACCTGCGCCCTAACGCTCAGGGGGCAGGGCGCGGGGCGCGGGGCGCAGATGGTTGTCTTGCCGACGCACGGCCTTGACCCATGGCCAGGAGTGGCGCGGTCGCCAGGGCAATCACCTGCGCCCTGCCCCCTGTATCCTGCGCCCTGAAGGCAGGGCGCGGGGCGCAGATGGTTGTCTTGCCGACGCACGACCTTGACCGATGGCCAGGAGTCGCGCGGTGGCCGGGGCCATCACCTGCGCCCTGACGCTCAGGGGGCAGAGCGCAGGGCGCAGGGCGCGGATGGTTGTCTTGCCGACGCACGACCTTGACTCATGGCCAGGAGTCGCGCGGTCGCCAGGGCAATCACCTGCGCCCTGCCCCCTGTATCCTGCGCCCTTAATCACAGCCCAGGGCGCGTGGCGCAGATCGCACGACCTTGACCCATGGCCAAGAGTCGCGCGGTCGGCAGGGCAATCACCTGCGCCCTGCCCCCTGTATCCTGCGCCCTGAAGGCGGGGCGCGGGGCGCAGATGGTTGTCTTGCCGACGCACGGCCTTGACCCATGGCCAGGAGTCGCGCGGTCGCCAGGGCAATCACCTGCGCCCTGCCCCCTGTGTCCTGCGCCCTGAATCACAGCCCCATCGCGGCGCGCGTTTTGGCCGCCAGAGCCTGCGCGCCGCGATGGGGATTCTCCCGCGTCATCATCGCCAGCGTCCTCTCAGCCTCGGCGCGCTTCCCTTCGATGACGTAGATCACCGCGAGGTTCGCGTACGACTGCAGGTGCTGCGGCGAGAATTCGATCTCGCGCCGGTACGCGGCGACCGCGTCGTCGGGCCGGTCGAGCCGCGCCAGGACGTCGCCGCGCAGGTAGTCGATGCCGTAGAGGTGCCGGATCTCGAGATCGTTCGCGCGCCGCTCCGCCTCCCCAATGGTCTGCAGCGCCGCGTCGAGCTTCCCTTCCGCGCGCTGCACTTCGGCGAGCAGGAGGATCGACGACGGCTGCCGGTCTCCCTCGGCGATGGCCTGCCGTGCGCTCGCTTCCGCGTCGGCGAAGCGGCGCTCTTCGGCCCAGGCGCGCGCGAGCAGCTCGTGCGATTCGCGCGGCGCTTCGCGCGCCGCGAGCTGGGCGTGCGCCACGGCGTCCTGCGCACGTCCGGCCTTGAGGGATGCGAACCCGAGTCCGAGGGCGAGGTCGGGAGAGAAGATCTCCGACTGCGCCATCGCCGATTTGTAGGCGTCGACGGCGTCGTCGTAGCGGCCGGATTCGACCAGGATCTCGCCGAGCTTCGACCAGACGTCGGCGAGCCGCGGGTTGCGAGCCAGCAGCGCGCGCAGCGCCGCCGCGGCGTCGTCGTAGCGGCGCCGGTCGGCGAGAGCAAAGGCCTGCTTGATCTCGGCGATGTGGCCGATCTCGTCGCGCGGGTTCGGCAGCGGCCCGCTGCGCATCTTCGCCGCGCCGACGTAGCCGAGCGCCGCGAGCTTCGCCGCCTCCTCGCCGTCGACGTTCTGCAGCGGCGCGAGCGCCGACGGAAACCGTTGGAGCTCCGCGCGCATGGCCGCGGCCGTGCGCCGCTCGCCGGCAGCCAGATCGGACGTCTCGGCCGCATCGTGGCCGAGGTCGTACAGCTCCGGCCGCGGACCGTCGATATAGTGAAACCGCGCGTCGATGAGAGAGCGCAGCTCGCTCCATCCGAGGTGAATGCGCGGGTAGAAGGTTTCGGCGTAAATCGGCCGCGCCGGGTGGTCGTTCTTCTCCACGCCGAGGAAATCCAAAAGCGTCGGAAAGACCTCGGTCAGCCCGACGGGTCGGTCGATGGCCGTGTTGCCGCGCGCCGCGTGCGGCAGCTTGATCATCAGCGGCACCTGCAGCGACTCGCGGTAGAGGAGGATGCCGTGCTGATCCTCGCCGTGCTGCCACAGCCCTTCGCCGTGATCGGAGAGAAAGACGACGATGGCGCGGTCGTAGATGCCCGCCGATTTCAGCGTGGCGATGAGGCGGCCGACGATGTCGTCCGCCTTGGCGATCTCGCCGTCGTACGACGGCTCGTACGGCGCGTGCGGCTCATAGATGTGAAAGAAAAAGAAGAAGGGCTGCGCCGCGTTGCGCGCGATCCACGGCTGGGCGGCTTTCAAGGTCTCGTAGCCGGAGCGCTGATGTTCGCTCATCGCGCCGCCCGCGGCGACGGCGATGCCGTCGTCGTAAACGTCGAAGCCGGCGTCGATGCCGGTGTCGGAGCGCAGGACGTACGACGACACGGCCGCGCCGGTGCGATAGCCGCGCGCGCGCAGCACGGCGGCCAGGGTGCGGAATTTCGCCCCGTCGAAGCGGTAGCCGACGTTGTTGCGCACGCCGTGCTCGGTCGGCAGGAGGCCGGTGAGGATGGACAGATGCGAAGGGAGGGTCATCGGGCAGTGGCTATACGCGCGCCGGTAGAGAATCGAGTCGCGGCGCAAGGCGTCGATGTTGGGCGTGCGCACGCCGCCATAGCCGTACGCCGGCAGATGATCGCTGCGCAGCGTGTCGACGGAGATGAGGACCACCGGCGCGTCCCGAAAGACCTCCGCGCTCTCACGCCGGCAGGCGGCGAGCGCGAGGAGCGCGAGGAGTGCGGCCGCGGCTGCGTCGCGTACGGCATGACGTGTCCGGAGCGAGACGGCGGCGATGGCGAGGTTCACGGGCGCATCGTACGGAAAACACGGGAGCTATTGCAGGTAACGTAGCGAGCGCAGGGCGACGGCGTGGGCGTTGACTTCCCTCGTCTGCTGCCGAAGCTCGTCTTCTAGCGCGGCCAACTGCGGGTCGCCGGGCCGGATCGGTAGCGGGCGCATTTCGTCCGAGTCAAAACGCACGTCGTAGAGCAACGCGCTGCCGTCGTTCGATTCGATCAGGTGATATCCGCCGCGAACGATGCAAACCGCGCTCTCCTTCTTTCGATCCTGCCACGGATCGCGCAGCGCATACGCGGCGATCACCGGCTGCGACGGAGCGGCGGCAAGCTGCGACGCAGGCAGATAGCGGAGAAGCTGGCGGTAGAGATCGAGCGTCGTCACCTCCTCGGCGACGCGATGCGGCGGCTGGCCGGGCGCCTTGAAGATGAATGGAACGTGGAGGACTTGCGTGAAGAGCAATTGACCGTGCTCGACCAGGTTGTGACGGCCGAATTGCTCGCCGTGATCTCCGACGACGGCAACGACGGTGGGCCGTCCATTCTGCGCGCGCAGCACCTCGTCGAGAAGAGTGCCGATCGAGCGGTCCATGCACCGCATCGCGGCCCGGTATTTCCCGCGAATGCGCGCCGCCCGATCGCGGCGGATCGGGACGCGGGAGGCGACGGTGTTCTGCCACGCCTTCCAATCGTTCGCCGTCGGCAGCTCCATGCGCCCTCGGCATTGCGGCTCGATGTAATAGGGGGCGTGCGCGTCCATGTAATTCAAAGCCAGAAAATACGGCTCCTTCGTCTGCCGGATGTAGCGCAGCGCCTTCGCCGAGACCTCCGACGCTTTCAGCCAATCCGGCGACAGAACGACGGTCGGATCCCACCCCAGGATTTCAATGGCGGTGCGATTCAGCAGCCAGGTCACCCCGGCGAGCATCGGCACCGAGCGCCGCGACGCCGCAAACTGCTGGAACCCGCGGTGAAAGACGCGATCGGACTGGAGGGAGGGATTGGCAAAGATCGCCGCCGTGGCGTAGCCGCGCGCGGCAAAGCGCTCCGCCAACGTGGGGCCGTCGTAGACGAAACGCGCGTCGTGCGGCACTTTCCATGGCTGCACGCCGGTCAGGACGCCGAAGTGCGACGGCAGGGTCCACGGCGCCGGCGCCCAGGCGTGGTCGAAGACGACCGAGGCGGACGCCAGCTTGGCCAGGTTGGGAAGCTGCTGTGCCTCGTCGTAACGGACGGTATCGAGAAAAATCAGCAGCACGTTGGGCGAGCCGGGGGGCGCGGCGCTGTTCGCCGCGATGTCGTTCCGCTCGTCGCTGCTGCGGAGCGCGAAGGGCGCCATCGCCGCCAGCCAGACCAGGCAAAGCATCGCGCCGATGGCCGTCGCGCGCGGCGGGATGAAGCGCGGGAACGCGACCGCCAGCGCGGCCGCAATCGCCGCACAGAGGGCGACGCTCGCGAGCACCGCAAGCCCGCCGCTGCGCAGATACGGTCCGAGCCGGCTCACGATCAACAAGCCCGGTCCGGCCACGATCACGGCGGCGTCTGCCCACCGCCGGAGCGGAGGAAGGAGGAACGGCACGCGCACCAGCACGCAGCAGGCAATCCAGACGAGGGGGAGGAAAAACAGCAATGGCGCCAGGGGAAGGCCGGCCGTATGGCGGACGATGACGGCGTCGGCGATTCCTGTCAGAAGACCGTAGAAAAGGGCACCGTTGATCCCCGAAATCCTTCCACCCACGGCACCATAGTGTACCGGAGCCGTTGTGGAGTGCGGCGGCATGGCCGCCGAGGCCGCGAGCGGCGGCGTGGCCGCCGCACTCCACAGCAGGCTCGTGACGCGTGTTGCGGCGGTGCGTCTTCGTGGCTTATCATTAAGTCATGCCTTCGGTCATGCTGGCAGGAAAGGCTGACCGGTAACTACGTGAAAGGAGGCGCTCGTGAAGAAATACGTCAAGCCCGAAGTCGTCACCACGAAGTCCGGCGTTGCGTGCTCGACCCAGAGCAAGAAGTAAGACGCTCGCCGGTGCCCGCGAAGGGCGCGCCGTTCCGCGCGCCCTTCGCACAACCGTCCGCCACAGGCTAGAGGAGGAAGGGCGAATGACTTCGTGGATCCAGGAAACCGAGCTGTCGTACCGGCTGATCGCCGGCGAAGCGGTGATCGTGAACCGCATCGACAACACACTGCACCGGCTCAACGAAGTCGGGGCGACGGTGTTCGAGGCCCTCGGCAGCCCGGCCGGGCTCGACGACGTGTTGCAAACGGTCCGGTCGCGCTTCGACTTCAGCGACGTCCCGGCCGAGGAGGTGGAGAGCGACGTCCGTGCCTTCGTGGACGATCTCCTGGCCCGCCGGCTGATCCGCGACGCCGGAAGCGCGCCGGCACCCCGCGGCCTGCTGCGCCTCGATCCGTGGCGCGACGAGCTGGAGCGGATCGGCGTCGACCTGGTCGCGCCGGTCTGGTCGAAGATCGAAGTCTCCACGCGCTGCCATCTCGATTGCGTCCACTGCTACATCCCCTTCGAGGAACGGCATCTGCCGGCGCCGCCGGAGCGGCGCGACCTCGACAACGCCGAAATCTGCGCGCTCATCGACGAGCTGGCCGGCATCGGCGCGCTCCTCCTGACCCTGACGGGCGGGGAGATCTTCATCCGCTCCGGGATCTTCGACGTCCTCGAGCACGCGCAGCGGCGCAACTTCATCCTGGAGCTCTTCACGACCGGCATGCCGCTCAACGCCGACAAGGTGGCGCGCCTGGCGGCCATGAACGTGGGGCGCGTCCAGATCAGCCTCTATAGCCATGAAGCGGCGACGCACGACGCGGTCACGCAGGCTCCCGGCTCCTGGCAGCGCTCGGTCAGCGCGGCGCGGCAGCTTGCCCAGGCGGGCGTTCACATCGATTTCGCGTGCACGCTGATGCAGTCGAACGTCGGCGATACAGAGGGAATGAAACGGCTCGCCGAGTCGATCGGCGCGACGGTGAGCTATGGCTACCCGATTACCGCACGGACCGACGGCAATCGCGACACGCACGCCCTGCGGACGACGGGTCCGGAGCTCGAACAGGCCATCCGGGCCCTGCCGGAGTTCTTCGCCATGCCGAAGCCGAAGAGCGCCGCCGAGCGGATCTGCCCGGCGGCGGTGAACATGTGCGCCGTCTCTGCGTCGGGAGACGTCCTGCCGTGCAGCCAGTTCCATCTGCCGCTCGGAAACGTTCGGGAAACGCCGCTGGCGGAGATCTGGGAACGCTCGCCGGTGGCGCGGCGCGTGCGCGCCATCCGGACCGGCGATCTCAAGCCGTCCGCCCACGGCGCGCTCGACGCGTATGTCGGCCTCTGCCCCGGACTGAATCTCCTCGAAGAGGGCGATCCGCTCGTTCCGGCGCGGGTCACCGCGGAGACCACGCTCGCCGTCTCCCGCGTGCTCGGGAGCAGCGCCGCACCGCGATGACGCTGCACGCCTGCCTGTTGGGACAGGCGCACACGCGCGAGCACCGCCGCTGGTCAGTCCCGACGAATGACTCGCGCGAGTGGTTGCGCGCCTTGGGCTCCGGGGACGTCGTCAGCTACCAGCGCGCCTTCGCCGATCCGGCGAGCATCGCCGGCTATGACCTGGCCCTCGTGGAATTGACGCCGGCGACGCACTCGCTTCCTCGGTTTCTGAAGCGGCGCGTGCCGCACGTCACGTGCGTCGGCCTCGTGGAAGGGCGTGTGGAGTATGTCGTCCGCTCCGCCGGCGAGATGGAAGGGCTCTTCCAGTTCGCCCAGGCCGCCGACGATCCCGACCTCCTCGGGATTCTCGTGGAACGGACGCTCCCCTACTACCGGCTCTATGCGCGCGTGCCGGAGCGCGTGCAGTGGCTCGGCATTCCGTATCCGCTGGACTGGACGGAGACGCTGCCGCGCTCCGCGCCGGGCGAGCGGATCGTCATCGAGCTCGCGTCCGGTCTCGACTCGCGCAACGGCGTGGCCAACGTGTTGATCCTCCGCGAACTGCAGCGGCGCTACCCCTCGGTCGAAGGCCGGGTCTATCCCGCCTCCCGCCGGGAGCGTTCCATGCTCGAGGCGATGGGAATCCGCGCGGAGCTCCTCCAGCCGCGGCGCTGGCCCGACTATTACCGCCTGCTCCGCCGCGATACCTTCGCCATCCTTTGCATGGACGACCGCCGCACGTGGGGCCGCTACGCGCTCGACGCCGCTTCCGCGCGCGTGCCGTACGTCGGCAGCCGTCTCAGTCACGCGGGCGAGCGCGCCGGCGTGCTGACCTGCGATCCGTTCGACACGGCCACGGCAATCGAGCACCTCGGACGGCTGATCGAAGAGCGCCTGCAAGGCCGCTCCGACTGGTACGAGAACGTGACCGCACGCCAGTACGCGGTTCTGCACGACTATGACGACGGCGCGGCCAGACGGCGCATGCAGCGCGCGCTCGCCGCGGCCGGTTGTCCCGAGCCGGCCTCGCGGCTCGAAGAGGTGACGGCGTGACGCCGCTCCGGTACGTCAACCTCTACTGCAACACCGCGTGCGACTCGCGCTGTACCACCTGCTCGTTCTGGAAGATGCGGCCGAAACATCTGCTGACGCCGCGCATGCTGGAGAGCGTCGCGGCATCGAGGTACGTCGGCGCGGAGACGTGGTTCGCGCTGCAGGGAGGAGAGTTCACGCTCCATCCCCACGCCGGGGCCATCCTCGATCTCTTCGCGCACCGGAACTACATCCTCTTCACGAACATGCTGAACAGCGCGCGCGTGCTCGACCTCATCGACCGTCACGGCGTCCGCTACGTCAGCGTCTCGCTCGACGGAGGGCGGGAAGGCTATGCCCGGATCCGCGGCGTCGACGGTTTCGAGCGCGTCACCGGCGGCATCCTCCGCGCCGCCGAGAGGGCCGCGGTCTCGGTCGGCATCACCGTCACGCCGTGGTCGACCTACGACGACATCCGCGGCGCCATGGACTGGTGCGACGGGGCAGGCATCTCCTACGGCCTGAACGTCTACACCGAGAGCCGCATTTACGAATCGGAGCGGCCCGCGGGCCCGATCCCCTTTCTCCAGCGGCTCGCCGACGAAGCGCAGGACGCGTTCTGCGCGGCGCACGTCCGGTGGAGCCGCGGCGAGCTGTCGCTCCCCTGCCGCAGCATCCGCCGCGTGGCCAGCATTTCGCCGGAGGGCGACGTCCGGCTCTGTCACAACCGCGAGGTCATCCTCGGCAACGTCGGCCGCGAGCCCTTCGATGCCATCTGGGGAAGCCCGCAAACCGCGGCGCTCCATGCCCAGTACGAGTCCTGCAACGCCTGCTGGACGAGCTGCTACCGCGAGCACGACCTGGCGGAGGCGAAGTGATCGTCCGCGCGTTCCCGGAGATTCACGCAGGCGATGCGGGCGAATTCGTCGCCACCATCCGTCTCTACGATCCGCTGGCCGCCGTCGCGCGAACGCATCCGCTGCGGTGGAGCATCGCACGCCTGGGGGACGCGCTCGATGCCGATGCCGTGGTCGTGCAGCGTGCGCCGTTCGCGTCCGCCGCGCAGGTGGATCAGGCCGCGAACGCGCTCGACACCTGCCGCCGCCGCGGCACGCGGGTCCTGTGGGAGCTCGACGATGCGATCTTCTGCGACGAGCTGCCCGGGCTCATCGCCACCAGCGCCGTCGACGAGATCGACCACGAGGCGGTCGCGCGCGTCCAGGCACATCGCCGGCTTCTCGATGCCGTCGACGGCTTCGTCTGTCCGACCGAGGCGCTGGCCGGCGAGCTTCGACGGCTCGCTCCGGAACTGCCGGTGTCCGTGATTCCGGTCGCGCTCGCGTTCGATCACCCGCGCTGGAGCATCGACGCCGCGCCGCGCGGGAGGCGGACGATCGGCTGGTGCGGCGGCAGCCGCGTCGGGCGCGATCTCGAGCTGCTGCCGCCCGTGCTGGAGAGGGCGTTCGCCCGATTCCCCGATCTCCACTTCCTGCTCGCCGGCTCGACGAAGTATGCCTCGCTCTTCCGTTCTCTGCCGCCCGGCCGCGTGGCGGTCGCCGAGTGGGTGCCTTACGACGAATACCCATCGCTTCTGGCCCGCTTCGACGTGGCGCTGCTGCCGATGGAGGATCACGCCTACAACCGGTGCAAGAGCGGCCTGAAAGTCATCGACTACGCTGCGGCCGGCGTGCCGGCGGTCTGCAGCCGGACCACTCCGTTCGCGGCCGTGGCCGGCGACGTCGCGGCATTCGCCACCGAGCCGGAGGAGTGGCTCGAGGCGATCGAGAGGCTGCTGCGCTACGGCGACGCCGAACGAAAGGAGCTGCAATGCCGCACGCGTTCCCGGCACGAGGTCGGCACGATCGCGGACCTCTGGTGGTCGGCGCTGAACGGACATTGATCGAGACGCCGCTGGAGGAGCTGCCTGCCCTCACCGAAGCGCTCGGCGGACCGCGCCTCCTCGTCAAGCGCGACGACAAGCTGCCGTTCGGCGGCAGCAAGTTCCGCAAGGCGGTGATGCTGGTCGAGCATGCGCTGCGCGCCGGCGCCGACACGGTTCTCACCGAAGGCTCCGTGGAGTCGCAGCATGCGCGGACTCTGGCCATCGCCGCCCGCAGGCGCGGCCTCCGGTGCGTGCTCGTCCTCAGCGCCGAAGCCTCCGGCTCCGAACCGACGTTGCTCGACGACGCCGAGGGGGCGGAGCTGGTCCTGACGGAGCGGGAGGGAGAGCGGGGCGCGCTGGTCGAGGCGACGGCGGCGCGGCTCATCGCGTCCGGGCGGCGCGTGGAGGTGGTGCCGTTCAGCGGAACGAACGGTCTGACCACGGCCGCATACGTGCGCGCATTTGAAGAGCTGCTCGCGCAGGCGGCCCTCCGGCACGCGAAGCTCGACGCCATCTATCTGGCCTCCGCGACCGGCGGGATCCACGCCGGTCTCGAGCTCGGCAAACGCCGCACCGGCGCTCCGATCGAGATCGTTGGAGTCAGTCCCGGGCTGGCCGTGCACGAGCTCCGCGCCCGCGTCTGCGCGCTCATTGCCGGCGGCAGCGCCATCCTCGGCTGTCCCATCGCCGCATCTGCCGACTCGATCACCGTCATCGATGACTACGTCGGCGACGGCTATCTGAAACCGACCGCGGCATCGAAGGCGGCGCAGCGGCTGCTGTGCGAGACGGAGAACCTCCACCTCGACCCCGTCTATACCGCGAAGGCGATGGCCGCTCTGATCGATCACGTGCGCAGCGGAAGACTCGGCCCGTCGCAGACGGTCGTTTTCTGGCACTCCGCCGGATGATCAGCGTTTCTCGATCAGCCACGCGCCGACCGCGATGCCGCCGGACTCGATCGTGCGGTGGTGAAGGATCGTCCAGTTCGGGCGCTGTTCCAGTTCGGGAGCGAGAAGCGGCGCATTCGACGTGTAGAAGAGCGCCCGGCCGCCGGGGACGAGCCGGTGGGCGGCTTGGCGAACGACGCCGCGGTAGAGCGACGCGAGATCGCGGTCCATCCGCGCGCTGCGGACGCCGAACGGAAGATTCGCGATCACTTCCACGCAGTGGTCGGGCCAGCTTCGGCCGTCGGCGGCATCGCCGCGCTCGAGGCGTGCACGCTGCCGCAGACCGGCCGCGGCGAGATTGCGCGACGCGGCCGCGGTGGCGGTGGGGCTGACGTCGATGCCGTGCAGCGACAGTCCCGGATCGAGCCTTGCGCGCTCGATGAGGAGGGTCGCGCTGCCGCAGGTCGGATCGACCACGATGCCGTCCTCGTGCGAGCGGATCAACCGGGCCAGTGCCGCGCCGACCACCGGCTGGATGGACGCGCCGACGTCCGCCAGGCGGTACGCAAAACGTGTGTCGGGCTCGAACGTCGGGACGAACCACACGCGTGTCCTCTCCGCACCCGCGTCGATGACGAGCATGGCGGAGTAGCTCGAGGCGCTGTCGGCAAGGCCGGCGGGGCGCAGCGCATCGCGCACGGCGCCGAGCGCCGCGCGAAACGCGCTCTGTGGGAGGCGAAGGTTCTCGAGCGAGAAGCGGTAGCGGAGCACGTCGCCATTCGACTCCAGCCATTCGTTCCACGATGCCAGGCCGCCCGCCCGGCGCAGCAGCTCTACGAGCGCGGCCGGCACGGATTCGGCCGGAGCTCCGCTCAGCGGCTCCCCCTCCGCGACGAGGAGCCGGAGGTCATGGAAGCAGCGAAGAGTGGCCAGCAAGCCCGCGGGTGCCCGGCCGCGGAGCGCGATGAGCCCCGCACCGGCGACGTCTGCGTCGATGCCGAGACTGGCAGCCTCTCCGGCTGCAACGTCCTCGATCCCCACGGCGGTGGTGCCGTAGAGCGGAAACGGCAACGTTGCGTCGTGGCGCCAGGCGACGTCGTCGCTGCGCTCGCGCAACCGGTCTGTAGCCTTCGCCAGCGCCTCCGCCTCCGCCTCGCCGCGCGGATGAAGCGCGGCGAACGCTTCCTGCGCCTCGGCGCCGCCGATCTTGCCGATGGCGAGAACGAGCGAGGCGCGCACCCAGTCGAACTCTTCGCGCTCGAGCGCGGCGGCCAGCGGCGCGACCGCCGCCGCGTTGCCCGGCCGCGCGAGCGCGATCGCGGCGCTCTTCCGCACCTTCGGCGCCGAGTCGCCAAGCGCGCGCGTCAGCGCCGCGAACGACTCCTCCGACTGCGGCACCTTTCCTAACGCCGCCGCCGCGGCCTTTCGAGCATCGGAGCTCTCGCTCGCCAATTCGCCGACGAGCGTCGCCACGTCCGGTCGACCCTTCACCGGCGAAGAATAACGGGAGTGAGCTCGATGCCGCCAATCACCAGCGCGGCGGTGCTGGTGCCCGTCGCGCTCGAACGACAGCACGACGGTTGTGTGCAGCTCGATGAGCGATAGAGACAGCGGCGGCATGGCCGCCGCACTCCACATGACCCTCGCGCCGGAGTTGCGCCCGGAACGACGTCTTCCTCATCTGCTAGAGTCCTCGCCATGCGCTCAACCATCGCCGTCCTAGCCTTGCTCTTGCTCGCCGCGCCGCTCGCCGCCGTCGACATCCACGACACGCGGCTCCTCTCCGAGCCCGCCGTCAGCGCGGAGCGCATCGCCTTCTCGTACGCCAACGACCTCTGGGTCGCGAACCTCGACGGCAGCGGCGTGCGGCGGCTCACGTCGCATCCCGGCGTCGAGTCGGGGCCGAAGTTCTCGCCGGACGGGAAGCTCATCGCCTTCACCGGCCGCTACGAGGGGAACACCGACGTCTACGTCGTTCCGGCCGAGGGCGGCGTGCCGCGGCGGCTCACCTGGCATCCGCAGGCCGACGTCGCCCGCGGCTTCACCGCCGACGGCGCCAGCGTCCTCTTCTCCTCGCCGCGCGAGGTCTACACCGGACGCTACCTCCAGCTCTACACCGTGCCTGTCGGCGGCGGCGCCGCGACGAAGCTGCCGATCCCGCACGCCACGAAGGCGGCGTACTCACCCGACGGCAAGAAGATCGTCTACCAGCCCCTCGGCGATCCGTTCATTCAATGGAAGCACTATCGAGGCGGCCAGGTGGCGCGCCTTGTCGTCTTCGACCTCGCCACGTACGCCACCGAGTCGATCCCGCAACCCCCGGGCCGCTGCAACGACACCGATCCGATGTGGATCGGCGACAAGGTCTACTTCCGCTCCGACCGCGACGGCGAGTTCAACGTCTACAGCTTCGACCCGGCGACGAAGAAGGTGGCGCGCCTCACCAAGCACGCCGACTTCCCCGTCGCCAACGCCTCCGCGGGCGCCGGCAGGATCGTCTACGAGCAGGCCGGCTATCTTCATCTCCTCGATCCGAAGAGCGGCAGCGACGCCCGCCTGAAAGTCGGCGTGGCCGCCGACCTGGTGGAGAGCCTGCCGCGCTTCGCCAAGGGAAAGAAATTCGTCCGCGGCGGCGCGATCTCCCCCTCCGGCGCCCGTGCCGCCGTCGAGTTTCGCGGCGAGATCTTCACCCTGCCGCGCGAGAAGGGCGACGACCGCAATCTGACGAACACGCCCGCGGCGAACGAGCGCTGGCCGGCCTGGTCGCCTGACGGGAAGTCGATTGCGTACTTCTCCGACCGCAGCGGCGAGTACCAGCTCTACATCGGCGATCAGGACGGCAAGGGCGCGCCGCGCGAGATCAAGATCGACGGGGCCGGCTTCTATGCCGACCCGAAGTGGTCGCCGGATGGCAAGAAAATCAGCTTCTCCGACAACTCCCGCACCATCTTCGTCACCGACGTCGCCACGGGCCAGACGGTGAAGGTCTCGAGCGACGTGATGTACGGGCCGGTGCGCGTGCTCAATCACGCCTGGTCGCCCGACTCGCAGTGGCTCGCCTACACGCGCAACACGCCGACGTACATGAACCGCATCTTCCTCTACAACGTCGCGGAGAAGACGTCGACGCCGCTCACCGACCCCTACACCGACGCCATGCAGCCGGTGTTCGATCCGAACGGCAAGTACCTCTACTTCTTCACCTCCACGGATGCCGGCCCGGTCGACGACTGGTTCGCGCAGTCGAACGAAGACATCCGCGCCACGCGCTCGATCTACCTCGCGGTGCTGCCGAAGGGCGTGGTCTCGCCGATGGCAAAGGAGAGCGACGAAGAATCGGCGGCGAAGCCCGATGCGGACAAGGACAAGGAGAAGAAGGACGAGAAGAAAGCGCCGGTGAAGGTGGCCATCGACTTCGACGGCATCACCCAGCGCATCGTGGCGCTGCCGCCGAAGGCCGCCGGCTACGACAATCTCGCCGCCGGCAAGAGCGGCCAGATCTACTACACGAAGTCGAGCGGCAATCCGGGCGACGAGGCCACGCTGCAGCGTTTCGATCTCGAGAAGCGCAAAGAGGAGCCGCTCGCCGAGAAGGTCGAAGGCTTCGAGCTCTCCGCCGACGGCAAGCGGATGCTGCTGGTGACGAAGGACGGCTGGTCGCTCGTCGACGCCGGCGAGAAACTTGACCTGACGAAGTTCCGCCTCCCCGTCGACAAGCTCCAGGTCAAGATCGACCCGCGCGCGGAGTGGCGGCAGATTTTCGAGGAGGCCTGGCGCATCAATCGCGACTTCTTCTACGACCCGAACATGCACGGCGCCGACTGGAAGGCCATGAAGGCGAAGTACGAGGCATTCCTCCCCGACCTGGCGGTGCGCCAGGACCTCAACCGGGTGATGACGTGGATGTCGAGCGAGCTCTCGGTGGGGCACCACCGTCTGGCCGGCGGCGACTCGCTGACCGAGGTCGAGTCGGTCCCCGGCGGCCTCCTCGGCGCCGACTATAAGGTCGACAACGGCCGCTATCGCTTCGCCAAGGTCTACGGCGGCCTCAATTGGAATCCCGAGCTGCGTGCGCCGCTCACCGAGCCCGGCGTCGACGTCAAGGCCGGCGAATACCTCCTCGCGGTCGGCGGCAAGGACCTCCGCTATCCGGAAGATCTCTACAGCCGTTTCGAGCAGACCGCCGGACGCATCGTGGAGCTGACGGTCGGGCCGAACGCAGACGGGACCGGATCGCGCGTGGTGAAGGTGGTGCCGATCGAGGACGAGGCGCCGCTGCGCAACCGCGACTGGGTGGAGGGCAATCTCCGCAAAGTCACGGAAGCGACGAACGGGAAGGTGGCGTATGTGTACGTGCCGAACACCGCCGGGGCCGGCTATACGTATTTCAAACGCTACTTCTTCCCGCAAGCCGATCGCGACGCCATCATCGTCGACGAGCGCCACAACGGCGGCGGCGCCGTCGCCGACTATTACATCGACATCCTCCGCCGCCCGCTGATCAGCCATTGGGCGATGCGCTACGGCGGCGATCTCAAGACGCCGCTGGCCTCGATCCAGGGGCCGAAGGTGATGATCATCGACGAGACCGCCGGCTCCGGCGGCGACCTCTTGCCGTGGATGTTCCACAAGCTGCAGCTCGGCACGCTGGTGGGGACGCGGACGTGGGGCGGCCTGGTCGGGATCCTCGGGTTTCCGGTTCTCATGGACGGCGGCGTGATCACCGCCCCGAACCTCGGTATCTGGACGAGCGAGGGCTTCATCGTGGAGAACGAGGGCGTGCCCCCCGACGTGGAGGTGGAGCAGACGCCCGCCGACGTGATCGCCGGCAAAGACCCGCAGCTCGAGCGCGCCATCGCCATCGCCATGAAGCAGCTGGCCGAGAATCCGCCGAGGAAGGAGACGCGGCCGCCGTTCCCGGTGCGGGCGCCGAGCGCGAGGCAGTGAGGGGGGGTGGTTGGCGTCCCGCACGAGCGCTTCGATATCGATGAGATCACTGATCTCGGAGCGCTCGAGTAACGCGCAAAGCTTCTCTGCGAGGATGGCGCTGGTGTTGTAGAACTCGCCGAGCGGCACGTTGTTCTGGAAGTCCCACGTCGAGATCGCTCGCGCGTTTGCCGCGACGACAATATGATCAACGCATGAAGCGGATCGGGGCGTCCCTCGTCCTCCTCGTCTTCGTCACCCTCACCACACACGCGCAAACGATCGTTCCGGCCGAGCTCGACGCGTACGTCGCGAAGGTCATGCGCGAGCTGAACGTGCCCGGCGCGGCGGTGGCCGTCATCAAGGACGACAAGGTCGTCTACGCGAAGGCGTTCGGCGTGAAGGAGCTCGGAAAGCCGGAGCCGGTCACCACCGACACGAAGTTCGCGATCGGCTCGATCTCGAAGTCGTTCACCACCACGATCCTCGGCATTCTCGTCGACGAGAAGAAGCTCGACTGGGACGACAAGGTGTCGAAATACCTGCCGGCGTACACGATGTGGGATCCATGGGTCACGCGCGAGTTGACCGTGCGCGATCTCATCACTCACCGCGCCGGCCTGCGGTCGATCAGCGGCGGGACGGTTTGGTACGGCTCCGACTATTCGCGCGAGGAAGTCCTGCGCCGGGCGCGCTTCATCGAGCCGGTGGCCAGCTTCCGCTCGACGTTCTCGTATCAGAACGTCAACTTCCTCGCCGCCGGCGAGGTCGCGCACGCCGCCGCGGGGAAGAGCTGGGACGACCAGGTGCGCGAGCGCATCTTCGCGCCGCTGGGCATGACTCACTCGACCGCCGGCATTCCGCCGATGAGCTCCAACGTCGCCTCGCCGCACGCGGAGATCGACGGCGTGCTGCGGGTCATCCCGCACCGCGACTACGACCACATCGCCCCGGCGGGCTCGATCTACGCCTCGCTGCTCGACATGGCCGAGTACATGCGCCTCCACCTCAACCGCGGCGCGGTGGGCGACAAGCGGATCTACAGCGAGGCGGTGGCGCGGCAGCTCTTCTCGCCGCAGTCGCTCGTTTCCGTGCCGATCCAGGCGCCGCCGCCCGAGCTGGCCGCGTACGAGCCGATGTTCTCGGCGTACGGCTTCGGCTGGTTCATCCGCGACATGCACGGGCAGAAGATCATCGAGCACTCCGGCGGCGTCGACGGCTTCGCCGCGAACGTGAAGATGATTCCCGCGAAGCGCGCGGCGATCATCGTCCTCTCGAACTACGAGGGCCCGTTCATCGGCGTGATCGATCGCCACCTGACGGACGTGCTCGTCGGCGCGCCGCCCTTCGACTGGCTCAACTACGTCGAAAAACTCCTAGCCGACCGGAAGAAGTCGCGGCAGGAGGCCGAGGCGAAGCTGATGGCGGAGCGAAAGGCGTCCGAGAAGCCGTCGCTGCCGCTCGCTGCATACGCCGGAACCTATCGCGACAAACTGTACGGCGATCTGACCGTGACCCTGGAGAACGACAAGCTCGTCCTCCGCTTCACCCACACTCCGTCATTCACCGCCGACCTCGAGCCGTGGCACTACGACACCTTCCGTACGCACTGGCGCGACCCGGTGGTGACCAAGGGCTTCGTCACGTTCCCGCTGACGGCGAAGGCCGAGATCGACGCGCTGGTATTCGATCAGCCGAAACTACTCGACGCGGACTTTCGCGAGCTCGATTTTCATCGGGTGAAGGAAGCGGTGGCGCACTAAGACTGGCAACCGTCGCTGCCGCCGCTGATTTGGCGTCCCCAACGGGATTCGAACCCGTGTTGCCGCCGTGAAAGGGCGGTGTCCTAGGCCTCTAGACGATGGGGACTTGCGGCAAGTCGTTCTGGTGAGCCCGGTAGGGATCGAACCTACGACCAACTGGTTAAAAGCCAGCTGCTCTACCACTGAGCTACGGGCCCTGGGAGCCGACACCATACGGACGCTCCCGCACCGTGTCAACCGAGCGGCGCTAACGGGTGGGAGGGCGGGGAAATTGCGTACGCTCGGCGCCGATGTGGAAGACCTTCTCCGCCGTCTTCGTCACCGTCTTCCTCGCCGAGATCGGCGACACGGCGATCTTTCGCGCCAGTGTCACCGCGGCGAGATCTTCCTTGACCCCTCGCGCAACGGAGGCCTCGTAACTGTCACGGAGTGGGCCTGGTCTGGATATCGCTGCCGTTGCCGCTCCATTGAAGATGGCCTCGAGAGTCGGATTGTGGTTGTCGTCCGAAGGATTTTCCACCCTGGTTGCCGGCGTGCCGAGGCGATCATCGCCGCCTTGGTCTTCGATCGCAGTTCGGTGCCCCGGAAGTGCTCACGCTCAAGGAGCTGGTCCGCAACGCACATCCAACGCGAGATACTGAATCGCCTGTTGTTTCATCGCAGCCGTCCCTTCCTTCCGTTTGTTGTTCGGCAACTCCAAACTTACAGGAAGGGGTGGGCTTTCAACATGCGTTAGGCGGCGACGGGGAACCTTCACCTTCGTCCGAATCCTCGCAAAGCGGCGGGAGGCCAGGCGCGAATACTTCGGCGTCTCGCCGGAACGATCCGCGCTCACAACGCCACACCGTCAGTTCTTGCCGATCACTGTTCTCGACTGAGCGATGCTTTGCACCACGAGAGCCGACAGGATCAGCTCCGCGAGCAACAGAGCCCCCGCAAAAACGACTCCGGGAATCGCAGCAATGAACGACAGCGACAGTGCCACCGGCAGCCAATGCGCCTCGGAACGACGGTCCGCGACAGCAAGTATGAACCGCATGCGAACCATGACCACGATCCCCAGCGTGATCAGCAGCGCCTTGGGAATCAGTAATGTGAGGCTCGTTTCCGGGCCGAGGCGCCACCAGCGATCGAGCGGCAGAAGGGCGAGCGCGATACCGACGGTGACGATGGGAATCGCAGTCATGCCCACGATCGTCGGAGTCAGCTCTTTGAGCTTCACCTTCGTCGCCAAGCCCCGAAGAACGAGGTAGCACAGGATCGGATACGTCGGCAGCAATCCGTAAACCGGTGACGACAACATGCGGCTCCACGCATCGCCCTCGACGATCACCGCGGCTGCGATGCTGAATGCCATCCAGTAAAGCGGAACCGGCGTCAGGCGGCGCTCGAGCTCCCCGGCCAGCTCGGCAAAAGTATCCTGTGTATTGATTTCCTCCGGTTTGTCGAGCTCTTCGCGCTCGAGCTCGTCCCAATCATCATCAACGCCCACGACATCGTCGTCGATGTCGCCGCCGCCCAGGCTCACCGCAAACAATTCGCTCAACTCGCCGGGGGTTTCAGACGCGGGCCCGGGACGCTCGACATTGCGAATCTGCAATGAATCGACTTCGCCCGATTCATATCCCAGGAGAACAATTCCGCTCTCTTCCATCAGCGAGATACTCGTCAATCCACGATGGCTGATGAAGGCGGAGCCGATCGACGTCAGATCCGACAACGCATAGATCGACAGCCGCCCGTGCGTATCGACGGCTGCAAAGGAATGCCTGCCCAACACCAGCGCCGGGCCTCGCGACTCATCCAGGCCGACGTGCTCCTCGGCTGCCACGCGTCCGTCGTTGGCGTCGTAATTTCGAATGCTGAACGAACCCATGAACCGGGTGAGCCACGTCACGATGGATCCGTCCGCGTTGACCTGGATCCCGTGATGCTCCCCGTCCATCGCGTCGAACCAGATTCTGGTGCGGCTCTCGAACGACCATGCCGACAACAGAATGTAGCGCGGGAACGGATCCAGATGTCTGGCCGAGTCCATCCCGCGCTCCGTAATGACGAATTGAAACGCGTGAGGATCGCCCTGCGGAGAGACACGGCTGACAGTGAGCAGGACCGAGCCGTCCGGCATCATGAGGCCGTCCAGGAATTCCTCGCGATAGTTGCTCGGATCGAGCGGCCGCGCGGGAATTGCTTGCGAGGCCAGAAAGTCTCGCAGATGTTCCCAGCCGTCCTCAACGATTTCCCTGCCGTCGAGCAGCGGAGCGAATTGCCGCAGCGCCACGGACATCCAGAAAATCCTGCTGCGGCCAATCACGACGATGAGACTCGAATCGGGTGAAAAAAAGAGATGTTCGACATCGTCGGCCGGACAAGGCTGCGATAGAACGTTGACCAGTATGCGGGCGTCCCATACCTCGACCGTCCCCCGTTCGCGATTCCAGGCTGCCAGGAAACGGCCATCTCCGGAGGCGGTCAGATTGCTCAGCTTTGCATCGCTCAGGATCCTGACGCCGCTCTTTGGACGCGCCAGATCGACAGACTTCAATCCGTCCTCGGAAGTCGCCACGAACAGTTTCTCGCCACTGAGGCAACCATTGGTCATGCGTGATTGCAGCTCGAACGTCGTTCCTTCAGCGTCGTGAAGAACGACCGAGCCGTTCTCCGTGACGTGCAGAGCCAATTTCGAGCGCGCATCGTGGAAAAAGCCCGTGACCGCGCCGTTCGTGCTTCGTTTCCTATCGACTTGTTCCGCGACGGGCCACGCCCGAAGCAGTCCTCCCCTCCCGCTGAAATCCTCGGTCAATAGGTTTCCGTCAGCCGTCAACACGTAACTGTCGTCCGGCGCGAAGGCGCAGGCGTGAACCGTTTCGCCGAGGTCGAGGCGCATCATTTCCCGCCCAGTCTCGAGATTCCATACGATCGTTTTCTTTTTCAGGGTCGAAGTTGCCGCGACCGGGGCCGCGTGCGCGACCGCGCAATCGACCAGCACGTCGTCTTCGTGCTCGAGGACGTGCAGATGCCGGCGCGAGGCAACGTCGATGACGTGCACATCGCGGATCGCCGAAAACAGCAGGTACTGACTGCTGAGAGCCAGTGCTCTGCCTTTCGTTGCGAGACCTCCGTATCGATCGTGGCGATTCAGCCAGATGTACTGCGCCAATACATCCTGCTCATCCGCGGTGGGGACCTTCTGAACCGACGGCAGACCCTTCGTGGTGACGAAGACCAGCGTCCGTCCGTCGGGACTACCGATTGCCTGCACGACATCGGCAGCCTCATAGGCGCGCAGCTCCTCATCCGCCGGAACCCTTTCGCCCGTGTCTCCGCGGTATGCGGTGGCGATCCACTTGTCCTCTTCGTTGCTGGAGAAGATCACGAGCCCTGACAGATCGTCGGTCAACAAGCACGCCTGCGCGCGGCCTCGGATTTCGGAGATCTCACACACTTTCGAGCCGCTCCGGACGTGCCAGATCGTCACTGCCTCTGCCGGTCCGACGCTCACCAGGTGAGCGCCGTCTCTGGAGAACCCGCAGGCGCGAATCGTGCCGTCGTACCCGGTCATCATTCGCAGCAGGGTGTAGCGCGCGATGGCTTGCGGGTCTCTGTGCACGTGCAGATGCATCGGTTTGCCGAGGACGTGAAGCACTTCCGCGGACTGCAGATCCCAGATGCGTACCGTGAGATCCTGGCCTGTCGTCGCGGCGAGCGTGCCGTCCGGGGAAATCGCGCAATCGACGACGCAGCCTGTATGCCCGGAAAGCGTGAACAACGGTATCGGCCGCGTCGCGATCTGCAAAGGCTTCAGCCAGGTGCGCCCTTGCGAGTCGTAACGAGCCTCTTCATCCTCAAAGGTCTTTTGAAGGACCTCCGGTTTGCCATGAAGCGCGAGCTGGTATCGCACCTGCTGATAAAGGAGATGGGCATCCTGGAGAATGTTGTGCGACTGCGCGCGGAGGGCGTTGCCGAGAAGCTCGAGCCTCTTCCGCCGGTGAGGGTCACGCTCTTCAGGAAGATGTCTCAATGCTAGTTGGAAATCCTCCTGGACTGCATAGATGCCTTTGTATTGAGGCTTACTGTCGTCGCGTGTGGCCAAAGGAGCGCCATACGTGGCTTTCGTTTCCAGGAACTCGAAGTCCGTCAGCGTGCCGTGGAGGTCGTCCCATAGCTCGGCGTTCGTTTGCTGAAAGGGCAATTCCGACAACTTGCGCAGGTTCGGCGTACCGGCAGTTTCGAGCCGTAACGGCTGGTCGTGGAAATGCTGCGCCAGACTCCGGTGTCGCGCGCGTTTTTCATTGCCGTCCAGATTGGCCGCGCCGTCGCGCATTTCCTGGTGATAGAGCGACAGCAGCGGCACACCATCGGCGTGGCGCTCGATCAGATACGGCTCGAGATCGAAATACAGGCGCGACCAGATCACCGCCGGCAGCCGTTTTGCCGGCGGCCGATGGCGGGACCGCCGAATCAGATCCGCAAAGACTTCCTCATCCTCGGCAAGGACGTCCAGAAGCTCGTCTTCCGAGAGCCCGTGTTTCGCGGCGGCCATGTATCCGAGGCTTCGGGAGACGAGCGTCTTGCCATGATTTTTCTCGGCAGACAGACGCTCGAAGAGGCGCTCGATCATGCCAGGAATGTCGGCGCCGAGCTCGACGTCCGTCGCATAGGATCTCCAATGCTTCGCTTCCTCGAAGACGAGTTTGAGATAGAGCGGTAATGGACACGCGTCAAATGCCTCGGCGATTTCGCTGTGCTGATGCGGCTGCAACGTCCGGCCTTCGTGCTCCAGCCATCGGCTCAAGAGCTCTCGCCCCTCCTCGGCCGGCATCGATTCCAGTTGGATCATGTTGCCGGGCGGGATCTTGGCTCTCAAGATCGACAGACACTCGCCGGCGACAGTGGAGACGATCAGTCGCGCGTGCTCGGGCAGCGTCGCGGGCAGCCAGGTCAGATTGCGGGCATGATAGGAATCCGACAGTTGGTCCAGTCCGTCGATGAACACGACTAAAGGACTGTCGCTCGTCGCAGCCGCGAGGCGCTTCGAAAATTCCTGAATCAGATCGCCGTAATCCGTCGGGACATCGGCCTCGCCGGACGGATAAAGCCGGCCGATCTCGCGACACGAACCGTCGAGCAGATTCCGCCCATCCGTCGAGGCCGGAGTGGCGCCGATGAAGCGCACGATCACGTTGGCGCCGGGATGATTCTTTGCCACCTGCTCGGCCGCCCGCGCTATCAGCGCCGATTTCCCCGAGCCGGACTCGCCCCAGAGCACCAGCGTGCGATCGTTCGTTCCGCGGACGTAATCGTCGATCGCATCCAGATGAGACATTCGACCGGTGAAGAATTCGATGCGTTCCCGGCCGAAGCCAAGGTGCTCGTCGATCTCTCTGGTCAGCGGATCCCTGGTCTCGGTGTGCTCGATTTCATCGAGAATTGCCCGCGCCAGTTCTCGCCAGACATCGACGCACAGAGTTGGCGGCGTGTCGTCGTCCTCGAGGAGCCGCAGACAATCGTCCAGTTCCGCCGGGAGATGGCCGAGGTGATCGAGACTGATGCCGCCGTCCTGCCAGACTGCCTGGTATTCGTGAACATTGCCGGGCAAGGCCTCTCGTAAACGCTGCTTCAGTCGCTCCAGCAGCGCGGAGCCTTCGCGGTCGTCGACGTCGATGTAGTTCTTTCCGCTCGAGGGATTTGTGAGCGATCTGAAGAAACAGAAAGCCTGCCGGCCGGGATCGGCGGCACTGAATACACCGCGCACGATCTCCTGCTCGGTGGCCGAGGCACTGTATTTCAATTGTTGGGATGCAGGCAGGTCTGCGCTCGCGGCGGCTCGTGACAGGACCGAATGCAGCCGGCGTTCGACCGGTTCCCAATGGCCATAGTCGAGGTACTCCCCCGTTCTCGGCTGCAGGCAGTAAACGGCGGGGAGGGCATTGTCATCGCGCCGATACCAGTCGAGCAACGCCCTGTCATTGACGGTGAGGTATTGCAGGATCCGTTCGAATTCATCGGCGGGAATCTCTGCCGGCAACGGCCTCCAGCCGTAGCGGTCTCCGAGGAGGGCGATGAAATTGGCGCGCGGCGTCACCCTCTGGCAGCGCTTGATCTCTTCGAGGCAGATCGCAACCGTACGCTGGTCGCGGCTTGCTTCATCGGCGATCCCCCAGCGCAGATCGATTGCCTGAAACCGGCAGCCGTGCCGCAGACAAAGATCGAGCAGTCGAGGAAAAACATACCGCTGGAGCGCATCGCGTTCGTCTTTCAGATCCTGAAAGGTCGAACTGACGAAGACCCGAAAGGTCTTGCCCGGATGCGCCATGGTTCACCCGGTTTGAATGATAATCCGATCGAAATCAATCCGAGCTGCAGACGGGCGAGCTGCAGGCGATGATCAATCGACTTGCGCTGCTGCTCGAGCTGCCAATACGACGTCATCGCGATCGCCGAACGTGGCTGTAGCGTCGAAGCATGGCGAGCAACGGGCGCCGCCGCGAGCATCGGGAGCGCATCCTCGCGCTCGCAAAAGATTCACGCAGACATCGAGGCGTACAACCGTCGCTCGCCGAACGAGCCTTTCCCGATCGACGACACGGTGTCGCGGATCATCTCGAACGATCCCGAGCGCGCGAGAACGAGAAAGCGACGGGCCCCGCGAACGCGGCCCCTGACCGCGAACCCCGGCGTCTTCACCGTACAGGACATCGCGGAGAGGCTCGGAGCCACGGTCGGCGCGTGGCTCGGTGAACGTGGATTTGAGATCACCGCGAGCGACATTCGCACCTTTCGCTGGATGGTTGCATTCTTCCAAATACGCTTTCTCGCGGACGCGGAGCCGGAGACCGCTTCGATGGCGGATCGCATCCGCGAGGGCGACACCGTCGTGATCGACACCGCCCAGAGGGTGCCGAGGCAAGGCGATCCCGTCGCGGTGAACATCGAGAACGAAGGCGGGATCCTCGGCTATTGGCGCGCCGAGGCCGCGAGGTATTATCTGGACAAGCACAACGTGAGCGAGTTTGCGCCGGTGAAGCTCCCGCACCTGTCCGAATGGCGCGTGATCGGTGTCGTCACGCTCGTGCAATCACGCGTTCGCCGCCAAGATCGTCCGACTTCCCGGCGCTGAGCGCGAGTCGGGCAGCGGCGGCGTCATCGCGACTCCCCCGCCTCCCGGCCCAGCGCCTCCGTCGCCTGGCGCACGTACGCGTCCCAGTTGCTGCCGTCGATCCAGGCGGCGCTGTACGTGAGGGACGTCTCGATCGTCTCCACGTAGTGAAGCCATTGCGAGGGGATGATCAGGATGTCGCCGGGGGTGAGCTCGGTGCGCCAGCCCTCGACGGCGTCGTAGCTCGGATCGGCCATCATCCGGCGCACGTCGCCCGTGTGGTCGCGGTAGAGCTCCTCCTTGAGGTCCGGCGGGAAAAGGATCGCTTCTTTGCGGCCCGCGATCTGCGCGAGGAACGCGTGCGTGGCCCAGAAATCCTGATGGAGCGGCGTCACGCCGCCGGCCGCGGAAAGATAGACGTAGGTATGCGACTGCCGGCCCTCGCACGCCTCGCGAAACGCGGGATCCAGGCGGTCCATCCAGGAGTCGATGAACGGCGGAAACTCCGGCACGTCGCGGAAGAACAGCTCGCGGTTGCCGAACTTCCGATCCGCCGGATTGAAATTGCCCGCGTAAAGAGTGAGCGCGCTGAGCTTCAGGAGATCGGGATCGCCGGCGAGCCACGTGCCGTCGATCCTCGCGTCGGCGGGATTGCGCAGATAGGCGACGTAGGAGGCGACGGTGGTCTGCACGCCGCAGACCGCGAACGCGGAGAACTGCGGCGCGTACGCGGTGACGGGGAAATCGGCGAACTCGTTCGCGAAGAACTCGAGTGACCAGGTCCGCATCGCCGGCCACTCGTCCGTCGCTCCCTTCACGAGGAGCGGGTGGGCGGGCTGGCGGATGTAGCGCGTGAAGTCCAGCCGCGACGGCGGCGGTGTCGTCGGAACCGGCTGCAGTCTCATGGAGATGCTCCTACGCTTGCCGAGCGCAGCCGCTCGAACTCGCGTCGCGTGAGCGGAGGCTGCGCGGCGACGGCCAGATTCTCCTCGACGTGCCGGCTGGAGCTCATCCCGACGAGGGCGGCCGCGATGCCCGGCGCGGACCTCGCGAACTGGAGGGCGCGCTGCGCATCCGCCGGGTGATCGCTGGTGAGGCGCCCTTGCCACAACGGCGCGTTGGCGATCACGGTGATGCCGAGCTCCCTCGCGGCGTTCAAGACATCGGCGGCCAAGGCCTCCTGCATTCCGAGGCTGAAGGGGAGCTGGATGAAGCGGAAGCGATGCGCTTCGCCCGCGACCTCGCGGGCGATGGCGGCAAGCGCCGGCAGGGAAAGCATCCCGTCGATGTAACCGGGCCAGGTGGCGGTGCCGTAGTAGCGGATCGCGCCGCGGGAGGCGGCGGATTCCAGGCATTCGAAGGCTCTTCGCATCCGGGTGAGAAACTTCGGGACGCTGACCGTCCGGAGCTGAAGTTCGGGATTGTGAATGTAGTAGACGTCGATCGTCGTCAAGCCCAGATTTCCGAGGCTGCGGCGGAGCTGATCGGCGAGGAAGGCTGGGGCGATGGAGTGGATGCCGTCGACGTCGTCGCCTCCATGCTCGGAGGAGAGGTAGCCACCCTTCGTGCAGACCACGAGCTCGTCCCGCTGGCCGTTACCCTGCTCGATGAGCTCTCCGATCGCCGCGCCGACCAGTCTTTCGGATTGCTGATCGCGGTAAATGATGGCCGTGTCGACGAGGTTGATGCCGCCGCGGAAGGCGGTGCCGAGGGCGGACAGGTACGCGGCATCAGTCGCCGGCCCCGGCTTTCCGCGGCACGTGCCGATGCCGATGCTCGAGATGTGCAGGCCCTGTTCGAGCCGATAGAAGCCAGGCCGTCCGCCGCCCATTCGCTCGGCGAATCGCTCGGTTCCTTCGGTGGAAGCATGTCCCGATAGCGGCATGGCTCAAACCGACCGCGCGGCGCCCCAGACTTTCCGCTCGTCGAACGGCCGCGGATCGACGGCGATGCAGCGGAGCTCGGACGTATACGCGTTCCCCTCCGCGTCGCGCAGCCACAGGCCGTCGGGGGCGGGGAACATCTCGGAGATCGACACCTTGCTCGCGCCGGCCGCGAAGCGGACGAGCATCTCCACGGACATCGTCGACGTCAGGTCGACGTAGATCGGCTTCATTTCTCCGGGCACGCGGGCGAAGACGCGTTCGGGAATCCCCAGCGCCTCGCGCCACGCCGCAGCGCCTTCCCGGTTGCGGAACGGCAGGCTCTCCACGCGCCATTGCGCGCGCTGCACGACGAGCGGGCCGAGGGTGCGGCGCGGCGTTCGATCGGCATCGTCGCTCAGCGAGAACGCGGCTGCCGCGCGCAGCTTGATGCGCCGCTCGAAGACGCGCAGGAGGTCGAAGCGGAGCGCGCCGTTGCGCTGCACGGCCAGCAGCCGGCCGTCGACGGCGACGACGTCGAAGTCGCCGGCGCGGAGGACCTGCTCCGGCGGCCGCTCGGAGGCGAAGTCGTCGCCGATGTCGAAGTGCCAGTGCTGCTTGGCCAGCCGCGCGTCCTGCGACGAGCGGGCGAATTCCTCCCACGGGATCGGGCTGACCAGCGGCTCCGGAAAATCGGAATCCCATTCCGCCTCCAGCTCGCCGCGCACCGGACAGTGCGACAGCACCGACAGCGTCGTGAGCGGTGTGACTCCGGGATGCAGCTCGGAGAGGAGCGGCGTGCCGTTCCCGGCGAGCAGTTCCTCCGGCGAGCGCGCGCTCCACATGAGGTCGGGCGCGTGGTGCCGCGCTCCGGGCCAGCCGGGGCACGGGGCGCGGAAGTGCCGCGCGACGAAGGCGGCGGCGGCGTCGACGTCGAGGTGCTGTCGATCGCCCCACAAGCTCCGCCATTTGCGGCGGAATTGCACGGAGACGGCGTCGATGGCGGGAGCGATTTCCGCCTCGAAAATGGGGACGGTGCGGCGCCAGAACGCGGGCAGCGGGACGCGCTTGCGGTGTTCGTCGAGGAGAGCGCGCGCCACTCTGGTGCCGATCGCGAAGGTGTACCAGCGCGCGATGCGGAGCATGACCTGCAAGGCCGGGGCGATGCGCTCGATCGCGGCGGTGCCGAGGTCCATGGAGATCGCGCGGCGGCATTCCTCGAAGACGAGGCTGCGCGCCCAGATTCCGTTGCGGCGCGGGGCGAGATTGGTGCGCGATTCGAATTCGCGCTCCAGGGACTCGAGGGCGCGGCCGAGGGCGATGGGGTTGCCGGCGGCTTGGGCGACTTCATCGCGGATTCCGCGGAGATCCGTGGGACGTTGGCGGTCGGGCTCCAGGGAGACGGAGACCGGGAACTGCCAGCGGACGATGCCTCTTGCGGACAGGCGCTCCAGTACGTTTCGCCAGCGCGGCGGCGGGACGCCGGCGCTACAGCGTTTCAGCAGCTCGGCGGCGGGGCGGCCGTCGGCGGCGCGGAGGAGGCGCACCTCGTCGGGGGCGAGCGGCAGCACGGCCTCGGGGGCGATCAGCTTCGAGCCGGACAGGCGCAGGTGGCCGGGGATCGTCACGGGGGCTTGGAGTCTCGTTTGATCGTCGACGGCGCGGGCTAGGGCGAGCACGCACCACGGCTCGAAGAACGTTGCGCGCGCGGACAGCAGCGTCGGGCCGGGGGCGAAATGCGCGTCGCCGCCGAGGGTGACCCAGCCGACGGGGCCGAAGAAGCCGATCGTGTCGTTCTTCGCGCAATAGCGCTGCAGGTATTTCGCGACCAGGCGCTGCTGCTGGCGCGTCTTGGCGTTGTCCGTTCCCGGCGCCCGGCGCAGCAGCGCGTCGAGCGCCGTCTCCACCGCCGGGCGGTTCTGCCACGTCACGGCCTCGCGAAAACGGGGATCGGCGGCGACGCGCCACCAGGCCGCGGGATCGCCGGAGCGGAAGGCGTCGTCGATCAGCGCGAACGGAAAGCCGGCGCCGCGGACGAGGGCGTGGCGCCACAGCGTCCATCCGGATCCGAGGGCTGGACGTTCGTCGGTCATACGGCGAGGGCGATCGAGTATCCGTACCCCTCCGGGAAGTCGGTCATCACCACTCCCTCGGCATCGGGCGCATAGCGCACGCCGGCCCCGCCGAACGCGCCGTCGTAAATGAACGGCGACAGCTCGACGCGGCTCGGCACCCACTCGAGCTGCTGCTCGTCGATGAAAACCGGCACGTCCGCGCGCGGCATCGACACGTAGCGCTGCGCGACGTAGTTGTAGCCGTTCACGGCCGCGTCGACGGCGCTGCGCCACGCGGCCGGCGTCGACACCGCGCCCACGCTGGTGTCCTTCCCGTCGAACGAGCGCTTGATGACCCAGTGCGCGCGGCCGCGCAAATAGCGCGGTGCACCTGCCTCGATCGGATACTCCGTGTGCGGGATCTCGAAGCGGAAGCCGTCCTCCATCCGGCGCGCGCCGTCGATGCGGCCGAGCAGCGGCAGCGCGCCCTTGTCGACCATGAGCCCGGACAGCGGCTTCAGCACCCACGTATCGCCGATACGCGGACGCGTCAGATGGTGCAGCGCGCCGCGTTTCCGCAGGAGCTCGGGGCGGTCGAGGAACGTCGACCCGACCGTGATGAACATCAAGAGATCGACGCGCCGGCCGTCGTCGTCGAAGCAAAGATTGCCCCGCCGGTCGACGCTCACGTCCTTCTCGGTCACGGTCCGCGGACGCATGCCGGCCTTCTCGAACTGCCGGCAGACGAAGCGGATCTGGTCCCTGGTCCGCTTCGGATACCCGAGCATGGTCTTCCACTCCTCGGACTGCGCGAGCAGCGCCACCGAGGGGGATGCCACCGGGCGCGCAAACCGCCGGGCCACGTTGATGTACCAGGGAAGGGGACGGCAGTGCATCCGCTCCACGTCCCAGCCGAGGCGCTTGATGAGCGGGTGGTGGCGCCAGTAATCGGCGACCGCCTCGGTGTAGCCGCAACTGATGATGATGCCGTTGCCGTAATTGATCTCGGAGAGCACGAAACGGTCTTCGAAGAGGAACCCGTCGGGCCGGAAATGCGAGAGGAAGGCAGGACTGGACGCGCCGCCGGCGACATCGAAACAATCCTCGAACTGCGGATGGACGGGGAGCAGCCGCGTGACCGCTCCCCTGCCCGCCGCTGCCGCGGCGAGGATGGCCCCGCGCAGCGCGCTCAGCGCGCCGTGAAACGCCGAGGCGATGAAATGCATGCGCGCGACGGGCAGCAGGAACGGACGTACCGCCCACCCCGGACCGCGCATCGTGGTCACACCCTTCTTCGCCCAGCGCCGGTGAAAGGCCCAGGTGTAGTCGCGCACCTCGCTCACATGCCGCCGGAGCAGGCGGTCGAGCTCCAGGACCAGTTGCCGGTCCTGGAGGAACCGTCCGCCCGCCGTCATTCGTAGCCGCGGCCGGCCGCGCGCACCCCGCCCGGGCGCTCGGTGGTTTCCTTGGCTCGAGCTTCGTACTTGCTCTTCGTCGCTGCCGGTTTGCCCTTTGCCTTCTTGTCCGCGGTCTTTTTCGCCACGATGTCCTCCTTAAGGTTGTCGTTCATTCACGGGCCCACTTCTCGTACGCCGCGAGCATCATCCGGGCCTTGGCCACGAATGGCGGCGCGACGACCTGTCCGTCCTTCAATGCGAAGCCGACGTCGGCGTTGACATAGGCATCGATGAGCCTCTGATAGCCGGCCAGGACTTCGCTGGAGACGCCGAACACGCGGTTGATCGGCTCGACCTGAATCGGGTGGATGGCCACCTTCGCGGTGAAGCCGCACTCCTTGGCCGCCGCGCAGTCCCGCTCGAACTTGACCATGTCGTGGATCTCGAACGAGCTCGTGTCGATGCACTGGATCTGATAGCGGGCCGCGGCCGCGCACATGCGCGTCCTCGCGTAATCGAGAAAAGCCGGATGGGGGCTATACATCTGCGCGCCGAGGTCGGCCTGGCCGAAGCAGATGGCATCGCTGACGGCAGCGATGGCGTCGGCGTTCTCCACCGCCTCCAGCGTCTCGATGAAGGAGATCAGCCTGGGACGCTGCTTCACGCTGTCGAACAGCGACCGGTAAACGCGGACCTCGCTGGCGTGATTGATCTTCGGCAGCAACACGGCTCCGAGCGCGCAATCGCCGCGCTCGTAGCGCTCGCGCAGCATCTCCAGGTCGCGGAGGCCGTCGAACGAGCACATCGTATTGATGCGGATCGCCAGGCGGAGGCCGAGATTCGTCAACGGGGAGAAGTCGAAGCGCGCCACTTTCTCCCGCGCCGCGGCCTTGGCATTGACGTGGACGGAGTCTTCGAGGTCGACGATCACGCCGTCGGCGGCGATGTCGTGCCGCTTGGCGATCAGCGAGTCGATCCGCGGCGCGGGCGTGTAGAGATAGCTGGCCGCGACGGCGGACGGCTTGGTACGGATGCTCAGGATCGGGGTGGCCAGGGGCTCAGGTTCCATGATGTGTCTCCGGTTGGGTCTCGTGCTCGCGCGTGGGAACGAGGAACGTTCTCTCGCAGGTGAGGATCAGCGTGCCGTCCGCCTTGAGACCGCGGGTCTCGCACGTCACGACGCCCTGGCCCTTCCGCGATTTCGAAAGCCGCTTGGACAGGACGGTGCTCTCGGCATAAATCGTGTCGCCGGCGAAGCAGGGGGCGGGGAGACGGACCTTGTCCCAGCCGAGGTTGGCGATGGCGCGGGCGCTCAGCGTACTCACGGTCATGCCGTTGACGATGGAGAACGTCACCAGGCTGGAGATCAGCGGGCGGCCCCACTCCGTCGTCGCGCAGTACGCGCTGTCGATGTGCAGCGGCGACAGGTTCATGCTCAGCAGCGACTGCCAGATGTTGTCGGCTTCGGTGACGGTCCGCCCCGGACGGTGCTCGACGACGTCGCCGACGACGAAGTCCTCGTATAGGAGCCCCCACGACTCGCGATACCGCTGCTCGCCGAGCTTCACGTAGGCGCTCTTAGATTCCAACACAGCGCGCCTCCCGCAGACCGGCGGCCATTTCGCTCTTCGCCGTCTCGCTCGCAAGGAAAGCCCAGGCCACGCGGGCGCTTCCCACCGTCACGTTGACGATCGGCGAGCGCGTGCTGGCCCGCAGCAGCATGCCGTTGACGCGCGCGCCGTAGACGAACATGCCGAAGACGACCTTCTGCGGTTCGGTGCGGAGCCCGGCGTCGGACGGGAAGGCGGCGGGCGCGATCGGCACGGCCTCCTGCGCCGTCCAGGCCTCCGGATGTTCGCCGAGGAGCGCGCGCAGCTCCTCCGCCGGCGTCTCCGCGCCGAAGCAGATGCCCTTGCCGCCGAACGAATGCTTGGCCTTGAAGACGTAGCGGGCCTTGTCCTCGACGAGCGCGGCGATGTTGGCGCGGCCGACGTCGCACGTGTACGGGAGGTACGCGTCGATGAGCTCGCGCTCGCGCGGCGTGAGCAGCCGGCGCGTGGCCTCGTCGTGGAGCAGGGTGAACCACCCCTTGTCCATGCGGATCTCCGACTCGTACGTGTTGATGACGGTCGCGCCGAGGGCCATGAGGCGGTCGAGGAAGGCGCCGCCGTCGTCCATCTCGTCCATCAGGAACCCGCGGAAGAAGAGCGTGCGCCGCGCCTCTTCGGGCCGCAGCCACTCGGCCTGGCACGTTTTCTCGTCGGCGATGAAGACGGGGATCGGATGGACGGCCCGCGCGATGTGGCCGCGCATGCGCTCGAAGGACATGTAGCCCTTCCCGCCCGAGCCGCCGCCGGTGCTCCAGTCGAAGATGACGATGCGGGTGATGCCGTGCCGCGCAGCGGTGCGGGCCAGCAGCGCGCCGAGGTCCGCGAGGGGCGGAACGACGCCGAGGAGGCCGCTCACGTCGACGCCGAGCTCGGCGAAGTAGTCGGCGCCGTATTCTGCGATTTCCGCCGCGCCGACGCACGAGTCGATGTTGAATTCGCAGAACCGATAGCTGCCATCCTCGGCCTGCAGGATGTCGAAGCGGCTGACGAGCGTCTCCGGCTCGAGCAGCTCCTCCCAATTGACGAAGCGCTGCATCGCCGGCGGCACGCGGAACGTGCGCAGGATGCCGTCGCGGCCGATTGTGTCGTGGAGGTGGTGGAGGACTTTCGTCTGAATCCCGACCAGCGCCGCCGCCGCCTCACCGAGCTGCGCGCAATCGCGCTCCGGAAAGACGAAGTGCAGCGGCAGCAGGTGATAGCGATGCCCCCCCTCGGCCAGCATCCGGGCGTCATGTTCGGCCAGCAGGGACGGGCTGACGGCAACAGAGTCGATCAGCTCCTGATTGAGCTCCTGAAACGGTGGAGTGCGCCGGTCATGCCGCCGCTCTTCCGCCCGATGCACATCAAGGACGATCTTCCCGAAATGCTCGCTGCGCTCCATCCGCGCATGCGCCCGCGCCGCCTCGGACATCGGAATGACGGAGTCGACCACCGGCCCGACTTCGCGCGAGGCCAGCAGCGGCAGCCAGCGTTCGCGGAACCGCCGCGCGATGGCCCGCTTCGCCTCGATCGGGCGCGACCGCATGATCGTGCCCTTGAGCTGCAGCCGCTTGAGCAGTAGCGCGTCGAGATCGAGCTCGCAGCGCGTGCCGCTCATCACGCCGACGTGCACCATGCAGCCGCCGTCCGCCAGCACCGCCAGGTTGCGCTCGAAGTAGGCCGTGCCGACGATGTCGACGACGAGATCGACGCCCGCGCCGCCCGTCCACTCCAATGCGTCGTGCACGAAGTCGCGCGCCTTGTAGTCGATGGCCAGGTCGGCGCCCAACGCCAGACAGCGCGCGGCCTTCTCCTCCGATCCGACCGTGCAGGCGACGCGCCCGCCGGCGCTCTTCGCCAGCTGGATGCAGGCCGTGCCAATGCCGCTCCCGCCGCCGTGCACGAGCACGGTCTGGCCCGCGGCGAGTTTTCCGAGCTCGAACAGCACGGTGTCGGCGGTGAAGAACACCTCCGGCACCGCGGCCATCTCGGCGTACGAGAAGCCGGACGGGATCGGAATGGCCATCTCGCCGTCGAGCAGGCAGTAATCGGCGTACGCCCCGCCGCCGACGAGGCCGAAGACGGGGCTTCCTACCGGCAGCCGGACGTTCGCGCCGCAGGCGGCGACGTCGCCGGCGATCTCGACGCCGAGGATCTCGGATTCGCCGGGCGGCGCAGGGAACTCGCCGCTGCGCTGCAGCAGATCCGCCTGATTGAGCGCCGCGGCGCGGACGCGGACGAGCACCTGATCGGGGCCCGGCTCGGGCGCCGGCACGTCGCCGATCCCCAGCACCTCCGGTCCGCCTGCTCCTGCCGCAATGACCGCGCGCATGACGGTTTCCTGATTTACGCGGAGACCATTTCGCGTGGCGTGGCCGCCGCCTGCGTGCCGAGAGCGTGGTGGAGGGCGGCGGCGAACGAGCGGATGTCGTCGTGGGACAGATCGGCGCGGATCATGACCCGCAGGCCGGCGTGCCCTTTCCTGACGATCGGGAAAAACACCGCCGACGTGTAGAACCCCCGCTCCAGGACGACGGCGGACGCGGCCACCGCTTTTTCCTCGTCGCCGATGTGGATGACTTTGAGCGGGAAACCGTTGCCGCGCTGCTCGGTCGGCACGAGCTCGTCGAAGAGATCCATGTTGCTCTGCAGCTTCTTCTGCAGCCGGCCGAGCTCGGGCGAGTTGTGCAGCTTGATCGACGCCATCCCGGCGCCGATTCCCGGGATGTTGAGACCCTGCGACCACGCCAGCGGGCCGCCGAAGCGCGTCAGGATCGGCTCGCGGTCCTTCGGTCCGAGCATGATCAGCCCGCCGCTGCCGCCGAAGCCTTTCCCCAGCGAGGCCACGATGATCGTCAGCTCGTTGACCTCGGACATCAGCGAACGGGCGTGTCCCTCCCCTTTCCGGCCGCAGACCGAGAGGGAATGCGAGTCGTCGATGAAGAGGAAGAGGCCGTATTTGTCCTGCAGGCGGAAGAGGTCCTCCAGCGGGGCCGCGCCGCCCATCGAGTAGACGCCGTCGCAGACGTAGGCCACGCGATCGTGGGTCTTGCAGAGGTCCTCGAGCGCGTTCATGTCATTGTGCGGGCACGTCAGCACCGTGGTCTCGTCGCCGCAGATCGGCTTGATGTAGTCCATGCAGAAATGCGCGAACTTGTCGAAGACCATGACCGGCGGCTTGCCGTCGCGGCTGAAGTGTCCTGAGGCGATCAGCGGCAGCACGCCGGCGGCGGCGGCGCTGCTGGTCACGGCGCAGATCGTGCGCGCGCCGGTGAGGTCCGACAGCCCCTCCTCGAACTCCTCGAGCAGGTTGAGGCGCAGGCGGATGCGCGAGATCGGCAGGTCCATGGCACCCTGACTGCGCAACGCGCCGATCGCCCCTTCGATGATGTCCGGATGGCTGGCCAGGCCGAGGTAGGAACAGGAGCAGAGATTGATGAAGCGGTGGCCGTCGGAACGGCGGAGGATGTTGGGCGTCTCGTAGTCGCAGCGGATGTCGATCAGGCCGCTCGCGTGCGCCGTGCTCCAGGCGCGGTTCCCATACTCGATCGCGGAGGTGTTGTTGCGAAACCGATGAAACTCTCCCGATTTTTCCATCGCCTCTCCCTCGAACGAACGGGGAACGGGCCGTCCGCAGCGCGACCGCGCGCTCGCCGCATTCTTCAATTATTGTGTGTCGCTGCTGAGAGCCGATAACTGTAGTCCCACCAGTAAACGATGTCAAGAAGTATAGTTTTCCGGCAGCTATAATCCGTCGCATGCAGACAGCGCTCGATCTGCTTCTGTCGCCCATCGGTGAAGACGAGTTCTTCCGCAATTACTGGGAGCGCCGCCGCCTCTATGTGAAACGCGACGATCCGGAGCATTTCGCGACGCTGTTGTCGGCCTCCGACCTGCCGCAGGTATTCGCGGCGGCCGTGGAGGCGATGCGCGACCAGCCGCCGCACGCGGTGCCGTTCATCGAGATCGTCGCCCACGCCGAAGAGCCGCGCCCGGTGGCGGAGGTGCCCACCGTCGCCGCGGTTTACGCCGCCTTCGACTCCGGCTCGACGGTGCGCCTGAACCACATGCATCGCTACTGGCCGCCGATGCACTCGTACCTCCGGCAGCTCGAGGGCGAGATCGGATTCATCACCAGCCTGTCGGTCTATTGCGCGCCCGCGGGCGGCGCCGGCATCGGCGCGCACTTCGACGGGCACGACACGGCGGTCGTGCAGATCGCCGGCTCGAAGCATTGGAGAATCGGACGGGGGCCGGCGCTGCCGCTCGAGAACGTGCCGCTCCTGCCGTTCGAGACCCGCGAAGAGATGCGCCGCTACCGCGTCCCGGCGCCTGCGGTCACCGGCGGCGTGGAGATGGAGGAGATCGTTCTTTCGCCGGGCGATTTTCTCTATCTCCCCCGCGGCTACATCCACGACGTGGAGGCGATGGACACGTTCACGGTGCACCTCACCTTCGGCATCCAGCAGATCACCTGGGTCGATTTCATCGGCGCGCTCGCCGCCGCGGCGGGGTTGCGCGACCCGCGCCTTCGCCGCTCGATTCCGGTCGGCCACCACCGCACCGAGCCCGCGGCCATGCAAGCCGCCGCGGAGGAAGCGCTGGCCGCGTTCAGCGAATCGGCCTTCGCGCCGGAGGCGTTCGGCTCGATCGCCGAGCAGTTCGACAGGCTGAGCGGCGGCGGGACGCCGCCGGTCCGGCCGGCGGGACGCCGGCCCCACGACGCGGGGTAGGGAGCCGACACCATACGGACGCTCCCGCACCGGGTGGGAGGGCGGGGAAATTGCGTACACTCGGCGCCGATGTGGAAGACCTTCTCCGCCGTCTTCGTCACCGTCTTCCTCGCCGAGATCGGCGACAAGACCCAGCTCGCCACCCTCCTCTTCTCCGCCGAGCGTGAGACCAACAAATGGATCGTCTTCGCCGGCTCCGCATGCGCGCTCGTCCTCGCCGCCGGCATCGGCGTTCTCGTCGGCGCGCAGCTCGAGCGCTTCGTCAAGCCGCAGACCCTCAAGCTCGTCGCCGGCATCGGCTTCGTGGCCATCGGCATCTGGACCATGTTGTCGCGCTGACCGGGAGCGTCTCGTAAAATACCGGGCGAGCGTGCCCATCCCCACCGAACGTCGGAAGTACCAACGCGTCGTCATGACGCGGCCGCTGCCGGGGCGGCTCGGCGGCGCGCGCGTCTACGTCCTCGACGCCTCGCTCATCGGCCTACGCATCGCCCATCAGGGCAGCGCGCCGCCGGCGGGCTCGCCCTGCAGCATCGAGTTCGAGTGGGAGGGACGCCTCATCGAGCTCGAATGCGAAGTGCGCCGCAACGCCCTGCACAAGCTCGCCAAGAGCGCGAACGAGAAGAGCATCTACCACGCCGGGCTGGCCATCACCGGCGCCGTCGGCGACTCCGACTCGGCGCTGCGGGGGATGATCGCCGCCATCGTGGCGCGCGCGCTCGACGAGCAGAAGGCGAACGCGCGCGGCGTCCCCGCCGCGGCGGCGCAGTACTTCCAGACCGGGAAGGGAACCGAGTACGTCCGCTGCGAGCTCGTCGGCGGGGCGTGGCGCCGCACGGAAACGAGCCGCGCCGATCAGCCGCCGAACGGCTTCACCGTCTCCGCCGAGGAATCGAGGGAGCATGTGGAGATGCTGTGCGATACATTCGTCAATGCGGATGACGCGGGGCGGCAGCTCATCCGGATGATGGCGGAGCTGAGCATCTCGAAAGCGGAGGGAGTGCCGACGCGGCGATACACACCATGAGCTCCTGGACTGCCCGAAGAATCCTCAAAGACCTCGCCGATTCCGACCGCCGGCGGCGCATCGCCGCGGCCTTCTGGAAGCACGCCGACGCGCCGTCGAAGGCGATGGCGACCGTGCAGCTCGCCAAGTCGCTGCACTTCCGCGACGAGACCATCCGCAAGATGCCGGTGGACAAGAAAGCGGAGCTCCTGGCCTCGCGCGCGTCGCTGCCGGAGTTCGAGCAGACCCTCGAGGCGGCGCTGATGCACTACCACACGCACGAGCAGAACGCGATGCTCGGCGCGTTCCTCGACGCCTGGGGCATCCCGCACGTCAACGGCTCGATCGAGACCGACGACTACACGCCGCCGTCGGAGGCGCAGGTGCGCGAGGCCGTGGGCGAGCTCGGCACGCGCTTCGACGCACGCGACATCGCCGTCTACCTCGCCTCCCTCGGGCTGCTCATGGGCGAGCCGTGGGACGGCGCGGCCTGGCCAGTCGTCGACGAGCTCTCTCCGAATCCATAGCGGCGCTTGATCTCGCCGGCGATCGTGGCCGCCTCCGCTTCGTGGAGCCCGCTGGCGAAGCGCACCGTCTCCTCCCCATATTCGAAGGCGACGACGCCGCCATCGAAGCCGCCCCATTTTCTCCAGTCCGTGAACGGCGGCGTGACGCGGACGTTTGCGATGCGGGCGACGTCGTATTCGCAAATCAGCTCCAACCCAAAGACCCTGCGCTCGATTTTCAGCGTCCGCGGCGTGAGCGTCACCAACTCCTTGCCGGCGATTTGCGAGAGCCACGAATACAGCACGGGGAGACCGAAACACACGCACAACAGCAAATACACGACGGGAAACGAATGCTTCGGATCGGCAATCTTCAGCCAAAGGCTGGCGGCCAGAAGGACGAGAAAGAACGGAGCAGCGAGCAACGATCCGCGCTGCCGCCGCGGCGGTAGCGTATAGCGCAGGCCGTTCTCCGTCTGCTCGAACGTCCACCGCTCCTTCCTCATCGCAGTCCCCGCACCTCCTCCGCGCTCAGCTCCCGCACCGACCCGATCTGCATCTTGCCGATCCGCAGCGGCCCGATGGCCACGCGCACGAGCTTCAGCACCTTCGCCTCGAGCGCCTCCACCATCCGCCGCACCTGGCGATTGCGTCCTTCCGTGATCGTGATCTCGAATACCGTCTTGCCGCCGCTCTCGCGCAGGCGCGTGACGGCGGCCGGGCGGGTGGGGCCGTCGCGCAGCTCGAGGCCGCGGCGGAGGGCGTCGAGATCGTCGTCGGTGAGGTGCCGCGACGCCTTCACCAGATACGTCTTCGGCACGTGGTAGTCGGGATTCGTCAGCCGCTCGGCGAGCTGCGTGTCGTTCGTCAGGATGAGAAGCCCGCTCGTATCGAGATCGAGCCGCCCCACCGGCGACACGTACGGCGTCCCTTCCGGCAGCAGATCGTAGATCGTCGGCCTCCCCTGCGGGTCGCGGTACGTCGTGAGGTAGCCCTTCGGCTTGTACATCAATAGATAGATGCGCGTGCCGGCGCGAAGCGGCTTGCCGTCGAACGAGACGCGGTCGCGCTCGAGGTCGACCCAGGCGTCGGGATCGCGCGCCACGCGCCCGTTCACCTGCACGCGCCCGCGGGCGATCCACGCCCGCGCCTCCGTGCGCGACCCGAGGCCGGCTTTGGAGAGGACGCGCTCGAGCGTCTTCAGAGGTCGTACCATTGCTTCGTGCGGCGGCTCCTTCTCCTCATTTTCCTCTGCGCGGCGTCCGTGCGCGCGGACGATTTCCGCGCCTTCTGGGTCGAGGCCTTCCGCACGCCGCTGGCCACGAAGGACGACGTCGACCGCGTCCTCGACGCCGCCGGGCGCGCCAACGCCAACGCCCTCTTCGTCCAAATCCGCCGCCGCGGCGACTCCTGGTACATCGACTCCGCCGAGCCGCTCTCCGCCGAGCGCGCCGTCGGCGCGCCCGATGCGGACGGCCGCTGGACCTTCGATCCGCTGCGCTACCTCATCGACGCCGCGCACGCGCGCCGCATCCAGATCCACGCCTTCGTCATCGTCGGCTCGATCCACAACGGCGATCCGACCGAGGCGGGCGGCCTCCCCTCCGATCCGAATCACATTTTCCTCCAGCACGTCTGGGACGCGGCGGCCAACAAGCCGTACGGCGGCGCGCGGCAGTGGGCGACGCGCGCGCTGCCGCACAACCGCGGCGGCGTCACCTTCGACGGCTACCGCTTCGCCAACGAGTGGTACCTCGACCTGGGGCACCCCGAGGCGGCGTCGTACACCGTCGAAGTCCTCCTCCACCTCGTGCGCGCCTACGACATCGACGGCCTCCATCTCGACCGCATCCGCTACCCCGACGCGCCGGTCGACAAAGACGGCGGCTCGAACGTCGGCTACAACGAGACGAGCGTGGCGCGCTTCAACGCCCGCTACGGCCGCAGCGGCATTCCGCGCACGAACGATCCGCTCTGGAGCGCGTGGCGGCGCGAGCAGGTCACGCAGTTCGTGCGGCGCCTCTACCTCAGCGCCACGGCCATCAAGCCGTCGCTCAATATCTCGGCGGCGCTGATCTGCTACGGCGCCGGGCCGGGAAAGCGCTTCGAGTCGAGCGAAGCCTACTGGCACGTCTTTCAGGACTGGGCGGCGTGGGCGAAGGAGGGGATCGTCGACACGCTCGCGCCGATGATGTACAAGCGCGAGCACCTCCCGGCGCAGCGCGCGCAGTTCGACTCCTGGCTCACGTTCCTCATGCGCACGGCGCGCGCGAGCGGGAGGATGGCGGTGCCGGGCATCGGCGCGTTCATGAACTCGACCGACGGCGCGCTGCGGCAGGCGCGGCGCGCAACCGTGGCGGGGGCGGACGGCGTCATCTTCTTCGCCGTCGGCTCGATCCCGAAGCCGCCGGGCGACGACTTCCTGGCCGCGCTCCGCCGCGGCGTCTTCGCCTCCTCGGCCGCCGCGCCGCGCAAAACGCCGCCGAAGACCGGCTCCGTGATGGGATACACCGAGGCGGGCGACGGAGCGGTGGTGACGATCGAGTCGGTCGCGTCGCACGCGGCGCGGACCACGACGACCGACGGCAGCGGCTTCTTCGGCATCCTCGGGCTCGAGCCGGGCGAATACCGCGTCAGCGTCGCCGGCGCGTCGTCGCCGGTCTTCCCCATCGTCGCCGGCGCGGTCTCCCGCGTCGATATGGGGTCAGGTCTTCAGTTTCCAGTTTCTTATTTTGAGCGGCTGCGAGCCGCTCAAAATAAGAAACTGGAAACTGAAGACCTGACCCCAATCCATTAGCCCGCTACGGCCGTAGTTGGCGGCAAAGGAGAGGAATGATGAAACGACTGGTTTGTCTGCTCGTTTTCCTGGTCGCCGGCGCGGCGTGGGCGCAGCGCCCGGCGGAGCTCAAGCAACTCGATCCGTTCGCCGGCTCTTGGTCGTGCAAAGGCACCGCGTACGCCGGGGAGTGGGGTCCGGAGCACCCGATCACCATGACGATCAACACGGCGTGGGCCTATGACGGGATGTGGCTGAAGGCCGCGTATAAAGAGATGAAGACGGCCAAAAACCCGAAGCCGATGACCGGCGAGGCGCTCTGGGGCTACGACACCGAGGTGAAGAAATACGTCGGCGGCTGGGTCGACAGCACCGGCGCCTATCAGACGCAGCAGGGCGAGTGGAAGGGCGACACGCTCACGCTCGAAGGGCCCTACCACATGGGCATGACCGCCACCGGCCGCGACACCTTCACGATGAAAGGGAAGAACCAGATCGACCACGTCTTCGAGTTGGAGATGAAGGGAACGTGGAAGAAGGTGGAATCGGATACGTGCAAGAGGAAGTAGGTCACGGGCGACAGGTGGTCGTTTGGACGGGCACCTGTCACCGCCTTTCTTGACAGTCGAGCTACTACACATGTAGTCTGCTTGACCACATGCACCTCTCCAAGTTCGAGCTCCAGGTCATGGCCGTTCTCTGGCGCGGCGGGGAGCTTTCGGTGCGCGAGGTGCACGAGGCGCTGTCGAAGGACTCGGCGTACACCACCGTCCAGACCATCCTGCAGCGGCTCGAGCAGAAGGGGGCGGTGCGGCGGACGCGCAAGGTCGGCAATGCCCTGATGTTCGAGGCGGCCATCGCGCGCAAGGCCGTGCACCGGCAGCTCATCGACGAGCTCCTCGATCTGGTCGGCGGCTCGCAGCCGCTCCTCGCCCACCTCGTCGACAGCGGCAAGCTCTCCGTCGAGGACCTCGAGGCCATCCGGAAGAAGGTGCGGAAGTGACCGCGCACCTGGTCGAGTCGACGCTGATCCTCGCCGCCGCCATCGCCGTCGCATATCTGCCGCGGCTGGCCGCACGAACGCGCTACGCCGTCGTCTTCCTCGCCCTGCTGAAGTTCGCCGTGCCGTGGAAGTTCCATCCGCCGGGCGGCACGATCGAGATCTCCGTCCCCCGCCCGATCGCCGCCGTCGCGCCGCGCGTGCTCGCGAGCGGCGCTCCGTCGATCTGGCCGATGCTGCTCGAAGCGGTTTGGCTGTCGATCGCCGTCGCGCTCTTCGTCCTCATCGTCGTCCGCGCGCAACGCGCGGCCGCCGAGGCACTCGATGGCGCCGTTGTGTCAGGAGAGCTCCGCGGCGTCACCGTCCTCCGCTCGCCGAACCTGGCCGCCCCGGCGGTGATCGGCATTCTCCGCCCGCGCATCGTCCTCCCCTCGTCTCTCGACCTCGGACGCGACGAGCTCGAGGCCATCCTCACGCACGAGCGCGCGCACATCGCCCGCCGCGACAATCTTCTCGCGCTCATCGATGCCGCGCTGGGCGCGGCGCTCTGGTTTCACCCGCTCGTCTGGATGGCCCGGCGCATCCTGGCCCGCGCCCGCGAGGAGGCGTGCGACGAGATCGTCGTCGCGCAGAGCGGCGCCGAGACGTACCTGGCTGCGCTCGCCAACGTCTGCCGCGCCGCCGCCGCGCCGCGCGTGGCCGGCGTTTCCTGCATCGTCAGCAACACGCTTCGTCAACGAATGGAGGCCATCATGACGCTCTCGCTCCGCCGCGCTCTCCCCCACCGCATCGTCGTCGCCGCCGCCGCCGCGCTGCTCGCCGCCGTCACGCTCGTGCAGGCGAAGGAGGGGACGAGCCGCTACACGATGCAGGTCTCGATCGACATCGACCGCGGGCAGTACGTCTTCGACATCGCCGTGCGCGACGCCGCGACGAACGAGATCGTCGCCCATCCGCGCGTGCAGACGAGCGCAGGCGTGCCGGCGGAGATCACGGCCGGCAACTACAAGATCCGCGCGGTGGCCGAGAAAGACGGGCACGCCGAAGTCACGATGAAGGTGCTCGACGAAAACGGCAACGCCGTCGACGGCTTGAAGACCGTCTACACCGTCAACAAGCAGGCGGCGCAGGCGATCACGCTGCATCTCCAGGACGCCGACCTCAGGGACGTCGTGCGCGTCTTTGGGCAACTGACGAACCTCGAGACGAAGATCGACCCCGGCGTCGACGGCCGCGTCAGCGTGAACTTCGAGGACGTGCCGTGGGATCAGGCCTTGCAGCGCATTCTCTTCGAGAACAAGTGCGAGTACGAGATCGACGGAAAGACCATTCACGTGCGGCGCATCCGGTAACGCGGATGGCCCTCGGCGCCGTGGCCGGCGTGGCCGCGACGTTCGTGATGCAAGGCATGATGGCGGCTTCGAAGAAGTGGCTGCCGGAGTCGCGCCCGCCGATCAAGCAGGATCCGGGCGAATTCATGGTTGAGAAGGTGCCGCTGCCGGAGCCGGTGAAGCCGTGGGCCGCGAAGTCGCTGCACCTCGGCTACGGCACGACCGCCGGCGTGCTCTACGCCGCCCTCCGCCCGCGCGGCGCGATGCCGCTGTTTGACGGCGCGCTTCTCGGAATCGGCGTCTGGGCCGCCGGCTACCTGGGATGGCTTCCCGCGACCGGCCTCATGCCGCCCCTCACCGAGCACACGCCGCAGCAGATCGCCGTGCCGATCGTGCAGCACGCCATCTTCGGCGTGGCCGTGGCGACGGCGTACGACGCGTTATCTCGGTAGGGGCGCACGGCGTGCGCCCTCGGCGGCAGAACGGGCGCACGCTGTGCGCCCCTACCGCCCTAGAAACTGCACGATCGCCGGCATGGCCTTGGCGCGGCACTCGATCACCGCGAGGTGCCCGCATCCCGGAATCATCACCAGGCGCGACTGCGGCAGCGCCGCATGCAGGCGCGCCGCGAGCGACGGCGGCGCGAGGCGGTCCGCCGTCCCCCACACGATCAACACCGGCATCGTCACGCGCTGCAGCTTGCCGTCCATGACGTCGCGGCGCGTGAGCATCGAGCGCATCGACGCGCGCAGGATCCATCGTTCGCGGATGGCGCGGCGAAGGAAGTCGCTCACGACGAAGTCGGGCAGCTTCGCGAACTCGTCGCTCTGCAGCCAGAGCAGATGCCGCGCTTCGCCCATCGTCGTCGGCGCGAAAGACGACTCGTCGAGCGCCGTCGGAAAATCGAGGCCGACGCTGTCGATGAGCACGAGGCGCTGCACGCGCTCGGGATGGAGCGCGGCAAGGCGAAGCGCCACCCACCCGCCCATGGAGACGCCGGCCACGTCGGCGCGCGGCAGGTGCGCCGCATCCATGAAGCCGCGCACGAGCTCCGTCTCGGCGGCGATGGAGTAGTCGCCGTCGCGCGGCTTGTCGGAGCCGCCCCAGCCGAGGAGATCGGGGGCGTAGACGCGGTGCGCCTTGGTGAGGCTGCGCAGGATCAGCGCCCAATCCTCCGCGGAGCTGCCGAGGCCGTGGATGAGGATGAGCGGAGGGCCTTGGCCGCCGACGAAATAGCGGACAGCGGCGGCGTGGCCGCCGCACTCCACAGTGACGTAGTGCGCGTGCATGCCCGCGCGCAGGAGGAGGATGTGCGCCGCGGCGTGCGCGAGCGTCAGCGGGCGGAAGTAGACGAAGAGGACGACGGCGAGGATGACGACGGCGATGGTGGCGCGCCGCTTCATGAGACCTCGGCGCGGATGTCTTCGAGAGCCATGTCGACGCGGCCGCGGTGCGTGCGGTGCGAGACGATGCAGATGCGGATCACGAAGCGGCCGCCGACGGTCGCCGGCGTCAGCATGACGCGCTTGCGCGCATTGATGCGGCGGAGGAGGTCGCGGTTCTTCTCGTCGTCGCCTTCGACGCGGAACGCCAGGATGGAGAGCTGCGGCTCGGCCACGATCTCGATGCCGGGAGTCTTGTGCAGCTCCGCGGCGGCGTACGCGGCCAGGTCGAGCTTCTCGTCGAGCTGCTCGCGGAACGGCTCGATGCCGAACATCTTCAGCGGCAGCCAGACGCGCAGGCCGCGGAAGTCGCGGGAGAGCTCGGGCGAGAGCTCGCAGAAATCGACCAGCTCGTCCTCTTGCTGGAACGCGGGGAGGTAGTCGGCATGCATCGAATGCGCGCGGCGAAGCTTGGCCGCGTCGCGCATGACGAGCGCGCCGGTGCCGAAGGGGAGGAAGAGCGTTTTGTGCGGATCGAGGATGATGGAGTCGGCTTCCTCCATGCCGCGCAGGCGCTCGCGGCCGCGCTCCGTGAGGTTGAAGAACGCGCCGTAGGCGCCGTCGACGTGGAACCACATCTGGTGCTCGCGGGCGATGCGCGCAAGCGCTTGCAGATCGTCGACGGCGCCGGTCGCGGTGGTGCCGGCGCTGCCGGCGGCGAGGAAGGGATTCAATCCCGCCGCGCGGTCGGAGGCGATCGCCGCTTCGAGCGCGTCGAGGCGGATGCGGAATTCGCCGTCGCTTGGAATCTCGCGGATCGTCGTGAAGCCGGCGAGGCTCGCCGACTTCTGAAACGAGTGATGGATTTGGTCGCTGCAATAGAGCGTGGGCGCAGGCGGCGCGTCCCTGCCCGCGGTGATGACGGCGATGAGCGTGGCCAGCGAGCCGCCCGTCGTCAGCACGCCGCTGCTCCCCTTCCCGTAGCCGACGATCTCGCAGAACCAGCGCACGACGTTTGCCTCGATCTGCGCGAGCACCGGCGCGGCGGCGCAGACGCCGACGTAGCGGTTCACCGCGTCGGCGATGTAGTCCGCGACCGCGGCGTGGTAGATGCCCCCGCCCGGGATGTAGGCGAGGTAGCCCGGCCCGGCGGCCGTGAACGAGCGCGGGATGGCCTCGTCGAAGAGGAAGTCGAGCAGCGTCTCGTACGCCTGGCCGCGCCGCGGCAGCGGCTCGATCAGCGTGCGCGCGAAGTCGGTCGCCCCTTCGACGTTCTGCGCCGGCTGCGACGGCAGCGACTCGACGTGGTCGATGACGCGGCGCGCCGCCTCGTCGATGAGGCGGCGCATCTCCTTGGCGTCGGGCTCGAGCGGATATCTCACCAAATCGCGCAACGCTTCGAAGCCTCGCGCACCATCGGCTGCCCTTCCGCGCAACCGAACGCTTTGTAGAACTCCGGCATGTTCTTCACCGTGCCGTTCACGCGAAACGGCCCCTGCGCGTGCGGGTCGACTTTGGCGCGGCGGAGCTGTTCCTGCGGCGCCATGTTCTCGCCCCAC
>DATDFB010000130.1:0-4092 GCA_036522835.1 Thermoanaerobaculia bacterium | reverse complement strand
CCCCACGCGCCGGGCGGGTGGGCGGGCGGGGCCTCACCCCCGCGGCCGGTGCAGGACGAAATCCGCAATCACGGTCGCCACGAGCTCACCGTGCGGGCCATGGATGTCGCACGTGCCGACGCACACCTTCGTGCCCTTTTTGATGATCTGCGCCGTCGCGGTGACGGCGGTGTTGGCCTTTCTCAGAAAGTGGATGTTCAGGTTCGCCGTGGCGAAGTTCATGTCCTCGAAGAGCGTGCCGAGGGCGCAGGCGATGGCGGTGTCGGCGAGCATGGCCAGGATGCCGCCGTGCACGGCGCCGGTCGTGTTGTCGAACTCGGGGCGGAGCTCGAGCTGCATCACGCAGCGGCCGCTCGTCAGCTCCACGACGTGGTAGTCGAGGAAGCGGGTGACGGGGTGGTCGCGGAAGCGCTCGGCGAGGCGGCGGACGAGGTCGCTGGCTGGCTCCACTTCTTGCGTACCATACCTTTTGATGGAGTTGTTCGGCGTCATCTTCATGATCTTCGCGGGCGGGGGGATCGCCATCGCCACCATGATCGCCATCGGCGCCGCCACGCGCGCACATGAGGGGCGGGCGGGGGGGCGGGAGAGCGCGCCGGCGCCGGACCGCTCCGCCATCGCGGCGTCGATTCTTTTCAACCTGCTCCTGTTGGGCGGGGTTGCGCCGGACGAAGCGCTCCGGGAGATCCGCCGGCGCGCGGGGCTGCTCGCGCCGGTCACCTCGGCGATCGACATCGCCAGTTGGGCGGAGCGGTTCGCGCAGAGCGCTTCGCCGCAGCAGCGCGAGTGGCTGCTGCACACCGCCGTGCAATTGATCGCCGAGCGCCGCAACGTCATCCCGCTGCGCCAGTACGCGGGGCTGCTCGACCTCAGCTTCGCCCTCGGATTCCAGACGGACGCGCTGGCGCGGCTGCGCGAGCGGTACGGCTTCGACTACGTCGATCACGCCAAGCATGGACGGCCGCGGGAGGCGGACCGCGCCGGAGGCACGACGACCTTTTTCAAGAGAGACCAGAGCGACCTTCTGCGCGACCTCCTGCGCGTCCTCGAGATCGACGTCGCGCCGTCGCGGCCGGTCATCATCGCCGCATACCGCCGCCTCGTCGCGCAGCACCATCCCGACAAAGTCCACGCCGCCGGCGAGGAGGCGCGCACCGCCGCGGCGGCGCGCTTCATCGAGCTCACCCGCGCCTACGAAACGCTCATGACGATCTACAGGGATTGACCGGTGGGTCAGCGCCTGCTACACTTCGCGTCGGGAATAGGGGCAGTTCACTGTTTGTTCACAGCCGTTTTGCCAGCACTTCCCTCCAGTAGACCGTAGTTAAACCTGACCACAATCGCTTTCGAGGACATTCGTGTCCGGTGACGATGACGCCGCCGGGCTCCCGTCCCGCCGTTGAGAGGGCAGTTCAACGCATCGAGCGCGACGGTCGTAAACACCAGAACCGAAAGACTTTGTATTGACGCAGTGAGCGTGTCCAACGTCCCCGGTAACCAATTGAACGGCCCGCGCATCTAATACCGCGGACGCGGCACGACCTAAGCATTCATCAGAACGGGAGAGACCATGAAAACCGCCGTAGCGAACGATCACGAGCAGGGGTGGGACTTCGAGAAGGCCGCGATGCCTTACGTCGACTCGCTCTACAACACGGCGTATCGCATGACGCGGAACTCCGAGGATGCCGAGGATCTCGTTCAGGAGACGTACCTCAAGGCCTACAAGTACTACGACAAATTCGAAGAGGGGACGAACTTCAAGGCGTGGCTCTTCAAGATCATGAAGAACACGTTCATCAACAACTACCGGAAGAAGAAGCTCACCCCCCACAAGATCGACTTCTCGGAGATCGAAGAGTCGTACGAGCGGGTCATTCAGAAGAACGCCCCCGACCTCATCAAGGATCCGGAGAGCGAGATCTTCCAGGACATGATGGATGAGGACGTCAAGCGCGCCCTCGACTCGCTGCCGCACGACTACAAGATGGTGGTCCTCCTGGCCGACATCGAAGGCTTCTCGTACAAGGAGATCGCCGAGATTCTCGACTGCCCGGTGGGCACGGTCATGTCGCGCCTCTACCGCGGCCGCAAGATGCTCGAGCGGACGCTCCTCGAGTACGCGCGCAAGTACGGCTACATCCGCGCCGGCGAAGAGCCGACGAAGATGCGCTCGCGCAAGGACGAGGAGAAGTTGAAGTCGAAGAAGAAGCCGGCCGAAGGCGAGGAAACAGAGGCCGCCGAGCCGGAAGAGAACGAAGAGGAGATGCTCTTCGCCGGCGACGAGGACGAGGACGAAGAGTTCGAGTTCGACGACGAGGAAGAAGAGCAGGAAGAGCAGTTCGCCGTCGAGTGAGCTGCGCCTTCGAAGGGGAATCACCGCAAGGGCGGCGCGGCAACGCGCCGTCCTTCGTGTTTTCGAGGAATTCGACTCCTGGTCACGAAGTTGCAACCGAGCGGATGTGAGTCGTCACCACGAGACCAGGAAGGAAAGCAGCAATGCTTTGTGACGATGTAAAACGCGTGGTCTACTTCTTCCTCGACGGTTCCCTCAACGAATCCCGCCAGCAAGAGCTCCGCATTCATCTCACGCTCTGCCCCGACTGCGATCACCGCACGACCATCTCCGGCCGATTGCGCGGCTTCGTCCGCCGGCGCCTCTCGGCCGTTCCCGCGCCCGATCATTTGAAGAAACGCCTGCAGCGGTCCCTGCGCGCGTTCGCGGCCGAGTGGAACAGCTGATCTTCGTCTCGTCCAACCCGAACAAGGCGATCGAAGCGGAGCGCATCCTCGGCATGCCGCTGCTCCGCGTCTCCATCGGACTGCCGGAGATCCAGGCCGCCGACGTCGACGACATCACCCGCTACAAGCTGGAGGTGGCGCGCTCGAAAGGCTACGGCCGCGGCCTGATCGTCGAAGACGTCGCCCTCGGCTTCGACCAGCTCGGCAACTTCCCCGGCCCGTTCGTGCGCTGGCTCCTCGAAGCGGCGGGCGGCACCGGACTGGCCGTCATCGCCTATGCGCTCCGCGACCGCACCGCGCGCGCGCAGTGCTGCGTCGGCTACTGGGACGGCGACGAGAGCCACATCTTCCTCGGCGAATGCGACGGCGAGGTCCTCGTCGATCCGCGCGGCGCGCAGGACTTCGGATGGGATGCGTGGTTCCAGCCGCGCGGCTCCTCGCGGACGTTCGCCGAAATGTCACCGGACGAAAAAGACCACCTTTCCCACCGCGGCGCCGCCTATCGCAAGCTGGCCGAGCATTTACGCGCCGAGACCGCCCGCGCAAACAGACAGGAGTGAGTCCGGGCGAGGACAGCCCGACCAAACCCACCGGCGCTCGCAGCCGTACAAGTCCTGTGAATGGCGCAGTTGCCACAGCGGAGATTTGGCAGGGGCCTTGAACTAATGGTTCCCACGCCGGTGAAGCCGGCGGGCAGTTGGAAAGGACGCCCTATGTGGGTATTCGACGGCGAGCAGTGGACGACGGACGAGGGCGTGAACGAAAGCGAAATCAAGCGTGACGAGAAGATGCCGCGCTACGAGCAGACGATGCCGGAGCTGCAGGTGATCGAAATCCCGCTGCCGAGGACGAACTACGTTCCACCGTTTCCGCTTCCGTAAGAAACTTCAATTCGACGACAAGCGAGGCCGCGCGGTTCAGCGCGGCCTTTTCGTTTCTGCGAGCCATGTTTCGATCGCGGCGATGGCGCGGTCGTTCTTGAAGTTGTACCAGGCCCGCTCGATCGTGCGGTCGCTCGCCAGCGCTTTGCGGAAGGCCTCGGGGACGCCGACGGCGCGCGCGAGCTCGTCGCGGCCGCGCGACGGCTCGAGCTTCTCGACGAAGGCGCGGCGGTCGTCGCTCTCCGACTGCGCGGTGCGCTGCGGGATGCGCCGGTAGCGCGGAGGGTCGAAGGTTTGATTGACGGCCACGTCGAGGATGTCGCCCGTGTCGGTGTCGAGGTAATGCGCGAAGTGGCCGGAGTCGTCGAGGTAGGCGACGGTGAGGCCGTCGATGTCAGGGAGGATGGCGCCCCTCACCCCGGCCCTCTCCCCGCTCGCGGGGAGAGGGTGGCGCGCTGCGCCGGGTGAG
>DATDFB010000129.1:0-50955 GCA_036522835.1 Thermoanaerobaculia bacterium | reverse complement strand
AAAGAGGAAACTGCGTGAACGACCCCATCCATCATCGAGTCCAGACGACTGTGACCGCGGCGCTCGACAAGAAGGCGCTCGACCTCGACGTCCTCGAGGTCAGCGAGCTCACGTCGATCGCCGACTATTTCATCCTCTGCTCGGCCACGAACGAGCGGCAGACGCAGGCGATCGCCGACAGCGTCGTGGAAAAGATGCGCGCCGAGGAGAGCGTCAAGCCGCTGCTCGTCGAGGGGACGATGCCGGGCCGCTGGATTCTGATCGACTTCGGCGACTTCATCGTCCACGTCTTCACCGAGGAGACGCGCCGGTTTTACGGGTTGGAGCGGCTGTGGGGCGACGCGCCGAACGTCACCGCCGAGTTCACCGGCGAGGCGCCGCGCGATGTCCGCCGCAAAAAGACTTCGTAGCGCCGTCCGCACCGGCGACGCCGCCATGCGCGCGCTCGTCGATACGCTCGAGAAAGTCGTCGACCACGACGTCAGCATCCTCCTCCTCGGCGAGTCCGGCAGCGGCAAGAACTTTCTCGCCCAGGCCATCCACGCCGGCGGCGCGCGCCGCGACAAACCATTCGTGCACATCGACTGCGCCTCGATCCCCGCGGACCTCTTCGAGTCCGAATTGTTCGGCTACGAGAAGGGGACGTTCACCGACGCCGCGGCGCGCAAGCTCGGCAAGCTGGAGATGGCCCGCGGCGGGACGGTGTACTTCGACGAGATCGCCGCGCTCGCGCCGCCGCTACAAGCGAAGCTCCTCCGCGCCATGGAGGAGAAGCGCTTCACCCGCCTCGGCGGGCACGCCGCCGTGCCGTTCGACGCGCGCGTGATCTCCTCGTCGAGCGCCGACACGAGCGCGCTGCGCCGCGATCTCTTCTATCGCATCAACGTCGTGACCGTGACGATCCCGCCGCTGCGCGAGCGCGCGGCCGACATCGCCCGCCTCGCCCGCGTCTTCCTCGGCCGGCGGAAACGAATCGCGGATGAAACCGTCGCAATTCTCGAAGAGTACACATGGCCCGGGAACGTGCGAGAGCTGAAGAATGCCATCGAGCGGGCCGTCCTCATCGAGGAGAGCGACACCGTCACGCCGGCTGCGTTGCCGCCGCTGGAAGGGGAGTTGATCTCCACCGCGGCGCGACGGCGCTGGACCCTCGACGAGCTCGAGTCGCGCTACATCGCCGAGGTCCTGCGGCAGACGCGCGGGAACCTCACCCGGGCGGCGGAGATCCTGGGGATCAGCCGGAAGACACTGTGGGAGAAGCGGCGGCGGGCGTGAAATTTCGCTTCATCTGGACCAGTTCCTCTGCCGACGCCGAGCTCGCCTCCGTCGTCGACCGTTACTTGGCTCGTATCAAGCACTTCTACCCGATCGAAGTTGTCGAAGTGGCTCCCGAGCGCGGTAGACAAAGCGAGAGCGATGCGGCTATCATCCGCCGCCGCGCTGAATCGGCAAGGTTGTCCGCGGCCATTCCTTCGAGGGGATTTACGGTAGTCCTCGACGAGCGCGGCCAGCCGATGGATTCATTGAAGTTCGCGAAGTGGCTCGAGCGGCTGACCATCGATCAGCCCCATGGCGTGAATTTCGTCATGGGCGGCGATGCCGGCCTCGACGATGCCGTGAAGCAGCGCGCCCAGAAGCTTCTGAGCCTCTCGGCAATGACTCTCCCACACCAGTTAGCGCGAGTCTTGCTCTTGGAACAGATCTACCGGGCCTGCACGTTGATGCGCAACATTCCGTACCACAAGTAAGGAGCGGCGGCACCAAATGCCAAGAAAAACAGCAGCAGCAGTCAAAACGAGCCCCTACCAGCCGCAGATCGACGCGCTTCGCAAGAAGCAGCACGAGTTGCTCGATTCGTACGAGCGCGACAAGGCCGCCGGCAACCAGCAGCCCGACGACGGCATTCAGGACCTCGCCGACAAGGCAGCCAGCGCCTACTCCAAAGAGCTCAACTTCTCGCTCTCCGACGGCGAGCGCAACCTCCTCATGCTCATCGACGAGGCCTTCGCCCGCGTGAAGGACGACACCTTCGGCATCTGCACCAACTGCGGCAACCAGATCGGCGAAAAGCGCCTCCTGGCGGTCCCCTGGACGCCGTTCTGCATCGACTGCCAGGAGCTGCAGGAAAAGGGTCTGCTCGGATAATCTGGAGTGCGGCGGCCATGCCGCCGCTGTCAGAGCGGCGGCATGGCCGCCGCCCTCCAGACCATGCCAAAGCCACTGAACAGCGTTCTCGCTCAAATCGCAGCGGGCAAACCGCCCGCCACGCTCCTCGTCGGCGGCACCTCGGACTATTTGTCCGAACAAGCCTTCCGCGACCTGCGCGACGCCATCGTGGCCGCGAATCCGTCGATCGCGCTCCAGACCTTCGAGCCCGGTACCGAGCTCGCCTCGATCCTCGACTCCTACCGCACGCTTTCACTCTTCAGCGCCGCGCGCCTGCTGATCGTCCCCGAGGTCAACGCCTTCGTCTCCGCGAAGGAGCTGACGTCGCTGTACGAGAAGGCTCTCGGTGAGTGGAAGTCGGCGAAGACGGACCGCAAGCGGACGACGGCGTCGGCCAAGCTGCTGCACGTCCTCGGCCTCGTCGGCGCCGATCTCGACATGACCGACCGCCAGATCGCCGACGCCTTGGGCGTCTCGCCCGACGGCACGCTCGCCGACATGCTCGCCTTCTGCCGCAACAGCGGGAAAAAAGCGGGCCGCGGCGAAGGCGATGCGGCGCTCCTCACCGAGGCCATCGCGCGCGGCGGCGCTCCGGGGACGATCCTCCTTTTGCGCACCGGCGAGATCCCGCGCGAGTCCGCCACGGTCGAGCTCATCGACCGCCACGGTGCCGTCGTCGCCTGCGACGTGACGCGCGAGAGCTTCGCCGGCGCGCTCGACGCGGAGATTCAGGAGCTTGCGTCCGAGGCCGACGTCCGCTTCGACGCCCGCGCCGTGGCCGCGCTGCGCGCCCGCCTAGGCATCGAGCGCGTGCTCGCCGACAAGTTCTCGCGCGACGTCCCCGACCTTCGCGGCGCCGTCTCCGAGGCCGAGCGGCTGATCACGCTGGCGGGGCCGGGCGGGCGGGTGACGGCGGAGCTGGTCGAGCGCGAAGTCGCCAGCGTAGAGGGCGGCGCGCGCTACGAATTCGGATCGCTCTTCACCGAGGGGAAGATCGTCGAGGCCGTGGCCAAGCTGCGCGACCTCGTGGCCCAGTCGCGGCGCGACGACCCGCGCACGCCGCTCGACATCCAGTACGGCAAGTACCTCTTCCCGCTCGCCGACGAAGTGCGCCAGATGATCGGCATCGTCTCCTTCGCGAAGGCGCAGCGCATCGATCTCCGCGCGCCGATGAACTACAACCGCTTCAAGGACACCGTGGCCGACCGCCTCGGCGACTACCTCAAGGCGAACGGCATCGTGCGCCAGAAACCGCACCCGTTCCCGCTGCACAAGAAATGGGAGGCGGCGCGCGGGCAGTCGGAGACGTCGCTCTTCGCGGCGCTCTCGGACCTGGCGGACCTCGACATCAAGCGAAAGTCGGGCGGTGTGCCGGCGGACGTGGGGCTGGAGACGTTCTTGTTGAGGTTCTTACGTTCTTAGGTTGTTAAGTTGAACCCAAGAACCTAACAACCCAAGAACCTAAGAACCTACAATCCCCCGCGCATGTCCGGAATCCTCGCCGTCGACCGCCGCGCGTGGCACTCGCTCTTCGCCGCGCAGATCGGCTGGCTGCTCGACGCGATGGACTTCCTCCTCTTCTCCTTCGCCGTCGTGCCGATCGCCAAGGAGTTCGCGCTCTCGAAGGGCGCCATGGGCGCGCTCACCTCGGTCGCGCTGATCGCGGGCGGCATCGGCGGCATCGTCTTCGGCCGCATCGCCGACCGCATCGGCCGCGTGCGCGCGCTGACGTTCTCGATTCTGCTCTACTCGCTGGCTACGGCCGGCGTGGCCACGAGCACGGCGCCGTGGCAGCTCGCCATCTGGCGCACGCTCGTCGGCCTCGGCATGGGCGGCGAGTGGTCGTGCGGCACGGTGCTCGTCGCCGAGACGTGGCCGGCGCAGCACCGCGGCAAGGCCATGGGGCTCGTGCAATCGGGCTGGGCCATCGGCGCCCTCATCGCCGCGGCGCTCTCCGCGTTCACGCTGGAGCGCTACGGCTGGCGCTTGCTCTTCCTCATCGGTGCGCTCCCCTCGGTCGCCGCGTTCATCATCCGCCGCAACGTCCCGGAGCCGCCGATCTGGCAGGAGCGCCCGCGCGAGGCCTCGCGCTGGAGTGACATCTTCGCGCCGCCGTTCCTCCGCTTCACTGTGATCGCGACGCTCCTGGCGAGCAGCGTTCTCATCGCGTACTGGGGCGTGACGTCGTGGCTCCCGGCCTTCCTGGCCACGCCGCTGCGCGAAGGGGGCGCGGGGCTGACGGTGACGAAGTCGGCGGCGTGGCTGATCGCGCTGCAGGTCGGCGCGTTCTTCGGCTACATCAGCTTCGGCTGGATCGCCGACCGCATCGGCCGCCGCCCGGCGTTCACGCTGTTCATGATCGCCGCGGCCGCGCTCGTGCCGCTCTTCGCGTTTTACGCGCGGACGCCGGCAACGCTCTTGACGCTCGGTCCGCTCATCGGCTTCTTCATGCACGGATACTTCTCGCTGTTCGGGGCGATGCTCGCGGAGCTCTTCCCCACGCGCATCCGCGGCAGCGCCCAAGGCTTCTGCTACAACAGCGGCCGCGTCGCCTCCGCGGGCGCGACGTACGCGATCGGCGCGGCGGCGCAGGGGCACGCATTTGCGACGGTGATTTCCGTGGCGGCGTTGTTCTTCGGGGTTGGTGCCGTGCTTGTGTGGTTGTTGCCGGAAACGAAAGGGGTGGAGCTTTGATACGGAAATCTAGAACGCAGAATGCGAATGCAGAATTGAGAAACCGGCGAAGCTTTCTTCATTCTGCATTCGCATTCTGCGTTCTGAATTTCCGTGCCCCACGGAGGACCACCCCATGATCGATCTAAGTGCAGACCTCGGCGAAGGCTCTCCCGGCGAAGACGAAATCTGGCCCCTCATCTCCTCCGCCCACGTCGCCTGCGGCGGCCACACGGGCGACGGCGCCTCGATGGATCACGCCGCCCTGCAAGCAAAGCGCTACGGCGTGAAGCTCGGCGCGCATCCGTCGTATCCCGACAGGGCCGACTTCGGCCGCAAGTCGATGACGATGGAGGCGCGGGCGCTGCGGGCCACCCTGGTCGAGCAGATCGTCGGCCTGCAGGAGATCGCCGAGCGGCACGGCGTCGACGTCGCGCACGTCAAGCCGCACGGCGCGCTCTACAACGACGCGCACCGCGACCGTGCGCTCGCGGCCATCATCGTCGAAGCGTTGCGCGAGATCGACGAAGCCATGGCCCTCGTCTGCCCCGATGCCTCGCAAATGGCCGCCGCCGCCCGCGCCGCCGGGACGCCGGTGATCCGCGAGGGCTTCGCCGACCGCCGCTACAACGCCGACGGCTCTCTGGTCTCGCGCAAAGAGGCCAACGCGCTGCTCGGCGTCGACGAGGCGGTCGAGCAGGCCGCGCTCCTCGCCACGGAGGGCGCGGTCGTCGCCGCCGACGGCTCGCGCGTCTGCATCGCCTTCGACACCATCTGCATTCACGCCGACATGGAGAACGCCGTCGCGCGTCTCCGCGCCATTCGCCGACGCCTGGGAGGAAATCGATGAAGAAGTTGTTCGTGATCGCGGCCCTCATCGCCGCTGCCTTCGCCGCCTACGCGCAGAAGTTCGACCTCACGATCGACAACATCATGCGCGGTCCGGGGCTCGTCGGGTACGAGCCGGAGGACGTCCGCTGGGCGCCCGACGGCGCGAAGGTTTACTTCTCCTGGAAGCAGTTCAGCGAGCCGCTGGAGAAGGACCGCGACACGTACGTGGTGAACCGCGACGGCAGCGGTTTGCGCAAGCTCTCCGACGAGGAGAAGAAGGACGCGCCGCCGTCGCGCGGCGACCGCACGCGCGACAAACATCGCGTCGTGTTCGCCGAGGATGGCGACATCTTTCTGTGGGACGGCAAGCGGCACGCGCTCACGCAGACGACCGACAGCGAGTCGTCGCCGCACTTCACCTTCGACGAGAAGCGCGTGACGTTCGTCCGCAACAACAACGTCTTCGCCATCGATCTGGCGAGCGGCGAGACCGTGCAGTTGACCAACGTCGCCGGCCCCGACGACAAAGGGTCGAACGTGACGCTGTGGGACGACAAGAAAGGAACGGAGAGCCAGGAGTTCATCAAGAAAGAGGAGAAGGCGCTGCTCGACGTCGTGGCGCGCCGCGCCAAGAAGCGCGAGGAGGACGAGGCCAAGCGGAAGAAGGAGCATCCGCTCAAGCCGTTCAAGCTGTCGAAGGGACAGTCGGTCGCCGACGGCCGCCTCACGCCCGACGGCAAGTACGTCGTCGTGGCGGTCAACGCCGAGCCGGAGAAGGGGAAGCGGACGATCGTCCCGAATTACGTGACCGAGAGCGCGTACGTGGAGACGATCCCGGCGCGCGAGAAGGTGGGCGACGTGCAGACGTCGTCGCGCATCGCCGTGCTCAGCGAGGCCAACGGCGAGTCGAAGTGGTTCGAGCACGGCATCACCGTGCCGGCCGCGCCGCCGGTGCAGAAAACGGAGAAGAACGAAGGAACGCAGCGCGAGTCGGCGAAGGCGACGGAGCGTGAGGTCTCGCTGCGCATGCCCGAATGGTCCGAGGATGGGAAGCATGCGTTCGTCGTCGTCCGCTCGAACGACAACAAGGACCTCTGGATCATGGCTTTCGATCCGGCCGCGCCGAAAGGCCGCGTGATCGCCTCGGAGCACGACGACGCCTGGGTGCGCTGGGCCGAGCGCGCGCTCGAGCCGGATTGGATCGACAACGACACGATCTATTACACGTCCGAGGCGAGCGGGTTCATGCATCTGTACAGCGTGCCGTTCGCCGGCGGCGCGGCGAAGCAGCTCACCAGCGGCGAGTGGGAAGTCGACTCCGTCGATCTCTCCAGGGACAAGAAGTCGTTCTACCTGACGACGTCGGAAGTCAGCCCGTTCGAGCGGCACCTCTACCGGATGCCGGTCGGCGGCGGCGCGCGCGCGAAGCTGACGTCGATGACCGGCGACAATCAGGCCGTCGTCGCGCCAGACGGCGGCGCGATCGCGAACGTCTACTCGTACACGAACAAGCCGCCCGAGCTGTACATCGATGCGAGGCGCATCACCACCTCGCCGGCGCCGGAATTCGCGTCGTACCCGTGGCTCGACGTGCCGATCGTGCGCATTCCCGCGCGCGACAAAGCGATGTTGCCGGCGCGCATCTACGAGCCGGCGACGCCGAACGGCGCGGCCGTGATCTTCGTCCACGGCGCCGGCTACCTGCAGAACGTGCACCGCGGTTGGTCGAGCTATTACCGCGAGTACATGTTCCATCACCTCTTGCGCGAGCGCGGCTACACGGTGCTCGACGTCGACTACCGCGCCTCCCGCGGCTACGGCCGGGCGTGGCGCACGGCCATCTACCGGCACATGGGCGGCATCGATCTCGACGATCAGGTCGACGCCGCGCGCTGGCTGGCCGGCGAGAAGCACATCGACCCCAAGCGCATCGGCGTCTACGGCGGCAGCTATGGCGGCTTCATCACGCTGATGGCGATGTTCACGCAGCCCGACGTCTTCGCCGCCGGCGCGGCGCTGCGGCCGGTGACGGATTGGGCGCACTACAATCATTCGTACACGTCCGACATCCTCAACGTGCCGCAGAGCGATCCGGAGGCGTACCGGCAGTCCTCGCCGATCTACTTCGCGCAGGGGCTGAAAGGGCGGCTCCTCATCTGCCACGGCATGGTCGACACGAACGTCCACTTCGAGGACTCGGTGCGCCTGGCGCAGAAGCTGATCGAGCTGCGCAAGACGAACTGGGAGCTGGCGGCGTATCCGGTCGAGAACCACGGCTTCGTCGAGCCGACGAGCTGGGCGGACGAGTACAAGCGCATCGACAAGCTGTTCGAGGAGACGTTGACAAAATAACCACCGATCGGCGACCATGCTCGCCCCTAATTTCGGCCGATCGTTGTGGTGTAGCTCAGTTGGTAGAGCGCCGGATTGTTAATCCGGTGGTCGCTGGTTCGAGTCCAGCCGCCACAGCCAATTTCCTTTCAGAGACTTAGCAGAGACCCGACGCCCGCGATCGATTGGATGCGCGATGTGCGAAGTCTCTATTTTTCCCGAGACACCTCGCAGCGCATCTTCTAGAGCTGAACAACCGGCCGCACGACTGGATCAACCTACCCACCGCCGCGCCTCATCCGACTTGTGAACTGGAGCGAATCACCAGCGGAGGATGGCCGGCACATCAGCGTGTCGCCGCCAGCGGCGGACACATGGGAGATCCTCAAGATGAGAGGTCGGATTCCTGGTTTCAGCTACAACCCGAAGAAGCACCTCGCCCGCTTCTCACTCTACGTCCCGAAGACGAACTGCAAGCTGCGTCGAGAGCGGACGGTCCATGCCGAATCGAGGCAGGACGCGATCCGGCTGTGGCAGGCGTTCCGCGATGAGATCAGCGGCAGAACATCTGCACCAGACACGCCGACGCGACCGTCTGTTATCACCTTCGCCGCATTCGTAACTGAGTACCTTGAGAAGATCTGTGCGCGCCGGGCCGAGAAAACGCTCGCGATCTACCGCACGATAGCCTTCACGAGGCTCATCCCGTACTTCGGCGAGAGGCCGCTCGATGCGATTCGTTCGTGCGACGTCGAGGACTTTATGGCCGCGATGCTCGTCGAATGCAGCCCCGCGTACGTGAACAACTGTGGCCGGACGATGAAGGCGCTGATGAACCACGCGGTGAAGCGGCAGCTCATCGCGACGTCGCCGCTGACGGAGAAGATCCGGTTCGAGGAAGTACCTCTTCCGGAACTCGAACTCAACGACGAGGAGCGGCTGGCGTTCCTTGGCGCTTTCGACGATGAAAGCGGCTTCAAGGCGGACTTCGTCAAACGCCGACGCGACGCCCATGTGGTGACGAGCGAGCATTTCAAAACGCCGCGGAAGTTCGGCTTTGGCCCGAAGCCCGACAGCGATGCGACGCTTAAACGGCGTGAACGCTTCCGCAGCCTAAAACCCATTTTTGTCGTTGCAATCGAGACCGGCCTGCGCAAGATGGACCTGCTAAACCTCGAGTGGGCACAAGTCGATCTCGACGGGGGGTTCATCCGGCTGCTGATGAAGAAGACAAAGAAGTGGGCCGTGGTGCCGATCTCCTCGCTGTGCCGCACGGCGCTGGAAGAGTGCCGCGCGAAACGGGTCGTCAGCCGATACGTCGTGATGGAACCCGCGTCGCGGACATCGCGCTGCGGCGGGCATTTCTCCGCGCGAAACGAATCGCCGGCATCGCACGACGGTTTCGTTTCCATGACCTCCGCCACACGGCCGCGTGCACCCTCGCGTCCGCGGGCGTATCTCTCCAGGTGATCCAGAAGATTCTTGGGCACACATCCTCGAAGATGACAGAACGCTATGTGAGAGTGAATGACGCAGCCGTTGCTGAAGCGACTCGTGCGTTGGACGCGCGGAACTCTCAACTTGGTTTGATTGCTGCTGCTTCGCCGCGCCTTTGATGCGGCTTCCGCCTCGTGCGATCTCGCGTAGCGCCGGCAGCTTCCGCGCTGCGCGAGATCGCTGGAATCGATCAAGCGAACGCACTGACGGCGATTCGCACCTCGACCCAAGACCGGTTGCCCGCCTTCCACTGCCCCGCACTGCGCCCGGACGCGCGACTTCCACGAAAATTGATACGGCAGCCTCGCAGATCGTCGTGCATGCCGCACGCGGCATCGACCCCAAACACGAAGCGTAGTGGACTTCGATAGCGACCAACGTCGTTTGAAACGAACAAGGATGTTGTTGCTTCGAGACGAGCCCGTCCGCGACGTCGCAAACGTGTCTTCGGTGAAGTGAGCTTACCGCTCACGCTGTTCGGGGGCGGTTTGGCAGGATCATGCAAGAAGTTGGTCATTTTGGGCAACGATCGCGATGCGAGCTGGCGTTACCTTTCATGTGCAGGGTGAGATCGAAAGACGCAAGCTGGAAGCGCGTATGCAGGAGCGATTTGCGTCAGACGCAAACTCTTCCATCAAGCTCATCCCGCCGAAAGGAGCACGTCCACATGGATCTTCAACGCATTGGCTCTCGACCTTCCGCAACGGTTCGGCGGAGTCCTTCACTGGCAACGTCCGCATTGACCCGGTGATCCAAACCACTCCGCCGCGCGACTCGGCGGAGGGACGGTGACATTTGAGCCCGGCGCTCGCTCAGCGTGGCACACCCATCCGCTGGGACAGATGCTGATCGTGACTGGAGGATGCGGACTCGTGCAGAGCTGGGGCGGTCCCATCGTGAAGATCCGTCCCGGCGACATCGTCTGGTGTCCGCCCGGCGAGAAGCACTGGCACGGCGGTATCGGCCATGTCCATGTGCCGGATTCTTTCGGAACCGATCGGCCCAGTTTTCCAGAGGCGGCCCTCCCTCCCGAATGCTTCGAGGCGCCTGCTTCCGTGAACGGCTACCAGCAGCGTCCCCACATCGTCCACCATCACTCCGGCGATCCCGGCGAACCGCGCGTTCGGACTCGGCAGGCGGCTGCACGCCGCGAGCAGACAAAGAGCCAGCGCGCTGAATCGGCGGACCATTCAATGAAGGAGTGATCGGCGGGAGGAGTTCCCTACCATACTCACAGTGTGAACCTGTTCGGTCCGGACATCTTCATTTCGTATTCGCGCGTCGACGGTGCTGGGTACGCGGAGCGGCTCGCGTACGAGCTGTCGCTGCGCGACATCACCTGCTTCGTCGATCAATGGGGCTCGCCTCCCGGCGCGGAACTGCCGCCGATGCTGCTGCTCAAACTGATTCGCAGCCGGATGTTCGTGCTGATCGTCACCGACGGAGCGACGAAGTCGGAGTCCGTGGCGAAGGAGATCAGGACATTTCTGCCGCTGGAGAGAACGATCGTCCCGATCGTGGTCGGCGATGTGTGGGACCGCGCGCCGTGGCGCGACAAACTCGAGGGTCTGGCGCGCACGGCCGAGTCGCCCGAGTCGCTCGATGCCGGCGCTCCGACGCCGGCGGTGGTGAATCGCGTCAGCGGAGCCGCCGCGTTCACGCGACGCAATCAGATCGTGCGGCGAATCTTCGGCCTCCTCGGCGCTGCGATGTTCGTCGCAGCCGCCGCCACCGGCTATTACACGTGGAAATCCCGCCGGGAACAGTCGGAGAGGCTGCGCGTCGTGCACGCGCAGGAAATGGCGAGCGCGTCGGCGTCGCAACTGGCCGATGATCCACAGACCGCGTTGCTGCTGGCCATCGAAGCGGTGAAAACGGCGCCGGAGATCGATCGTCTGGAGCGGACGCTGCGAAGTGCAATTGCCGAATCGCGTGTGCGCGCCGAATTCTCGTTCCCGGGCGAACGCGAAGCGCGGGCGCGCTTCAGCCCTGATGGGCGATTGATCGCCGTCAGCACCGCGAGTCATGCGCGGCTGCTGGATTGGGCCTCGGGCCGCGTAACTCTCGACATCCCGATTACCTCCGCGCGTACGCAGTTCTCTGCGAACACCCGGTATCTGCTGATCTCGAATGATCGGCGCTTCGATCTCGTCGATGTGAGGGCGCAGAAAGTTGTCATGTCGCATGAGTCGATTCTCACGCCGGTGATCAGCGATGACGGGCACTATGTCGCGTTCGCCGTCTACTCACATGCCGGGGACGAGGTCGAGATCATCGATGTCGAGAAACGCTCGATCATCAGATCGTTCGTCGCGTCCGAATCCGGACCGGTTGAGATGGCCTTTGTCCCTCGATCGACCGAGCTCGCGGTCTGGGACAACCACAGCGGAATCAGGTTCTGGTCCGTTGGGGACGAGAAACGTCGTTCGCCATTCAAACCGGTAGATCCGGGCTCGTTCTACATGGGTCCGATCAGCGCCGGAGGGCGCGTCGTCATCTTTTCAATTTTCGCGGGCCATGACTCGGCGCTGTGGGACATGTCCACCAGCAAACCGATTGCGCGATTGCCTGCCCAATCGTCGGACCTGATACGGTTCTCGCCGGACGGCTCCTGGCTCATGGCGTATGGCGAAGACGTAACAACGGTGCGGATCTGGAGGGCGGATACCGGTGAGGCGGGCGCGCCACTGATCGGCCACTCGGACAGAGTGACGGACATCGCGTTCGATCCGCACACCAGTCGCGTGGCGACATCCAGTGCAGACGGCACGACTCGAGTCTGGACCAAGGACGGACAGCTCGAAATGATCCTGTGGCGTCATGTCGGAGGTACCACCTCGGTCGACTTCGATCCTTCGGGCGAGCGTTTGCTGACCGGAGGCGATGATGGTGTCGTACGGATCTGCGACGTGAATACAGGTATCCATCCCGTTCGCACATGGCAAGGGTCGAATGAGTCAGACTATGGCCTCGAGTCGCATGTTCGTTTCGATCGGACCGGAAGCCGAGTCCTGTTCGGCGGCGGTTCGAACGGCGTCACCGGATGGAATCTCGCGACAGGCGTTGCGGCCACAACTCGTATAGACGGTTACATGTCAGGAGCATTCAGCGAGGATGGCCGATTCGTGGTTCTGGGTACGGACTCGGTTTGGGCAGTTGACGGGAGGAAGCTGCTATTCAGGTTCCCCGGCGAGGCGATTGCGTTCAGCCAGGACGGCCGTCAACTACTGGTTCGATTGATGGACGGTGTGAAAGTTCTCGACGTGCCGACCGGCCGCGCGGTCGCGACGATCCCGGTTCAACCGTGGGAAGAGGTCGGATGGGCTCCGGCGGTGCGGCGGATTGCGATCATCAGCCGAGAGGGCCCATACAGAGTCCTCGATTACTCGGCACGGCTTCTCTTTGGTACGCGAGCATATCCGAGCGATTCGCGCATATGGTTGTCGCCCAACGGACGGATGCTCGTTGTTCCGCAGGCCGAGAAGAAACTGATTCTGATCGATCTTCAGCGCCGCACGCGCACGACGCTGGATCGGCCTGATGATTACTTGCGCGATGTTCACTTCAGCCACCGTGGCGACGTGTTCATGACAATGGAGGCTCAGGGCTCAGCGGCACTCTGGCGAACCGCGGACGGAAATCTCATCGCGGAACTGCGTGGGCACACAAAGGCGGTCACTGACGCGGCATTCAGCGCCGATGACGAATTCGTCGTCACGTTTGGCTCTGATCCCGAAGCGCGCGTGTGGGATACGAGAACCGGCAGTCTCGTGCACGTTTTCGAGTCCGACGGCGGGGCCTTGAGGGATGCTGCTTTTAGTCCCAATGGCCATTACGTCGCCACGGCCTCTGCCGACAACATCATCCAGGTCTTCGTCTGCGACGCCTGTCGCACCGGGCCCGCGCTCCTGCGGCTCGCAAAGCAGCGAGCTCTCCGCGACCTCACGCGGGGCGAGAGGATCACCTTCGCGGTCGACGCGCGGTAGAGTACCGGCGTGCGACGGATTCTGGTCATCACAGCGACCGTCCTCGGCGCCGCGTTCTCCTCATCAACGGCGTGGCGATGCTGCGGTGAGTTCGCACTGGTGGTGCAGATGACGCACTCGATGCACGCTGGCCGAGCTTAGGCCGTTCCTTTCCACCACCCGCCGACTGGGACGACCGAGACGGGGTTGTCGATCTGCGAGGCAGCGCCTGTTCCCATTCAAATATCGGGTGAATCGACCCGAGATGCTGACGCTGCTATCGGAGTCGCCACTCCGTGCTGTCGCCAGCGCACTCCTTTCTTGCTCCTCAGCCGGGCTATCTTGTTGACCGTGCCCGAAAATCGTCGACGTTCTCCGTCGGTGTTTGCATGTCGAACGTCGTCGTGCGATGCGTATTGATGACGGTACATCCACCCGCGCCGTGGATTTGGTTCGATGAAGTACGACATGTGACTCGCAGCTCGACCTCAACCCCGCCGAGGACGGGCAACGGGTCAGCAGGCCAGATGGGGGCAACTTTTCGATGATATGGATTTGCATCTGTCGGGTCTAACGCGTGTCTAACGCACTCGCCTTCGGACATGTCCGGACGGGTCCGGACCGAGGTAAACATGCTGGGGAAAGGAGATATCCGCGTATGTCCCGAGACAAACGCGGAGTTGTTAATCCGGTGGTCGCAGGTTCGAGTCCTGCCGCCACAGCCAATTTCCGTTCGCGATGACGCGTCCAGTGGCGTAGCGTTGCCGTCGCCACGATAATGCCTGCATTCGTCGGACGCTCGATTGGGATCTGTCCGTGACGCAATCGAAATCGAAAACCGAGGCGGCGTTCTACCTTGACCTGCTTCAGGTGTGCGGTGGAATCCTGCACGCGGATGACAGCTGGTTTCACGAACGAGAAGTTTTCCGCTATGGCGGTACGGCAGTCCCCCTCGGCTATCACACCGTCGTCGGGATCGAACAGGCGGCGTATCTGCTCGCCGAAGTCGATACCGGGGACGATGCATTGCCGAGCGAGTTGCTCAAGCATCTCGCGGTGAACCCGCTGGTGCGCCACCTCGGGGTCGATCTGCAACGGATCGCAGGCGAGCTCCCGCTCGGTACCCAGATGGACGCCGTCGAGGAAGGTCGGCGCTTACCCTCCGAGTTTCACTATCTGCGATTTGAGGCCACCAGCGTTCTGATGGCCATCGCTGCGCTGGCAATGGATCGCATCATTGCGTGGCAGAGCCACATTACCAACGATACCCTGGAGTCGCTGGAGCAGCTTCGTGAGAGCGCGGGCGGCGAGCTGCCGGTTCTCGTGAACATGGGCTCCATGCGCCAATACACGGCGACGCTCGCCGCATACTTCGCGCGCGCGAGAAGCCTCGCCGGCATCGAGCGTTTCGTCGACGAGCGCTTTCGTGTCAGGAGCTGGCAGTTCGATCATGCCGGGCACCGGGATTGGCAGCTTAAGTCGCACGAACTCGTCGCTCGCGTAACCGACGAGGCCCATCGGGCGTCGATGGCCAGGCGGTACGGCTCCTCAATAGCCGAGCGGCTCATCCGCGACGGGCTTTACTGGCTGCACGACGGGGACTACCTGAACTACGGTCTGCAGGGATTCGTCCTCGACGGCGAAGTCGCGAACTCGTTTCGCAACAACGGTGCATACGCGTATTCGGTCTCCGGCGGCACGACAGCGGCGGAAACGGACGACTTCATGATCGACAGCGCGTACCAGGCGATGTGGACGCCCCCTCCGATCGACATCGCTGGCGTCTACGGCGCGCACGGCCGTAATCTCGCATCTCCGCTGGCGACGTATGCTGACCGTCCCGTGACACGTGGCAAATGGACACGCATCCCGAAGATTCTGATCCATGACTTCCGCGAGCTCGACGAGATCGTCGCGCGAGTCCGTGAAGCCTTCCCTTCCCGGCGGATCTTCTTTCGCGGGCAGGGGCGGCACTACTCAATCGGTCGGTCTCCGGAAACGCTCGAATTTCTCTACGGCACGCCGACGATGGATGAGCTGTCGCTGCCGACGGCGGCCTCACGGCACAAGTTCGAGTTCGACGGTTTCATCGCCGCGTTTCAGCTTCAGGTTCAGGGGATGCTCTACACGCGGTTCGACCGCGACCGGTTCGCGGGGCCGCGCGCGGATTTCGTCTCCTGGGGTCCATTAAGCCCGTTCGCTGACGCGGAAGTCGGCGCCATGTACGAGAAATGGTTCCGGCTTTTCTATTCGTATGAGTGGGAACTACTCGTCATGGGACTCGCGCAGCATTACGGGATTCCGACGCATGGCCTCGACGTCACGGACGACCTCTCGATCGCGTTGTGGTTTGCGCTGCACCGATGGTTCGAATGGGAAGCCGATCGAGGAAAGGTGTGCTGGTATGCGCCATCGCAGCGGGCGGCTGTGCCGGTACTCGAGCACTATCCCGTCGTCTATATTCTGGCGACGGACGATGACGTGAAACGTGACCTCGACCAGGTCGAGTATGCCGAGATTCCCGCTCTCCGACCATCGCGGCAGCATGCGTATCTCCACTACGGAGGGTGGGGCTTTCACACGAACATCTGTGCCGAGGACGTCGTCGCGGCAGTGTTCCTCAGCGAGCGGTTCGATGCCGGCGATCTCCCGTCCGTGACGTGGCTGTTCCCAAGCGAGCAGGAGGATGCGTTTTATGGCCAAATGCTCGAACTGAAGCGTTGCGCGTTAGCGACAGGAATGGAGTGGGGATACGCGAGCATCGCGGAATACCGCCCGCCAAACACGCCCCGTCGCGGGAAGTAGGTGTTGCGCTCCAGGGCGGGCGGCAAGCACTCTGCCGCGCACGCAATTTGTTAATCCGGTGGTCGCAGGTTCGAGTCCTGCCGCCACAGCCACGGGCAGCGTGCCGGTGCGCTGGTTCGCCAAGCCCCCTTGAGTGAGTTGCGCCACCGTGACGTCGCTGCGAGAGCCATCACGCTCCGTCGGCGACGACGAAGTTCCCGAGATGTTCGATGGTCTGCTTCGTCAGCAGGTGCTTGGCGCGCTCGATGTAGGCGTCGAGGTTCAGGAAACGGGCGGCGTTCCTGGCAAAGAAATCATTGCGCCAGTCCTTCAGGTCTTTGTCCTTGAACATCTCATCGAAGATGTTGAAGTAGTCGACGGAGCTCTGCACGACCATCTGCGGCATGTGCCAGTCGGTACCGTAGGCGATCCGTGTGCGGAGCTTCTTGTCTTTGGCCACCTCGATGAGCTTCTTGCGGAAGTGGTCGGCGGCCGCGGGTTTGCGGAGTTCGTTGAAGTAGCCGAACTCGCAGAAGACGCTCTCCGAATTCGCGCAGAGTTCGAGAACGCCCGGCGCGAACGGATTGCCATCGCAGCGCTCGACGGCGATGTCGAGCCACCATTCGTCGCCGCCGCCGTGGCCGAAGCAGAGACGCAGCTTCTTGTGCTTGTCGAGCGCTCTGGCCCAGTACTTCGGATCGGAGTTGCAGCCGCTCTTGTCGATCTCCGCTTCGAAGCCCTGCAGATTGCAATGAGTGAACACCGGGATTCCGTTATCCGAGCAATAGCCGAAGAACGCGTCCACCGCCTTTTCGATCTTCGCGTTTTCGTTGCCGCTGGCACGGTAGCCGTTCGGCGGATAGAACTTGACGCCGGCCGCGCCGAGGGCGACCGCATTCTTGACGATCTCAAGCCCTTTGTCGCGGCTCGGATCGAAGGCGACGAACGTTAGCATCCGCCCATTCGTTTGCGAGATCACCCGCCGCATCTTGGCGAATTGATCGGGCCACACTTTGTAAAAGCAACGCCCGCCGCGATACCACCGCTCCATGTCCATCATGTGCGTAACGAAGAGGCCAATCTGCCGATTGGTACTGCAGAGTTGCAAAGCGATCTTCGCTTCCGGCTCCGTCAGCAGCCATATCCAGCGCAGCCAGCCGGTGATGGCACTGACCGAGCCGACGCCGTGCGACCGTTCGTCTTCGCCGAAGATCGAGTCGGGGACCGTCTTCGCCATGCGGCGCAGCAGCGACTCGAACGCGGCGCGCGTCGCGTCGACCTGCGCGGGATCTGCCAGAGCCATCGCTCCGGTCGGTGTGCCGAGGCGGCGAAGTCCGGCCCGCACGGTCGGATCGTGTGCCGCTTCAGCGGGGGCTTCCTGCGCCAAGCGCGTGAAGAGGTCGTCGTTTGACGCTGCTCCGCTGAGCAGAATTGCCTGCGTCTCTTCAACCGACGCGCCGCCCAGCGCCGACCTCACGATGGTAATGAACTCAATCAGGCGTCCCGCCGCGCGGCCGATCTCCTCCGGGATAATTTTGTAGTGACGGCAGAACATGGCGAAGACCGCACGGACAGGCAAGAAGAGCGCGTTGAAGATGTGATTGTGGATATCCACGGCGTGCGCGTCGTTGTCGCAGCCGCGCCCGATTGTTTCGGTGGTCTCGACGGTCATGCCTTTCCTCCGGATTTGGAGTTGTCGATCGTTGCGATCAGACCACCCATGCGCGCAACTGTCCACCCGCCGGCGTGCTGAGCGGATACTGCCGCGCCGGTCGGCTAACGGTTCGCGCCGCGCGCCTTCATGCGGACGCTGCAATGTTCGGAGCGAGCGTCGTTCGGCGGCACCCCGCATAGTAGTCATCGGCGCGTGACCGCCGGCTGGTCGGTTGGTTGCGGAAAGAACGCGTTCCAGCAGACTGGCCGCGGGTGCCCAGGTGGCGGCTGAAGAGAGTCCGTCCGAGAAGCTGAGGGTCATCTCTTACTGCCGCGCGGATATGGCGACGGCCGATCGCGTCGTCGCCGCGCCGATCTCATCGCCAGCCGAAACGCTTTAGAATCATTGATGGACGCGAGACACGAACTTTGAGTGACGACGACCTTCGTCCCATCTGTTTCATGGTCATGCCGTTCGGCGTGAAGCCCTCCGGTCTCGGACCGGGCGATACAGGTCCGGCCAAGGTCGACTTTCAATCGCTCTGGTTCGATGTCCTCGAGCCCGTGATCTCCGACCTCGGCTATGAGCCCGTGCGCGCGGATGAAGAGCTCGGGGCGTTGATCATCGTCGACATGATCCAGAGGCTGGCGATCTCCGACCTGGTCATCGCAGACATCTCCATCGCGAACGCAAACGTCTATTACGAGATCGGCGTGCGGCATGCGGCGAAGCCGACGCATTGCGTGATCATCGCGGCGGACTGGGCGAAACCCGTCTTCGATCTCGCACAGATTCGTCACATCAACTACAAGCTGCCGGTGGAGAAGCTCTCCCCGGACGAAGCGAAGGAGTTACGTAAGGAACTCGTCGAGAAGATCACGCCAATGATCGATGGAGAGGGCCCGGTGCACGCGGCGGTGCCGGGCTTCCCGAAGGCGGACGCCGCGCGGGCGAGCGCATTCGCCGCACTCGTGAAAAAGCTCAGCGCCTTCCAGGGAAAGGTGAAGGCCGCGGTGACCATTGCGGATAAAGCCGCGCGCAAGACACGCGTGCTCGCGCTGGCGGAGGAGTATCTGGCGACGTCCGCGACGGCGATTCCGTCCGTCGCACTCGAGCTGCTGCTCCTGGTCCGCGACCACGCAGGCTGGGGCGACGTGATGAATCTCGTCGACCGCCTGCCGGCGAGCGTGCGCGTCCTGCCGCTCGTGCGCGAGCAGCACGCGCTGGCGATCGGTAAGAAGGGGAATGACGCCGACGCGATCGCCGCGCTCACCACACTGCTCGCCGACGCCGGAGAGAGCGCCGAGCGCCGCGGACTCCTCGGTGGTCGCTACAAGGCGATGTACCGCGCCGCGCTCGCGGAAGGACGGGACGCCGAGGCGAAGCAGTACCTGACCAAAGCGATCGAGAGCTACACGACGGGGATGTATCTCGACCTCAATGATTTCTACTGTTCGTCGAACCTGCCGCGCCTTTTGCGCACGCGCGGACGCGCGTCGGATGAGAAGCTCGCCGTGACCGCGGTTGAGGTCACGCGCGCGGCATGCAAACGCCGACAGGCAATCGACCCCGAGGACATCTGGCTCGGGCAAACGCTCCTCGGCCAGGCAGCCGATGCCGCGGACCTTGAGACGGCGACGGCGCTCGTCGAACAGATCGAAGACAAAACCGCGCCGCCGTGGCAACTCGACACCACGGACAAAGATCTGCAGATGAGCATCAATCGGATCAAAGACGACGGGGTGCGCGCGGAGTTTGGTGAGTTGGTCGCGCGACTTCGCGCGGCTACGGCACCTTAGCGTCGCAGGTTCCCGCGACATGCGCGTCGGCGGCGAGCGTCCTCAACGTTTGAGGATCGAAGATCGCCCGCAGCCGCACACAAGCTTCATGGACCAGCTCATCTTTCACGAGCGGCCATGCCGCGATGCTGCCGTCATCGCCCGGCGGTGACGAGCCAACCCGACGGGACGAAGCGGACGCTCGTGATGTCGCTGCCGTGATCAAGGTGGCGATGTGCGGTCGGTGGCAAGGTCGCGCAGCGTCGCCGAGGATCCGCAACGCTTGGAATACCGTGACGTTCCTCGTGCTCGAGAGTCCAGAACGGGATGGCAAATGACGATGAAATCAAGGCGATTGCGCGAGCAGGGTTTCGCCCTTGAACTCCCGCCGCGTACGTCCACCCGGCGGTGATGCTGCTTCATGCTGGCTCTGCTCTAAAGAATGTCGCAAGACCTGTGACGCCGTTTAGAGGTGTGGCTTGTTAATCTGGTGGTCGCAGGTTCGAGTCCACCGTCCCCAGCCAATTCCTTCAGATACTTAGCAGACACCGTCGACGCCCTTTCGGGCCGGTGCGCGATGAGTCGAGTCTCTATTTTCCTCTCACCGCGCCATCTACGGACCGTGCTCGCCTGACGGCTGGATCAGACCCCTCGCCATCGAGACTGGTTCCCGACCCTTTCCTCGTCTCGTTGGCAGCGCGGTATTCGTCGTCCGTCACGTGCTCCATCCACTCGACCGCATTTCCATCGAGTCGTTCCACGAGGGCGATGTGCGTCATGGCCGTCGTAGCCGTCGCGCCGTGCCAGTGCTTTTCTCCGGGCGGGCACCACACGACGTCGCCCGCCTGGATCAGCTGCACGTCTCCATCGGCGGTTGCGACGAGTCCTACGCCGAACGTCACGATCAGCGTCTGACCGAGCGGGTGCGTATGCCACGCGGTGCGCGCGCCGGGCTCGAACGTTACGGACGCACCGAAGCCACGCGCCGGCTCGGGCGCTTGGAACAACGGGTCGATACGGACGGAGCCGGTGAAGGTCTGTTCCGGCCCTTTGGTTGACGGGCGGGCGGTATGTCGAGTGATCTGCATGATTGCCTCTCTTTCTGGTGCTGCAAATCTCCTTCTCCAACGAATCATTTTCCGCCCCGTCCGCTTTGCAGGCTCGACTGCTGAATCGCTGAATTCTGGATATAAACGGAATTTCGTTTCCGTAAAGCGGTTAAATTGGATTCCAATCAACTCAGTCATTCAATCCAGGAGAAGGAGTTTTCCCCGTGCCCCTGTTCTCGACACCACCACCCGCTCCGCCGCAGCCGCCCGCGATCAGCCAGTGCACCACCGCTGACGGTCAGGCTGTTCCGCGGTGCGCGAAGTACGTCTACAAACACGCCGATAAGAATGTCGAAGCGCGCTTCGCCGGCGATGTCCGCATCGATCTGAAGTCCGTCGACGTTCTGACCGTTCCGGCGGGTTCGTCCGCCGTCGTCGAAGAGCGCGCCGGCAAGTCATCGCGCGTTCTCTCGGTCGAGCACGGGAAAACCACCTATGCAGTCGACGGCGCCGCTCAGCCGTTCGACGACGCCGGCCGCCGCTGGCTGCGCGAGGTGCTGAGCAGCATGCCGGCACGTCCAGTGCCGCCGACCCCCACCCGGTAAGTCCGGCTTTCCCCCTCCACAGCGCCGGCGTTTCGTCGTCGACGAGCCGCTGCGTGCCGGAGGCCCATCTGAAGTGTTGTTGAAAAGGAACTTTTGCGTGTCCTCAAGGAATCCGATCGCCTCGACCTCCTCCTCCATCGTGGAGATCCTGCAAGCCCGTGCCGCCCGCGCTCCCGAGCGGGAGGCGTACCGGTTTCTCTCGCACGCTTCGAGCACCGAGGAGGTGCTGACCTACGCGGAGCTCGACCAGGCGGCGCGACGCATTGCCGCGCACCTGCAGTCGTTCACCATGCCGGGCGATCGGGCCCTGCTTCTCTACCGGCCGGGCCTCGACTTCATCCAGGGATTCCTCGGCTGTCTCTACGCGGGCGTCATCGCCGTGCCGGCCTATCCGCCGCACCCGACCCGTCCGGCGCGCGACCTGCCGAAGCTGCGCGGCATCATCGGCGACGCCCGTCCGGCGGCGATCCTCACCTCCGTGGCTGCGCTGGAGAGCTGCGAGCGGCTCTTCGTGGAGGCGCCGGAGCTCCACGCCATCCGCTGGATCGCCACCGACGCCCTGCCGTCCGGCGAGGCATGGAGTGACCCGCGCGTCGGCGTCGATCACCTGGCCTTCCTGCAATACACCTCCGGCTCGACCGGCCTGCCGAAGGGCGTGATGGTCAGCCACGCGAATCTCATGCACAACGAGCGGGCCATCGCCACGATCTTTGGCGCCGACGAGGAGTCGACCATCGTCGGCTGGCTGCCGATGTACCACGACATGGGCTTGATCGGGACGATGCTGCACGGCCTCTACACCGGCGCGCGCTGCGTGCTCATGTCGCCGATGGAGTTCCTCGAGCAGCCCATCCGCTGGCTGGAGGCCATCGCCAAATTCCGGGCGCACACCAGCGGCGGGCCGAACTTCGCCTACGACCTCTGCGTGCGCCGGGTGACGGAGGAGCAGAAAGCGGCCCTCGACCTCAGCTCGTGGCGCATTGCCTTCAACGGCGCCGAGCCGGTGCGCGCGGCGACACTGGCGCGTTTCGCCGAGACCTTCGCCGCGAGCGGTTTCCGCTCGACGGCGTTCTACCCGTGCTACGGCCTCGCGGAAGGGACGCTGGTCGTTTCCGGCGGCGCGAAGGCGAGCGAACCGGACGTCCGCCGCTTTGACGGCGCGGCCCTGGAGAGCGGGCGCGCCGTCGCCGGCGATGGCGGCGTGCCGCTCGTCGGCTGCGGCGTCAGCGCCATGGACGATCAGCGCATCGTCATTGTCGATCCCGAGACGCGCGAGCTGCGCGCCGACGGCCAGACGGGCGAGATCTGGGTCGCCGGTCCGAGCGTCGCCCGCGGCTATTGGGAAAAGAGCGAACAAAGCGAGGCCACGTTCGGCGCGCACGTCGCCGGCACCGGCGAGGGTCCCTTCCTCCGCACCGGCGACCTCGGTTTCCTCGACCGCGGCGAGCTATTCGTGAACGGCCGCCGCAAGGACCTGATTATCATCCGCGGCCGGAACCACTACCCACACGACCTCGAGCACACCGTCGAGCAGAGCGATCCCGTTCTGCGCGCCGGCTGCGGCGCGGCCTTTTCCGTCGACGTCGACGGCGCCGAGCGTCTCGTGGTCGTGCAGGAAGTCGATCGCCATTACCGCGCCGGCGGTAGCGACGGCGTGGCGGAGTCGATCCGCCGCCGCGTAGCCGAGGAGCACGAGATTCCGCTGCACGCCCTCGTGCTCATCAAAACCGGCTTCATTCCCAAAACCACCAGCGGCAAAATCCAGCGCAGCCTCACGAAGAAGCGGTACCTGGAGCGGGACCTGCCGGTCGTCGGCGAGTGGACGTGGCCGTCGACGGAGGTGCTCGACGCCTCCGGCGCCGCCTCCGTCGCGGAGATCGCGGCGCGCCTCCTTGGCTGCGACGCCGCCGCGCTCGACTTGCACGCGCCGTTCTTCGCCCTCGGCTTCGACTCGTTGCAGCTCTTCGAGTTCAAGAACGCCATCGAGCGCGAGCTCGGCGTGGAGCTGCAGCTCGCCCACTTCATGAACGATGCGGGGTTGGCGTCGCTGGCCGCGCGCGTGGACGAGGCGCGAGGCAGTGCGCCGTCGTTGCCCATCGCGCGCACCGAGGGCGACCAGCCGCTCTCGAACGGGCAGCAGCGGCTCTGGTTCCTCGAGCAGCTCGCGCCGGGATCGTCGTACAACGAGACCCTGGCCATGCGCCTCGACGGGCCGCTCGACGCCGACGCGCTCGAGAGCGCCGTGAACGCGATCGTGGAGCGCCACGAGACGCTGCGGACCGTCTTCGTCGTCGTCGACGGGCAGCCGGTACAGCGCCGCGCCGCATCGCTCGGAATAGAGATGAAGAGAATCGCCAGCAGCGACCCGGAGCGCTGCGTTGCCGAGGCGGCGGCGAAGCCGTTCGATCTTGCCCGGGGGCCGCTGCTGCGCACGACGCTCGTCACCGTGGCGCCGGAGCGGCACGTCTTCGCCGTCACGATCCATCACATCGCCGCCGACGGTTGGTCCGCGGGGATCTTCCTGCGCGAGCTCGCCGCGGCGTACGGCGGCGAGACACTGGCCCCGCTGCCGATCCAGTACGCCGACTACGCGGCGTGGATGCGGTCGCGGCTGGCGTCGGGCCTTCTCGACGAGCAGCTCGCGTACTGGCGCGAGACCCTGGCCGGCGCGCCGACGACGCTCTCCCTGCCGCTCGATCGTCCGCGCCCTCCGGTGCGGACCACGCGCGGCGCCACGCGGCGTTTCGCGCTGCCGGCGGAGCTCGCGGCTCGTTTGAAAGACATCGCGCGCGGCGAGAACGCCACGCTGTTCATGACCCTGCTCGCCGCGTTCAACGTTCTTCTGCACCGCTACACCGGACAGGAAGACCTTCTGGTCGGCTCTCCCGTGGCCGGGCGCAATCGCGCCGAGGCCGAGGGATTGATCGGCTTCTTCGTCAATACCCTCGTGCTGCGCGGCGATCTCTCCGGCGATCCTTCGTTCCGCGACGTCATCGCACGCGTGAAGGCCGCGGCCACCGGTGCGTACGCGCACCAGGAGCTGCCGTTCGAGGTCCTGGTCGATGAGCTCAAGCCCGAGCGGACCCTCACCCAGGCGCCGCTCGTCCAGGTTCTCTTCGCGCTGCGGCAGGCGAACGGCGCTGCCGTTCGGCTCGGCCCGCTGCGGGGCGAGCTGTTCCACGTCGACAACGGCACGGCCAAGGCCGACTTGGCCTTGTCGATGGACGAGTCGGCGGGCGGCCTCTCCGGCGCGCTCGAGTACAACGCCGACCTCTTCGACGACGCGACGATCGCGCACATGCTCGCGCACTTCGAGCAGCTTCTCGTCTCGGTGAGCGCCGTTCCGGACCAGCCGCTCTCCGCCATCGAGCTCCTGACGGAGCAGGAGCGGCGGCGCATGCTCGTGGAGTGGAACGACACCGCGCGGCCGGTCCCGGAGCGGACGGTCGTGGAGCTCTTCCGAGAGCAGGTGCGCGTGCGGCCGCACGCCGAGGCGCTCTCGTGCCACGGCGAAGTGCTGACGTACGCCGAGTTAGCCGTTCGCGTCGACGCCCTTGCGGCGGAGCTTCGAGCGAAGGGCGCCGGCCCCGAGGAACTGATCGCCATCCGCATGACCAGCGGCATCGACGCCATCGTGGCGATGCTGGCGGTCCTCGCCAGCGGTGCCGCCTACCTGCCGATCGATCCCGCCTATCCGGAGGAGCGGACTCGCTTCATTCTCGATGACGCCAAGCCGCTGATGATCATCCGCGACGGGCTGTCCGTGGAGCACAGCGGCCGCGCCGCCGCGCCGAAGACGGCGGCCGCGTCGCCGCAGTCGACGCTCGCCTACGTCATCTACACCTCCGGCTCGACCGGCCGTCCGAAGGGCGTACTGATCGAGCATCGCGGCCTCACGAACTTCATCACCGCCTTCGCCGATGTCATGAAAGTGACGCCGGAGAGCCGCGTCCTGCAATTCGCGTCGCTCAGCTTCGATGCATCGGTGGAGGAGACGTTCACCGCGCTCACCACCGGCGCCTGCCTCGTGCTGGCCAAGCGCGAAGACCTCATGCCGGTGCAGCCGCTCGTGGCGACGATCAACCGCGAGCGCGTGACCACGGCCCTTCTTCCGCCATCGGTACTGGCGCTGCTGGAGCCGAACGATGTCCCGACCATGCGCGTCGTGGCGTCGGGCGGCGAGGCGTGCAGCGCAGCCATTGCCGCGCGCTGGGGAGCGCAGACGCGCTTCATCAACGCCTACGGTCCGACGGAGATCACCGTCGCGGCCACGGTCGATCCGTACACCGACGGCCTCTCCATCGGCCGTCCCATCGCCAACGCCACCGCGTACATCCTCGACCGCAACGATCGGCCGGCGCTGCCGGGCGTGCCGGGAGAGCTTTGCATCGGCGGCGCCGGCGTGGCCCGCGGCTACCTCGGCCGTCCGGAGCTGACCGCGGAGCGCTTCTTCGCCAATCCGTTCGGTGAGGGGCGGCTCTATCGGACCGGAGACCGGGCGCGCTTCCGCGCCGACGGCCGCATCGAGTTCCTCGGGCGCCTCGACCATCAGGTGAAGCTGCGCGGCTTCCGCATCGAGCTCGGCGAGATCGAGGCCACGCTCGAGCGCCACGACGCGGTCGACCACGCCCTCGTTCTGGTGCGCGACTCCGCGGCCGGCGAGAAGCGTCTGGTGGCCTACGTCGTGGCCCCGTCCGACGTGGCCCCGGCCGACCTCCGCGCCTTCGCGCGGCAGTCGCTGCCGGAGTACATGGTTCCGCCGGCCATCGTGATTCTGGAGCGTTTCCCGCTCACGGCGCACGGCAAGGTCGACGTCAAGGCCCTGCCGTTGCCGGAAGCGCAGCGCCGGGAGCGCGCCATCGCTCCGCGGACGCCGCTGGAGCAGCAGGTGGCGGCGATCTGGCGGGACGTCCTCGGCCTCGAGGAAATCTCCGTCGACGACGACTTCTTCGCCATGGGCGGCCACTCGCTGATGGCCACGCAGGTCGTCTCGCGCATCAACGCCGACTTTGCCATCGACCTCCCGCTGATGCGCTTCCTGGAGGCGCCGACCATCGCCGATCTCGCCCTCGCCGTCGACGCGCAGCGCTCGCAGGAAATCAAAAAAAGAACAGAAGAACAGCCTATGAAACCAGTCCAGCAGCGAATCGCGCAGTTGTCGCCGGAGAAGCGGGAACTGCTGCTGCGCACTCTCCGAACGCGCGGCGAAGCGGCCCCCGACGCGCCGCCGCCGATCGCCGCGCGCAAGCGCAATCCCAACCAGGCCGTGGCCTCGTATGCGCAGCAGCGGCTGTGGTTCCTCTGGCAGCTCGAGCCGGAGAGCGCCGCGTACAACATGCCCGGGGCCCTGCGGTGCCGCGGCAAGCTCGATTACGACGCATTGAAGCGCTGCCTCGACGAGATCGTGCGCCGCCACGAGACGCTGCGCACGACGTTCCGCGAGAACGAGGAGCAGCAGCCCATCCAGGTCGTCGGACCGCCTGACATCGGCATGCCCCTGAAGCGCCTCAGTCTCGTGCACCTCCCCGAGGAAGAGCGGGAGGCGGAGGCGGCGCGTCTTGCCTCCATCGAAGGGCACACGCCGTTCGATCTCTCGAAGGGGCCGCTCTTCCGCGCCACCGTCATCGAGCTGGGGCCGGACGATCACGCCTTCCTCCTGACCATGCACCACGTCATCTCCGACGGCTGGTCGGTGGGCGTGCTGATCCGCGAGATCGTCACGCTTTACGAGACGGAGCGTCAGGGCCTGCCTTCGCCGCTGCCGGAGCTCGAGGTGCAGTACGCCGACTTCTCGGAGTGGCAGCGGGAGAATCTCTCCGGCGACCGGCTGGAGCGCTACGCCCGCTACTGGCTCGACCACGTCGGAGCGCAGGTTCCGGAGCTCGAGCTGCCGACCGACTTCCCGCGCCCGCCGCACTTCACCGATCGCGGGGCGATGAAGATGGTGATCATCGACCGCGATCTCACCGCGAAATTGAAGAACTACTGCCAGCGGGAGCGGCTCACTCTCTTTCCGCTGCTGCTGGCCGGAATCCAAACCGTGCTGCATTGCCACACCGGCGCGGAGAAGGTCGTCATCGGCACCGACGTGGCCAATCGCAACCGCGCCGAGACCGAGGCCATCATCGGCTTCTTCGTCAACCAGCTCGTTCTGCTGACCGACTTCTCCGGCAACCCGACGCTGCATCAGACCGTGCGCCGGGCGTGGGAGACGTCGCTCGGCGCCTACGCCCACCAAGACTATCCGTTCGACTTTCTGGTCAACCGGCTGAACCCGAAGCGGGACCTCTCGCGGACGCCGCTGTTCTCCATCAAGTTCGTGCTGCAGAACACGCCGACGCAGTTGCTCGAGCTCGGCGAGCTGACCATCGGGCCGCTGCTCTACGAGAACACCACCGCCAAGTTCGACATCCTCTTCAACATCCAGGAAGAGGAAGGACAGCTCGTCACCGTCGTCACGTACAAGACCGATCTGTTCAAGCCGACCACCATCGCCACGCTCATGCGCCATCTGGAGTTCACGCTGGGCATGTTCGTGGACGAGCCGGAGCTGGCCCTCGGTGCCTTCCGGGCCAGGCTCGACGCGCACGAGCGCGAGTACCAGAAGGCCCGCCAAAACGAGTTCAAGGAAGCCTCCAAACGGAAGCTGAAACGCAATCCTCAACCCAAAGACAAGGCAATGACCGCATGAAAGTAACGACCATGAAATCGCCGAGTGAATCGCTCGCGGCGCGCAAGGGTCTCCGGCCGGTCGCGGTACAGCTCTCCCAGGAAGAGCTGATCGAGACCTCGTTCCTCGACCCTGATCGTCCGCTGCCTCTGATCGTCCGTCCGAAGGGGGAGATGAAGCTCGAAGAGTGGGCTCCGCGCAACCGGGACTTCATCGAGCGCAATCTCCGCCGTTACGGCGCCATCCTGTTCCGCGGCTTCGGCGTCGACTCCGCCGACCGCTTCGAGCGGAACGTGAACGCCTTCACGGACCGGCTGATGTCGTACACCGAAGGGGCCACGCCGCGCCTCACCATCAAGGACAAGGTCTATACCTCGACGGAGTTCCCGCCGGAGTATCCGATCGCGCTGCACAACGAGCTCTCCTACATCGTCACCTATCCGACGAAGCTGTGGTTCTGCTGCGTGGTGGCGCCGCCGGTGGGAGGAGAGACGCCCATCGCCGACGTGCGCCGCGTCTATCGGCGGATCTCCCCCGCTACGCGTGAGAAGTTCGAACGCCTGGGATGGATGCTCGTCCGCAACTACGGCGACGGCCTCTCGCTTCCGTGGCAGACGGTCTTCCACACCGACGACAAGAGCGTCCTGGCCGAGTACTGCCGCGCCAACAAGGTCGAGGTGGAGTGGAAGGACGACACGCGTCTGCGCACGCGGCACATCCGTCCGGCCACGCGCACGCATCCGGTCACGGGCGAGACGGTGTGGTTCAACCACGTCGCCTTCTGGCACGTGAGCAGTCTGCTGCCCGACCTGCGCGAGGAGTTTCTCAAGCAGTGGAGCGACGTGGAGCTTCCGTACAACACGTTCTACGGCGACGGCTCGACGATCGAGCCCGAGGTAGTCGAGGAGCTCCGCGCCGCGTACGACGCCGAGACCGTGATGTTCCGTTGGGAGCCCGGCGATTTCATTCTCATCGACAACATTTCCGTGGCCCATGGCCGCAGTCCGTACAGCGGCCCGCGACGCATTCTCGCGGCGATGGGCGACGCGTACACCGATCCCGCTGTCTAACAAGAGAGAGACTTCCATGAACAATCAAACGATCGAAGGTTTCAAGCTCTCGCCGCAGCAGCGGCGGATCTGCGCCCTGCAGAATGAAGAAAACGGCGTGCGGCGCTCGCAGTGCACCGTGCGCATCGACGGCGCGCTCGACGTCGATGCCCTGCACGCGGCCGTCGCGCGCGTCGGCCGGCGCCACGAGATCCTGCGCACGGCGTTCCCGAAAATCGCCGGCATGGCCTGGCCGCTCCAGAGCATCGGCGACAGCGCCGAGGCCCTGCACGTGGCCGTCGCCCCGCGCGGCGGCGCCCACGTCATGACCATCAGCGTGCCGGCGCTCTGCGCCGACACCCTCGGCCTCTCCACGCTCGTCGCGGAGATCGCCCGCGAGTACGACGGGATCGCCGCCGCCGACGAGCCGATGCAGTACGTGGTCGCCTCGGAATGGCTCAACGACATCCTCGAGTCCGAGGAAGCCGAGGCGGGCCGCGCTTACTGGCGGGCCAGGAGCTTCGTCGCCGACGATGCCCGCCTGCCGTTCGAGCGCCATGCCCCGTCGTTCCGCCGCGACGGCGTCACCGTCGATCTCGATCCTGCGCTCGTGGCGCGACTCGCCCACCTCGGCCCGATCGAGAACGTTCTCTTCGCCGCCTGGCAGGTCCTGCTCTGGAAGACCACCGGCGAGACGCACATGCTCTTCGGCTACACGTCGGAAGGACGTCCGGACGAGGAGCTCCGCAACTGCATCGGCCACTTCGAGCGCACGCTGCCGCTGCAGTCGGAGATCGACGCCAAGGCTTCGTTCAAGACCACGCTCGCGAACGTCGAGGCCGCCGTGACCGAGGCGGTGGCCTGGCAGGAGTGCTTCGAGTGGCACGACGTCTTCGCTGCGCGCCGCAGTTGCCCCTTCGGCTTCTCGTACGTGGAGCTGCCGGCGGCCTACGGCGCCTCCGCTGCGTTCCGCATCGAGCGCGTCGACTCCCTCCACGAAGAGTCGAAGCTGATGCTCGTCTCCGTCAAGCGCGGGGAGCAGATCGAACTGACCTTCTCCTACGACGCGGACCGCGTTCCTGCCGCCGAGGTGCGCCGGGCCGTGGAGCGGTTCAACATTCTTCTCGACAGCGTTGCCGCGAATGCGAACGTCGCCGTCGGCGCGCTCGAAGTCATGAGCGACGGCGAGCGCGAGCAGGTCCTGATCGGCTTCAACCGCACCAAAGTCGACTTCCAGGCCGACGACCGGCTGCACCGTCTCTTCGAGCAGCAGGCCGCCCGGACGCCCTCGGCGCCCGCGGTCGTCTTCGAGGGCTCGGCGCTGACGTACGCGCAGTTGGACGCCAGGGCTAATCAGCTCGCCAACCGTCTCGTCGCCGCCGGCGTCCGCAACGGCTCGCCGGTAGGCATCTACATGGAGCGCTCCTTCGAGCTCGTGGTGGCCATCTTCGGCGTCCTCAAGGCCGGCGGCGCCTACCTGCCGCTCGATGCCGAGTACCCGCAGGACCGCCTCGCCTACATGCTCGAGAACGCCCGCGTGGCCGCCGTGGTGACGCAGCCGCACCTCGGCGAGATGCTGGCCACCAGCGCGCCCGTCGTCGTCCTCGACGCCGCTTGCAGCTCCGTCGCCGGCGAAGCGGCCACCGCGCCGGCCGTGGAGGTCGACCGCGAGCAGGCCGCCTACGTCCTCTACACCTCCGGCTCCACGGGCCGTCCGAAGGGCGTGGTCATTCCGCACCGCGCCATCTGCAATCACATGCTGTGGATGCAGTCGGCTTTCCCGATCGGCGCGCATGACGCCGTGCTGCAGAAGACGCCGTTCAGCTTCGACGCCTCGGTGTGGGAGTTCTACGCGCCGCTGCTCACCGGTGGGCGCCTCGTGGTCGCGCAGCCGGGCGGCCACCGCGACGCGGCCTACCTCACGCAGACGATCCACGACGAGAACGTCACCGTGCTGCAGTGCGTCCCCACGCTGCTGCGGATGCTCCTCGACGAGCCCTCGTTCTCCCGCTGCACCTCGCTCCGCCGCGTCTTTTGCGGCGGCGAAGCGCTCACCGGCGATGTCACTACCCGCTTTCATGCCGCGCTGCGGGCGGACCTGGTGAACCTCTACGGTCCGACGGAGGCGACGATCGACGCCACGTATTGGACGTGCACGCGCGGCGACGCCGCCACGCACATGCCCATCGGCCGTCCCGTCGCGAACACGCAGGTATACGTCGTCGACGGCGAGCTCCGTCCGCGCCCGATCGGCGTGGCCGGCGAGCTGCTCATCGGCGGCACAGGCCTCGGCCTCGGCTACCTGCACAACGACGAGCTGACGCGCGAGAAGTTCGTCCCCAATACCGTGGGCGGCCCGAGCCCCCGCCTCTACCGCACCGGAGATCTCGTGCGCATGACCGGCGACGGGGTGCTCGAGTTCCTCGGCCGCATCGACCATCAGATCAAGCTCCGCGGCTTCCGCATCGAGCTCGGCGAGATCGAGGCCACGCTCGTCCGCTGCGGCGGCGTGAAGGAAGCGGTGGTTATCGCTCGCGAGGACACGCCGGGCGACAAGCGCCTGGTGGCCTACGTCATCGCCGAGCCGGGCGCCTCGCCCGCGGCGGCGGATCTGAAGAGCGCGCTGCGCACGACCCTGCCGGATTACATGGTGCCGGCGGCGATCGTGAAGCTCGAGGCCTTCCCGCTTCTGCCGAACGGCAAGATCGACACGCGCTCGCTCCCGGCGCCGGACTACAGCCGCGCCGAGAAGACCGACGCCTTCGTGGCGCCGCGCAACGACATCGAGAAGGGCGTGGCGGCGATCTGGTCGGAAGTGCTCGGCGTCGAGAAGATCGGCGTCTACGACAACTTCTTCGAGCTGGGCGGCCATTCGCTCATCGCCACGCAGCTCATCTCCCGCATCCGCGCACAGTTCAACGTCGAGCTCCCGCTGCGGAAGCTCTTCGAGGCACCGACGGTCGAGGATCTCGCGTCGGCCGTGGCCGAGGCGCGCGTGCCGTCGGCCGGCGAAGTCGACGAGCTCCTGGCCGAGCTGGAAGGCCTCAGCGAAGAGGAAGTGCGCTCTCTGCTCGGTGAGGAGCAAGTGGCCTGACCATGACCGCCCTTTCCCCTGAAGTGCAGCAGCGTCTGCGGCTCACGCTGCAGATGAAGAAGCAGGACGGCGCGATTCCGCGCCGTCCCGGCGCGCGCGACCGCTTTCCGCTGTCGTTCTCGCAGGAACGCTTGTGGCGTCTCTACCGCCAGCAGCCGCGGTCGACGGCCTACAACGTTGTGAAGGGCTACATCCTCGGCGGCGACGGACAGCCGCCGCTGGACCTGCCGCTGTTGGAGCGCTGCTTCAACGATGTCGTGGCGCGCCATGAAAGCCTGCGCACGGTCTTCCGCGCCGAAGAGGGCGTGCCGATGCAGATCGTCCTGCCGTCGCTGCACGTGCCGCTGCAGTACGTCGACGGGCGCGCCTCCGCGGCCGACGAGGCCCAGCGCTGGGCCGACCTGGAAGCGGAGACGCCGTTCGATCTCGAACGCGGCCCGCTTCTTCGCCTGCGCGTCGTACAGCTCGACGAGCTGCGCTTCGCGGTGCTGATGTCGATGCACCACATCGTCTTCGACGGCTGGTCGTCGGGCGTCTTCGTCGACGACATGACGGCGTTCTACCAGGCTCACGCCGCCGGCACCGCGCCGCCGCTCGCGCCGCTGCCGATCCAGTACACCGACTACGCGGCGTGGCAGCGCGAGCGGTTCTCCGGCGCCGCGTTGGAGGCCGAGCTCCGCTTCTGGCGCGAGCACCTCGGCGACGTCCGGCCGCTGGCGCTGCCGGCCGACCGCCCCCGCCCGCCCATCCCGAGCGACGGCGGCGGCACCGTGCAGTTCACCTTCTCCCGCGAGCTGAGCGATGCCCTCAACGCGCTTGCCCGGCGCGAGGGAGTGACGATGTTCATGCTCTTCCTGGCCGCCTATGACGTGCTGCTGTCGCGCGTGAGCGGCAGCGACAACGTCCTCGCCGGCACCATCATGGCCGGCCGGCATCGCCGCGAGACGGAGCGGCTCATCGGCTTCTTTGTGAACACCGTCGTCCTGCGCGGCGACCTCTCCGGCGACCCGCCGTTTCGCAATCTGCTGGGGCGCGTCCGCGAATCGTCGCTGGCCGCGCACGCCCATCAGGAATTTCCGTTCGAGCGGCTCGCCGATGAGCTGCGCCCCGACGGCCGCACTCCGCTCGTGCAGGCCATGTTCGTCGTTCACAACTGGAAGAAGCCGTCGATGATCGAGGGGGGATTCCACTCCGAATCGATCTGTGCGACGCGGCGCACCTCGCGCTTCGATCTCAGCCTCGGGCTGGAGGAGAAGTCGACGTGGTGCGGCTCGCTCGAATACGCCACCGACCTCTTCGACGAGGCCACGGCGCAGTGGATGGTGGCGCGCCTGGAGAGGATCCTCGCGGCCGTCGCGGCCAATCCCGAGGCCAAGGTGTCGGAGCTATGACCACCCCCTGGCTGCGCGTTCTCAAGAGCGATCCCCACGCCAGAGTGCGGCTTTTTTGCTTCTCGTACGCCGGCGCCGGCGCGAGCGCGTATCGCGCCTGGGCCGCGGCGCCGTTCGAGCGCGTCGAGCTCCTCGCCGTGCAGCTCCCGGGGCGGGAGACGCGCATGCGCGAAGCGCCGTTCACCTCCGTGACACCGCTCGTGGGCACGCTGGCACGCGAGCTCGCGCCGTTCCTGCATGGCAAGCCCTTCGTCTTCTTCGGCCACAGCATGGGGGCGCTCCTCGGCTACGAGCTGACGCGCGAATTGCGGCGGCAGGAGAAGCCGATGCCGCGGGCGCTCTTCGTCTCCGGCCGCCGTGGCCCCGACACCGCGCCGGAGCCGGACGATCGCCTTCGCCACCTCATGAACGATGACGATCTGATCGCCGAGGTGCGCGACATGAACGGCACTGACGACGGTGTCATGCAGCACAGCGAGCTCCTCGAGCTCCTCCTGCCGATCTTCCGCGCCGACTTCGCTGTCTGCGAGAACTGGCGCCACGAGCGCGAGCAGCCGCTTCAGATCCCCATTCACGCCCTCGGCGGCGCCGACGATCCCGGCGTCAGCCGTGCCCATCTCGAAGCGTGGGCGCGCCAGACCGGCGGCAAGTACACCCTGGACATGTTCGAGGGCGGCCACTTCTACGTGCACGACGCCCGCGAGCAGCTCCTCGCACGCGTCGGCACCTATCTGCGCGACTACGCCATCTAAGGAGATCCCTTTGAAAAAGTTCTACGTCATCTGGACCGGCCAGATCGTTTCGATGCTCGGCTCCGGGCTGAGCGGCTTCGGCCTCGGCGTCTGGATCTACCTGCGCACCGGCTCGGCCACGCAGTTCGCCATGATCGCGCTGTTCATGGCTCTGCCGAACCTCCTGGTCGGCCCGCTGGGCGGCATCCTCGCCGACCGCTTCGACCGCCGCAAGCTGCTCGCCGTCGCCGACTGCGGCCAGGCCGGCGGCATGCTCGTTCTGGCGGTGCTGCTCTTCACCGGACATCTGCACGTCTGGCACATCTACGTCACCACCGTCACCGGCGCGATCTTCAACTGCTTCCGCTGGCCGGCCTTCAACGCCCTGCTGCCGTCCATCGTGCCGAAGCAGGAGCTCATGCGCGCCAACGGTCTCGTCTCCGCCGGCGAGGCCGGGACGATGGTCGCCTCGCCGCTGATCGCCGGCGTGCTGGTGGCATCCGTCGGGCTGCCGGCGGTGCTGATCATCGACGTGGTCACGTTCATGATCGGCACGACGCTCCTCTTCACGCAGCGCCTGCCGAAGATCGAACGCCGCAACGAGCGCGACGAGCGCGACATCGGCAGCCGCACCCGAAACTACTGGCACGTGGCCATGAGCGACACGCGCGAGGGATGGGCATTTCTCCGCGAGCGCGGCGCCTTCCTCGGCCTTCTGGCGTTCTTCGCGTTCACGAATCTCTGCCTCGGCATCATCGAGATCGTCTTCACGCCGCTGGTCCTCAGCGTGGGCACCGTGCGCACCCTCGGCACGACGTCGTCGATCGCCGCGGTGGCCATGCTCCTCGGCAGCCTCTCCATCACCATGTGGGGCGGCCCGCGCCGCCGCATCCACTCTGTGATCGGCTTCGCCGCCATCCAGGGCGTCATCGCCATCGCGGTCGGCTGGAAGACCTCCGTGGCCACGCTGATGTTCGGCGCGTTCGGCTACGTCTTCCTCTTCCCGATCATCGGCGCCTGCTGCCAGTCTCTGTGGCAGACGAAGGTACCGGGCGAGCTGCAGGGCCGGGTGGGGGCGGCACGGATGATGATCCTCAACGCCGTCCGGCCGCTGTCCTTCTTCCTGGCCGGCGCGCTGTCGGACGGCGTGTTCGGCCCGCTCTTGATGAAGAACGGCGGCCTCGCGCACGGCGTCGTCGGGCGCGTCATGGGCGTGGGTCCCGGCCGCGGCGTGGCCCTGCTCGTTCTGCTCATGGGGGTGATCACAGTCCTCGGCGCGATCGCGGCGTTCGCCTATCCGCGCATTCGCCAGATCGAGCTCGAGCTTCCCGACATGATCGGCGAAGAGATGGCGCAGGCGGCATGATGGCGAAGCTCCTCACCACGTGTTGTCTCTTGGCGGCGCTCGCTGCCCACGCCGAGGCCCCGCGATCGCTGCAGGCCGTGCGCGCGCACGAGACCATCAGGATCGACGGCCGCCTCGACGAGCGGGCCTGGGCCGGCGCCCCCGCCGCTTCCGCGTTCACGCAGGAGGCGCCGGCGTTCGGCGCCGTCCCGCCCGCCGCCACCGACGTGCGCGTGCTCTACGACAACCAGTTTCTCTACGTCGGCGCGCGGATGCACCGCGCCCCGAACGCGAAGATCACCGCCCTCGTCCATCGTCGCGACGAGGACAGCTTCAGCGACTGGTTCAGCGTCGCCGTCGACTCGATGCACGACCGCCGCACCGCGCTCATGTTCAGCGTCAACGCCGCCGGCGTGCAGCGCGACGCGCTGATGGACTCCGACACGAACACCGACGACTCCTGGGACGCGGTGTGGGAGAGCGCCGTCAGCGTCGACGCGGAGGGTTGGACCGCGGAGCTGAAGCTGCCGCTGTCGCTCTTCCGCATCAGCGCCGCGGCGGGGGCGCAGACGTGGGGGATCAACTTCACCCGCCGCGACCAGACGCCGTACGAGCTCAGTCGCTGGCGCGTCGTCGCCCGCGGCGAGAACGCCTTCGTCAGCCGCTTCCCCGATCTGACCGGCCTGGAAGGACTGGAGCCGCGCGCCCGCCGGGAGTGGATTCCGTACGTCAGCACGACCGACAAAGTGCGCACCACCGAGCCCTTCAACGACCTTGGCAACACCACCAAGGTTGGGCTGGACGGCCACTTCGGCATCGGCTCGACGACGCAGCTCGACGTCACCGCCAATCCAGACTACGGCCAGGCCGAGGTCGACGAGACGGTGCTCAACCTCTCCACCATCGAGACGTTCTTCCCCGAGAAGCGGCCGTTCTTCCTCGAAGGAATGGACCTCTTCCGCGTCTCCGGCCCGCAGCTCTTCTACAGCCGCCGCATCGGAGCGGGGCTCGGATATCCGGAGCTGAAGGACGGCGAGACGCTGCGCAGCCGTCCGCTGGCCAGCGACATCCTCGGCGCGGCCAAGTTGACCTCGAAGCTCGGCGACGGCGTGAGCGTCGGCGCTCTGGCCGCCGTCACCAACGAGGAGCAGGCCCGCATCACCGGGCCGGCTGGCGAGGATCTCCGCCGCACCGTCGGCAACCGTACGTTCTACGGCGTGGCCAGAGGACTGAAGCAGGTCGGCGACTCCGGCGGCTTCATCGGCGCGTTCACGAGCCTCGTCGACGAGGCCGGCGACAGCGGCCGCCGGGCCATGGTCGGCGCCGTCGACGGCATGCTGAAGTCGCAGGACCGCACGCTGCAGGTCGACTTCCTCGGCGCCTTCAGCCGCGCCGGCTGGAAATCCGTCGACGCGCTCCAAGACGGCGCCTACGGCCGCATCGCCGCGGTCAAGCGGTTCAGCAACAACGGCTACGTCGCCGGCGCGCTGACCGACGTCGCCCGCGGCTTCGACATCAACGACGCCGGTTACCTGGAGCGCCCCGACTACCGCGAAGTTCACGCGGAAGGGGGCCGCAACTGGGACGCGGTGTGGAAGAGATTCCGCAACTGGGGCTTCTACGCCAGCACGACGCTCGACGATGACCAAGCGGGGCACGCCTTTCGCCGCAACGTGGACGGCCGTTTCTCGACGGAGCTGACGAATTCATGGAAGGCCTACGTCGGCGGCGGCATCGATCTGCCGACCGAGGACGACCGCGAGCTGCGCACGTTCTCGTTGGAGAACAAGAAGTATCTGCGGCGCGCCGCCAGCCCCTACCTGACCGCGGGCTTCGCCACGTCGGGCAGCGGTCCGTACTATTTCTCGGCCGATCTGACCCGCGCGGTAGAGGAAGGGGGGCCGGCGTACGGCATCTCCCTCAATCAGACCATCCATCCGACGAGCCGCCTCGAATTCGGCCTGTCGACGTGGCTCAATCGCACCACCGGGTCGCTGCGCTGGCTGGAGACGGAAAGCGACGGCACGCCGCTCGTCGGATTGCAGCGCCTCAGCGAGCTGAGTCAGATCGTCCGAGCCTCGTACGCATTCACGCCGCGCTTCACGCTGCAGGCGTTCACGCAGGTCTTCGTCGGCAACTGGAGCTACCGCGACGTCCGTCCCTGGATTGCCGGCGCGCTGGCGCCGCAGAACGCGGTGCCGCAAGGTCCGGCCGCGTTCAGCAGCCGCGTGTGGAACGTCAACGTCATCGCCCGCTGGGAGTTTCTCCCCGGTTCCGCCCTCTACGCCGTGTACACCAAGGGGACCTGGAGTGGCGAGCTGGCCAACCGCGCCGGCGCACTCAGCCCCGCCAACGATCTGCCGATGCTCTTTCGGCAACCGTCGAACGATGCGCTGCAGATCAAGATCTCATGGATGTTCCATTGACCAAAACGACATCGCTTCTCCTGACTCTGGCCACGATCGCGGTGATCGCGGCCGCCGCCCTGCTGGCGCTGTTCCGTCTGCAGCCGCCGCCCTCGGCGCCGCTCGATGCGCCGCCAACGCAGTTCTCCGCCGCCCGGGCCATGGTCCACGTGCGGCACATCGCCGCGGCGCCGCGCCCGATCGGCAGCCGCGGCCACGACGCCGCGCGCGACTACATCGAGTCGCAGTTGGCCTCGATCGGCGCCGAGCACGCCGTGCAGCGGACCTCGATCGCGGCCGACAATCCGCACGACACGCCGATTATCGCCCGCGTCGAGAACGTGGTGGGCCGGCTGCGCGGCGCGCGCTCCACCGGGGCGATTCTTCTCGCCGCGCACTACGACTCCGTGCCGACCGGTCCGGGAGCCAGCGACGACGCCCACGCGGTCGGGGTGCTTCTCGAGACCGCGCGCGCCCTCGCCGCGCGGGGCGGCCTGAAAAACGACGTCATCTTCCTCTTCAGCGACGGCGAAGAGATGGGCTTGCTCGGCGGGCGCGCCTTCGTGGAGCAGCATCCGTGGTTCCGCGACGTGAAGATCGCGCTCAACTTCGAGGCCCGCGGCACGCGCGGGCCATCGGTGTTGTTCGAGACCGGTCATGACAGCGGCTGGGCGGTGGAGCAGTTCGGCCGCGCCGGCGCGGCTCCGGTCGGCAACTCTCTCCTGCCGCGGATCTACGAGATGCTGCCCAACAAGACCGACCTCACGCCGATCCGCAAGAGCGGAGTGATGGGACTTAACTTCGCCTTCTTCGACGGCTTTGCCGGCTATCACTCGCAGCACGACACGGTCGAGGAGCTCGATCCTCGAAGCATGCAGCATCAAGGCGATCACGCACTGGCGACGGCGCTGGCCCTCGGCAACGGAGCTCTTTCCACGGCCCCGCGCAACGACGTGATCTTCTTCGATCTCCTGGGCGCGCGCTTCTTCGCCTACCCGGCGCGCGTGGTGCCGATGTTGACGCTGCTCTGCGCGGCGCTCTTCGCCGTTGCCTTCGCGGCCGCACTCCGCAGCAAGCGGATCGGCTGGCGCGGCACGCTGCGCGCGGCCGGCGCGTGTGCCGCTGCGCTCGTGGCCGTGCCGCTGGCCACGGAGCTCCTCGCCCGAGCCGTGGCCATGGCTCATCCCGACTATCGGTTCATCCCCGCCGGGGAGCCGCACGTGGCTGCGCTGTATCGCGCGGCGTTCCTGGCCATGGGGATGGCCCTGGCCCTCTTCGCTTGCCGCGCGATCGCGCCGCGCGCCCGCCGCGCGGAGATGATCCTCGGCGGCGCCTTCGTCTGGTTGGCGGCGCTGGCCGTCACGGCCTTCGTGCTCCCCGAGGCGAGCTATCTGCTGACGTGGCCGCTCCTGCTCCTGCTCGCGCCGGCGGCGATGGTGTGGTGGCGCAGCGCGGAGGCAGGCGCGGCGTGGCAGTTCGTCGCCGTCGCGCCGGCGCTCGCCGCGGCGGCCCTCGTTCTCGTTCCCTGGATCGACTGGAGCTTCATCATCTTCACGATTCGCGGCGCGGCGCTGGCGCTGCTCTTCTCCACGTTCCTCTTTGTCTTGGCTGCGCCGATGCTAGGGCAACTGCCGCGCGCGGCGACGGCGCTGCTCTTCGCCGGCATCGTGGCATTCGCGGCCGCGCTTTCCAATCCCGCCGGAACCGGCGCCGACCCGATGATGACCAGCCTCGAATACGGTCTCGACAGCGACGACGGCCGCTCCTGGTGGATCGCCCAAAGCGAGCCGACCGACACGTGGCGCGCAGCGATTTTCGACGCCAAGGTGCAGACCGATGGGATGACCGACTTCATCCCGTACAACGACTGGAAAATCTGGCGCACCGCGGCGCCGCTGGTGCGCTTTGCGCCGCCGGCCGTCGAGGAGCTCGGCGATGTCACGGCGAACGGCCTCCGCACGGTGACGCTGCGCGTCCGGCCGTCGCGCGACGTCGCCGCGCTGCGCGTCTTTATGACCGAGCCGGTGCCGCTCGTCGCCGCCTCTATCGACGGCCGGGCCATCACGCCGCAGAGTCTTCCCAATGCGCGCTGGGGGGCGAGTTATCTCGCGCCGCCCGCGGCCGGCTTCGAGCTGCGCCTGACCACGCGCTCCGCCGCGCCGCTGCACCTCCGGGCCGTGGCAGAGTCGTACGGCCTGGAAGGCCTCCCCGTGACGCCGCGCACCGCGAACGCCATCCCCTCCTCGTTCGGCTTCAGCACTGCCGACGCCGTCCACGTCGGCCGCACGTTCACGTTCTGAGGAGTCGATCGCCGTGGAGCTCTGCACCGTTCCGCTCGACGCGAGCGCCGCCACCGTGGCGGCGCTCGCGGAGTTTCTCTCGCCGGCCGAGCGGGCACGCGCGCTCCGCTTCCGCTTTTCCCACCTGACGCGGCGCTTCGTCGTCGGCCGCGCCGCGCTGCGCGCGCTTCTCGCGGCCAAACTCGGTACGCATCCGGCCGAGGTCGTCTTCGAGGAAGGGCACGCTGGGAAGCTCCATCTGCGCGGCCGCGGCCTCGAGTTCAATGTCTCTCACAGCGATGAGCTGGCGATCTACGGAATCGGACGGGGAGCTGCGATCGGCGTCGACGTCGAGCGGATTCGCGCCATTCCCGATCTCGACGCGGTCGCGCAGCGCACCTTCGCGCCGGCCGAGTGGAGCGTCCTGGCATCGCTGCCGGCGGAAGAGCGTACGCGAGGATTCTTCAACTGCTGGACGCGCAAGGAGGCGTACGTCAAAGCCACCGGCGACGGTCTCCTCGCGCCGCTCCACGATTTCGAAGTCACGCTGCGCCCCGGCGAGCCCGCGGCCCTCCGCCACGTCGGCGGCGACGCGGCCGAAGCAGCGCGCTGGTCCCTGCTCCACCTCGAGCTGGAGCCCGACTTTGTCGCCGCCGTGGCCGTTCGGAAGAGCAATGCCGCGGTGCCGCCATTGCGCCGCCTGCGCTCCCCGGAGGAGCTTGTGGCTGCGTTTCCGTAGCGAGATCGTGTGCACCCGCAGGTTCGCGCAATCTGCGGCTCAGCGCCGGCACCTTTCGTTGATCGCCGGCCGTACAATGGACGCATCCATGAAACCCCTGCTGATCGCGCTTGCCGCCGTGGCGATCGCCTGCGCCCCCGCGCCGCACGCCGGCGACGAGATCGCCGTCGTCGAGGAGTCGGCGGTCATCGTTTGGGACGCGGCGGCGAAGACCGAGCACTTCATCCGCCGCGCGATCTTCCACGGCAAGGGACGCGACTTCGGCTTCCTCGTGCCGACGCCGGCGGTGCCGATCCTTGCCGAGGTCGACGACGCGATCTTCGACAAGCTCGAGGAGCGCACGCGGCCCGAGATCGTCCACGTCACGAAAAGGCGGCTCGACTTCACGCCGTTTCTGCTCATGTCCGAGACGCGCAGCGAGAGCATGACCACCGGCGCGGCGGCGCCCGTCGAAGTCCTCTCCTCGCAGAAAGTCGCCGGCTACGACGCGGTCGTTCTCGCCGCCACCGATGCCGCCGCGCTGCAGAAGTGGCTCGCCGGCCACGGCTACGCCTCGACGCCGGATCTCACGGAATGGCTCGACGCGTACGTGCAACGTCAATGGAAGATCACCGCGTTCAAGATCGACGCGGCGCAGCCGGCGGTGCGCACGGCCGCGGTGAAGATGTCGTTCGCCGCCGAGCGTCCGTTCTTCCCGTATCGCGAGCCGGCCTCGCAGCGCCGCCTCGCCTCCGAAAAGATGGACATCCGCGCGCTCCGCATCTGGGTTCTCGGCGACGAGCGCGTGACCGGCACGATCGGCGAGAAGACCTTCTGGCCGGGCATCCTGCGGCGCAGCGATCCGCTGCCTGACGCGCTCCGCGGCGACGTCGCGCGCCTGGCCAAGTTGACGCTCGCGGCGCCGGTGCGCATGACCGCGTTCATCGATCAGTCGTCGATCCGCCCCGGCACCGACGAGCTCTACTTCGGCCGCTCCGCCGTGCAGAGCGGCTACGTCGAGCCGCCGCGCATCGTCGAGCACATCGAACGGACCCGCATCCCGCTCGACCTGATCGTTCTCGCGCTCATCGCCATCGCCGTCGTGTGGTGGCTCATCCGACGCGCTTGATCAGCGAGAGCCCGGTCGCCTCGTCTGTGCCGCGTACGATGGCCTGGTCGTAGACGACGACCGTCATCTCCAGCGTCGGGAACACCGTCGCCGCGATCAGATGTCCGCCGATCGCCGAGCCGTCGCGGCGGCCGAGCGTGGCATGCGCGTGGATCTTCATCTCCGCGCCGTCGATGCCGAGATTGCCCACGAGCGAGAGCACCTCGACCTGTTCGTCGACGGCGATGCGCTCGTACTCCTTCGTCGCTGGATTCCAGTACGCGACCGTCGCTTCGCGAAACGCGCCGAGGGCTAGAAACCACGCGCCGCGCACCGCGTGCTCCTCCGCGAACGCGCGCAACTTCGCGAGCGCGTCGTCCTCTTTGTCGAAGACGAGGATGAAGTGGCGTTGGGGGGCGACGGCGTACGGTTGCACTTCGTACAATCTACGCCATGAAGCCCGGACTCCTGCTCTCTTTCCTCCTCGCCCTCCCGCTCGCCGCCGACACCATCACCCTCCGGCCCTCCACCCCGAAGGCGGGCGACAGCGTCGTCGTCACCGTGCACGGCATCGGCACCGGCAACTGTCCACCCACCACGCGCACGGCGAAGCTCGTCAGGCACACGCTGACCATCGAGGAGAAGGTCGCAGGCGAATGCGTCGCCTGCCCGGCGATCGCGCTGCCGTTCGCATTCAGCGTCGGCCCCGTCACGTTCGCCGACGCGCAGCCGTACACGATCGACTACGTCTACACCGAATGCACGGGCAAGAGCCGCACCGCGGCGACGAAGTCCGTGCTGGTCATGCCGTCGTGCGCCTTCGACCGCTCCCTTGTCTCCGCCACGCCGCCGGTGCAGCCGCAGTTGTCGCTCAGTCTGCGCTGGTGCGATCCGTCGTACAGCCCCTTCCCTGACTTCGGTCAGTCCGCCACCGCCTACCGCGTCTTCCTCGTGCGCGACGGCGACGCGCCCATCCTCGTGCACGAAGCCGATGCCGGCCAGGGGACGCAGGCGCTGATCAAGCTCGCCGGCAACGAGGCGAACGTGAAGGGCGTATTCGCCGAGGCCGTGATGTGCAACGTCACCATCGCCGGCTGCCGCGACACGTTCACGCTGAAGTCGAACGTCCTGCCGCTCAACGCCGCGCCGGACGATGGCTGCTCGTTCGGCGGCACCGCGCTGTGCCTCGCCAATCGTTTCTCCGTGACCGCGCGCTACCACACAGCGGCCGGATCGAGCCTGGCGAATCCGGTCGCCATGACGAAGGAGAGCGGCTATTTCTGGTTCTTCGGGCCGGAGAACGCCGAGGTCGTGGTGAAGATCGTCGACGCCTGCGGCTTCACGAACAACTTCTGGCTCTTCGCCTCGGGCATGACTGACGTCGGCGTCGACCTCGTCGTCAAGGACACGAAAACCGGCGCCGTCCAGCGCTATTCGAGCCCCGCGGGCACCGCGTTCGTACCGATTCAGGATACAAATGCGTTCGCGGGTTGCCAGTAATTTCGTGTCATCCTGAGCCGCGGAGACGGCGAAGGACCCCCTGACGCAGGGGGTTCCTCGCTGCGCTCGGAATGACACTGCATGTGTGGAATCACCGGATTCGTATCCGCGCCGGCGGCGCATGATGAGCTGACGCGCGCCGTGCGCGGCATGTGCGGCGCACTCGAGCACCGCGGGCCGGACGACGCTGGCGAATGGGTCGACGCCGCGCACGGCGTGGCCATCGGCTTCCGCCGCCTGGCCATCATCGACCTCTCGCCGGCCGGGCATCAGCCGATGGTCTCCGCGTCGGGGCGCTACGTCGCCACGCTCAACGGCGAGATCTACAACTTCGAGGAGCTGCGCCGCGAGCTGCGCGCGGGCGGCCTCGCGCCGGAGTTTCGCGGGCATTCCGACACCGAGGTCATGCTGGCGGCGTTCGAGGCGTGGGGCATCGACGCCGTGGCGCGCTTCAACGGCATGTTTGCTATCGCCGTGTGGGACCGCCGCGAGCGGCGCCTCTATCTCGTGCGCGATCGCATGGGCGTGAAGCCGCTCTATTACGGATTCGCCGGCGACACGTTCGTCTACGGCTCCGAGCTGAAAGCGCTGCGCCGCCATCCCGGCTTCGATGCGCGCATCGACCGCAATGCGCTGCGGCTCTACCTCTCCTTCCTCTATGTGCCGGCGCCGTTCAGCATTTACGAAGGGATCGCCAAGGCGATGCCGGGGACGATCGTGACGCTCGATCCGGACGCGCGCACGACGCGGACGACCGTCTACTGGTCAGCGCGCGACGCGGCGATCGCCGGCACGCGCGATCGCTTCGCCGGAACCGAAGAGGAAGCATCGCACGAGCTCGAGGCGTTGCTGCGCGACGCCATCCGCATCCGCATGGTCGCGGACGTCCCGATCGGCGTCTTCCTTTCCGGCGGCGTCGACTCCTCGCTCGTGACCGCGCTGATGCAGGCGGAGAGCGCGACGCCGGTGAAGAGCTTCTCCATCGGCTTCGATGACATCGGCTACAACGAGGCGCCGTACGCCGCCGCCGTCGCGCGGCATCTGGGCACGGATCACACGGAGCTGACCGTCCACGAGCGCGACGCGCTCGACGTCATCCCGCGCCTGGGGCGGATGTACGACGAGCCGTTCGCCGACTCCTCGCAGATCCCGACGCACCTCGTTTCCGCGCTGGCGCGGCGGCATGTCACGGTCAGCCTCTCCGGCGACGGCGGCGACGAGCTGTTCGGCGGGTACACTCGCTACTTCGTCGGCCAGCGGCTCTTCCGCTGGATCGCGCGCACGCCGCGCGGCATGCGTCCGGCGCTCGGCCGCGCGCTCGGCAGGATCCCGGCGCGTATGTATGACCGCCTCCGCCCTCGGCTCGGCGAGCGCGCGCACAAAGTCGCGCGCGTGCTGCAGGCGAACGACATTGACGCGATGTATTTCGAGCTCGTGTCGCACTGGACAGCGGCGGCATGGCCGCCGCACTCCACAGCGGTCGCGCCGGTGCTCGATCGCGCGCAATGGCCCGCGCTGGCGGATCCGGTCGAGCGGATGATGTACTTCGATCAGATCTCGTACTTGCCCGACGACATCCTCGCCAAGGTCGACCGCGCCAGCATGGCCGCGTCGCTCGAGTCGCGCGAGCCGCTGCTCGACTACCGTCTCGTCGAATTCGCGTGGCGGCTGCCGCTGTCGATGAAAGTGCGCGCCGGCAAGGGGAAGCGCGTGCTGCGGCGCGTGCTCTATCGCTACGTGCCCGAGGAATTGATCGAGCGGCCGAAGATGGGCTTCGGCATTCCGCTCGGCGCGTGGCTGCGCGGGCCGTTGCGCGACTGGGCCGAGCCGCTTCTCAGCGAAGCGGCGCTACGCAAGCACGGCCTGCTCGATCCCGCGCCGATCCGCGCGAAGTGGAACGAGCACCTCGCGGGCCGCTACGACTGGAACTTCTACCTCTGGGGCATCCTCATGCTGCAGGTTTGGCTCGACGCCGCAGCATGACGCGCAGCGGCCACGCGGCGAAGTAGCCGAGGTTGCGCGGATCGTAGCGGAGGCTGGCCATGGCGTGGCGCGCGAACGCGCCGAGCTCGCGCGTCTCGAAGTAGCAGCCGGCCAGCACGCGGTGCATCTGCCCGTAACTGTGCCGCCGCAGCGGCTGCACCGCTGGATCGGCGAACGCTTTTTCCAGGGCAAGGCGCATGCTGCGCTCGAGCCGGGGGATGTTCGTATGGATGCCGCTGCCGTGCTGCCGGTAGCGCACGAGCACCTCGACGACGTAGCCGATCGGGTAGCGCGCTGCAACGCGGTAGCAGAAGTCCCAATCCTCCGACGGCGGGAGGCGCGCGTCGTAGCCGCCGATCTCCTCGGCGACGCGCTTCGGCACGACGATGCCGCTCCCCTGCGGGAAGATGACTTCGCGGTCGAGCCGCAGCATGGCCTCGGCGACATGCCCTTCGAGGCCGTTCATTGACGTGGCCAGCGTGCGCCCCTCGGCGTCGACCGTCTCCGCGCCGCAGTGCACCAGGCCGAGCGACGGATCGGCGGCGAAGCGCGGCATCTGCCGTTCGAGCTTCCGGGGATACCACGCGTCGTCGGAGTCGAGAAACGCGAGGTACTCGCCGCGCGCGGCGGCGATGCCGGCGTTGCGCGCGACGGCGACGCCGGAATTCTTCTGGCGAATCACGCGGATGCGGTCGCCATACGCCGCCAGCACCGCGGGCGTCGCGTCGGTCGAGCCGTCGTCGACGACGAGCACTTCGAGCGGCGGCAGCGTCTGCGCGAGCGCGCTGTCGATCGCCTCGCCGAGGTAGCGGGCGTAGTTGTGCGTCGGAATGATGACGGAGACTAAGATGTGCGCCTCAAATGCGACTGTGGAAGGCCGTGACCCTCACCAGCGGCACGAAAGCCTACTGGATGCTGGGCGCGATGGTCATCACCATCATCACCGCGCGTTACCTCGGGCCGCAAGGCCGCGGGGTGATCGCGGCGGCAACGAGCTGGGTCTCGCTCTTCGTGGCGCTTGGGCATTTCAGCCTGGCGAACATCATCGTCTATCTCCTCAGCGGCGAGGAGCGCCAGCGCCTCGTTCCCGCCGTCACCGGCAGCGTGATGCTCCTGACTGCGGCAACGACGCTCCTCGGATGGGCCATCGCCGCGGCGATGCACTTCGCAACGCACGGCCGCGTGTTCCAGCACATCGCCGCGCCGGTGCTCCTCGTCGCCTTCGCCACGCTGCCGTTTCTGCTGTGGATGGAGAACGGCAACTCGCTGCTGATCGTCCTCGGTGATCTGAAGCGCCTCAACATCGCGCAGGCCGCCGGCACCACGATCGGGGTCATCGCCGTCGTCCTGGCGGTCGGCGTCTGGAAAGCCGGCGTCGTCGCCGCGATCGGCGCGACGCTCGTCTCGTACATCGTCGTCGTCGGCCTCGGGCTGGCGCGCGTCATCGCGGCAAGCCGGCCTCTCGCGGTGTCGCGGCCGGTGGTCCGCTCGCTCCTCGGCGGCGGCGCGAAGCTGCACGTTGCCGCGGTCAGCACGTTCTTCTTCACGAACATCGCCGTCATCCTGTTGAACGCGTTCCGGCCGGTGAGCGAGGCCGGGTTCTTCCAGTTGGCGATGCAGTTGACGACGGCGATGCAGGTCGTGCCGATGGCGATCGCCATCGTGGCGTACTCGCTCGTCGCGCGCGACGGCCCCGAGGCGGCGTGGCGCGAGCACCGCACGCTCGTCTGGCAGACGATGCTCTACGCCGCGCTCGCCGCTGTGGCCGCGTGGATCGCGGCGCCGTTCGTCGTGCCGCTGCTCGCCGGGCGCGCCTTTGCGCCGGCCGTGCCGGTCTTCCGCGTCGCGTTGCTGTCGATCTTCGGCATGGCCCTGGCGGCGGTCATGACGCCGCAGTGGGTGGCGCGCGGCTGCTTCGTCCGCAACTCGCTCCTCGCCGTCGTCGCCGCGGCGGCGGGCATCGCCGGCAATTACCTTTTGATCCCGCGCTACGGGATGATCGCGGCGGCGTGGGTGATGGTGGCGAGCTACACGATTCACTTCGCCGGCAACGTCGCGTTCGCGGTGTGGATCGGCCGAGGCTGAATGCGCGCCCTCTACATCTGCTACTTCGGCTTGCGCGAGCCACTGGTGCAGACGCAGGTGCTGCCCTATCTTCGCGAGCTCGTGGCGGGCGGCGTGGAGATGGCACTGCTGACGTTCGAGCCGCAGCGTTTCGATCCCACGGAGTGGCGCGAGCGAGTGCGCGAGGACGGAATCGAATGGGAGGCGCTGCCGTACCACAAGCGGCCGGCGCTGCCGGCGACGCTGTACGACATCGTGCGCGGCGCGTTCCGCGCTGCGCGAATCGCGCGGCGGAAGCGCATCGACATTTTCCACGGCCGCAGCCACGTCGGCGCCGCGATCGGCGCGCTGGCGAAGCGGATGCGCGGCGGCAGATTGATCTTCGACTTCCGCGGATTCCTCGCCGAGGAGTCGGTCAGCGCGGGGCGGTGGCGTGCGGGAGGGTTGTTGTACCGATTGACGAAGATGGCCGAGCGGCGATTGCTGCGCGCGGCGGACGGGATCGTGTTTTTGACCGAGCGGATGCGCCGGCCGCTCGACGTGCCGTACGAAGTCATCCCCTGCTGCGTCGACGTCGCCCGCTTCGCCTCCGCCGCCCCCGCCGACCTCCGAATCCGCGACCGTCTCGTCTACGTCTACACCGGCGCGCTCGGCGGCTACTACCTCGTCGAGGAGACGGCGGCGCTGCTCGCGGCGGCGCGCCGGGCCGATCCGCGCACCTTCGCGCTCATCCTCACGCAGACGCCGCCGCAGGCGATCGTGGCGGCGTTGGAGCGCAACGGCTTCACGGCCGATGATTACCGCGTCATGACCGTGTCACCCGCGGATGTTCCGCACTATCTGCGCGCGGCAGACGTTGGCGTCTCGCTGATCCGCACGTCGTTCGCGCGGCAGGCGTCGTCTCCGACGAAGTTCGCGGAGTACCTCGCGGCCGGCTTACCGGTCATCTCGACTGCGGAGATCGGCGATCTCGACACGCAGATCGAGCGGCACCGCGTCGGCGTGCTGCTGTCGCGCTTCGACGGCGATGCCTACGCCGAGGCCGTTCGGGCGATGACCGAGCTGCGTCGCGATCCGGAGCTCGCGGAGCGCTGCCGCGCGCTGGCGCGCGACGAGTACGACCTGCACGACGTCGGCGGCGCACGCTATCGGCGCTTGTACGAGGCGGTGCTGCGATGACGCTCCGCGTGCTGGCGCTGGCGTCGTATCCGGTCGAAGCGGCGTCGTCGCGCTACCGCATCGCGCAGTTCGTCGAGCCGCTGGCCGAGCGCGGCATCGAGATCGACTTCGCGCCGTTCCTCGACCGCGGCCTCTTCGCGGCGCTCTACGAGCCGCGCAAGCTCCTGCCGCGCGTGCCGCTCCTGGCGCTGCGCGCGCTCGCGCGCACTGCTGCGGCATTCCGCGCCGCGCGCACCGGCGTCGTCTTCGTGCAGCGCGAGGCGATGCTCGTCGGGCCGCCGGTCATCGAGTGGATCATCGCGCGCGTCCTGCGCCGGCCGATCGTCCTCGACCTCGACGACGCCACGTACATCGCCTATGCGAGTCCGATCTACGGCCGCGCTGCGTCGCTCCTGAAGTGGCCCGGCAAGACCGATCGGCTGATCCGCTGGTCGCGCGTCGTCGTCTGCGGCAATCCGAACATCGCCGCGTACGTGCGCAGCCTCGGCGCGAACGCCGTCGTCGCGCCGACCATCGTCGACACGCGCATCTTCCGTCCGCTCGACCCGCCGCCGCACGATGTGCCGACCATCGGCTGGATCGGCTCGCACGGCACATTCCCCTTCCTCGAGCGCCTCCTCCCGCTCTTCGAGCGCCTCGGACGCGAGCAGCGCTTCCGCCTGACCATCGTCGGCTCCGGGCGCGCCGCGGTACGCGTGCCCGGCGTCGACGTCGACTGCCGTCCGTGGCGTCTTGACCGCGAAGCCGACGATTTCCGCGCTCTCGACATCGGCGTCTACCCGATCGCGGACGATGCCTGGAGCGCGGGAAAATCAGGATTCAAGGCGGTGCAGTACATGGCCTGCGGCGTGCCCTTCGTGATGAGCCCCGTCGGCGTCTGCGCGACGATGGGCGCATCGGGGGAGACGCACTTCCTGGCCACGACGGACGACCAGTGGCTGGCCGCGCTGCGGCGGCTCATCGCCGACGCGGAGCTGCGCCGGAGCATGGGTCGTGCCGGCCGCGCCTATGCCGAGGCACATTTCTCGCTCGAGGCGCAGGCGGAAACGTTGGCGGAGATCCTGCGGATGGCCGCGTGCTGATTGCAATCGTTCAAGTGCTCCTCACCGCCGCCGCCTGCTACGGGCTGTGGCGGCTCTTTCTGTGGAGTGCGGCGGCCATGCCGCCGCTCGCCAAACGGATCGTCACTGCGGGCTTCCTGATCCGCGCGGTGGCCGGGCAGGCGCTCTTCTGGATTTCCTGGCTGCGCCTGCCGATCGCGCGCTCGCTGCAGATCGGCGACGGCATCTGGTTCTTCATCGACGGCTGGTGGTACATGGGCTACGCGCGCCACCTGCTGAACGAAGGGTGGATGGCGGCGCTGACGCTCACCGACGCGCGCTATCCGTCGCGCGTGTTCGTGCAGATCCTCACCGCCTGCGTCGCGCTCTTCGGCGATCCCGCCTCGGTGGCGATTCTCCTCAACTGCGCGGCCTACCTGGCGACGTGCGCGATCCTCGTGCGGCTGCAACCGCGCGGCAACGGCGCGGTGCTCTTCGCGCTGGCGGCGGCGTCGTTCGGCCCCGGAATGATCGTGTGGGCGCTGCAGCCGCTGAAGGACACGGTCTTTCTGCTGCTCATCGCGGCGCTCGTCTACGTCTGCGCGCGGTGGCAGGAGCGGCCGCGGCTCTGGCTGGCGCTGCCCATCGTGGCCCTGGCATACGCGCTGTCGAGCATTCGCTGGTACTTCGGCTTCGTCGTCTGGCTCGCGCTGGCGCTCTTCTTCTTCTTCACGGCGCTGCGCACGCAGCACCGCGTCGCGTTCATCGCCGCGGCGGTGCTGCTCTTTGCGGTTCTCGCGCAGGCCGTGCGGCTCGGCGGGCGCGAAGATATCCCCATCGGAATCCGGGGGATGCTCGACCCGCGTCCGCGAATCGCCGCGCTATGGCGCCCGTCGAATGCGACCCAGGCGATCAGCGCCGTCCGCGGCGGTTTCGAGAACACCCCCGGCGCGACGTCGATCCGTCCCGGCCCAACGCTGCAGCAGAAGCAAGCGGAACGCGAGCCCGTGCCGACGATGACTGCGCCGGCGACGGCTGCGCCCGCGCCCGAGCCGGCTGCGCCGGC
>DATDFB010000128.1:0-11753 GCA_036522835.1 Thermoanaerobaculia bacterium | reverse complement strand
ACGGCGACCCTGCTCCCAATTTCGAAGAGTGGCCACGCTTACACCAATCATCAGGGCAAATTCGTCCTGTGATTTGCGTAGCTTGGCCCTGATCGCGCGCACATCTTCGGGCGCAAAGGTAAATTCGCGGCTCGGCTTCTGCTCGCCGCGGAAAATTCGACCCGCCTCGCGAACGCTGTCCAACAGTTCGTCAAAACTTTCCTTCTTCATATCAGGTTCTCGCGAATCAATTTACCCAGACCGCGTCGTTGTGCCGCCGTAAGATCTCCCTGCTCAGCCTTCGAGTACACATACAGCATAAAAAAGGTCTGTCGAGCGGTATGCCAGTAGTAGATGATTCGGAAGCTGCCTCGCTTGCCTCGCGTCTCGCTGCCCCAGCGGATCTTCCGCGCGCCGCCTGTTCCAGGGATGAGAACTCCATGCGTGGGACGTGCAAGGAGCGGCGCTCGTCTCAATGAACCTCACCGCGTGAATACTACGCCATTGACGCAGCTCGGTTCAACCGCGACCGACGCGACGACCTCTCCCACGCCCGCACGAGCGCTTCCGTCGCGGCGCGCATGTCCTCCTCGCACACAACAGCGGAAACCACTGCAGCCGCGTCGGCGTCGGCGCTCGCGACGGCGCCGATGTTTTCGAGCAAAATCCCCCCGATGGCCACGATCGGGATGTGCGGAAACGCATTGCGGATCTCCGTGATGCGCTCGACGCCGACGGCGTCGCCGGCGTCGAGCTTCGTCGCCGACCCATAGATCGCGCCGACGCCGAAGTACGTCGCGAACGGCGCGAGGGCGGCGGCTTCGTCGACGGTGCTGACGGACACGCCGATGATGCGCGCGCCCAAGACGGCGCGCGCGTCGCGGGGGTGCATGTCGTCGGGGCCGAGGTGGACGCCGTCGGCGCCGGCCGCCAGGGCCACGTCGACGCGGTCGTTCACGATGAAGAGCGCGCCGTACTCGTGCGCGAGGTCGCGAAGCGACCGAGCGAGCGCGATGAGGCGCGGCGTCGGCAGCGACTTCTCGCGCAACTGCACGACGCGCGCGCCGCCCGCGAGGGCGGCGCGCACCGTCTCCTCCGGGGGGCGGCGGGGATCGGTCAATACGTAGATGCCGGAGATCGCGCGCGCGTCGGGGTAGCCGCGGCCATTGCCGGTGACGATGGGGTTGTGCAAGCCCGCGGAGACGACCTCTTTGGCTCGCGCGATGGCGATGCGGAGCGGAACGCCCAGAGCCAGATACGCAGCGATCGCAGCCGAGAGCGCGCAGCCGGTGCCGTGCGTGTGTGGCGTCGCTACGCGCGTGCCGGGGTACGTTTCGACGAGAGTGCCGTCGACGTAGAGCTTGTCGTCGGGATTGCCGGCGGCGTGGCCGCCTTTGACGAGGACAGCGCCGGCATGGCCGGCGCACTCCAGAAGATTCGGCGTGACGAGGTCGCAGAGCGGGATCAGCTCGTCGAGCGCCGCGGGGTCGTCGAGCAGCGGCACGCCGCCGGTCGAGGCGAGCACGGGGTCGAGCACCACGTTGCCTGGCTTCCACGTCCGCAGCGCGTCGGCCACGGCGCGCACTTGCGCTCCGCCGCCGAGCATCCCGATCTTCACCGCGCCGAGCGTGCGCGCGTCGGTGAAGACGGCTTCGAGCTGCTTGTGCAGCGTGTCGGCGTCGATGAGGTGCACGCCGTGCACGCCCTGCGTGTTCTGGATCGTGATCGCCGTCGCCGCCGACCAGCCGGCCACGCCGAGCGCGTGAAAGACGCGCAGGTCGGCTTGCACGCCGGCGCCGCCGGACGGGTCGAAGCCGGCGATCGTCAGCGCAGCGGGTCGCATGGCTCGAGCAGCTCCGGAGTGTTGCCGGTGACGATCATCTCGGCGAGCAGCGCGCCGGTGATCGGCGCGAGGAGGATGCCGTTGCGGAAGTGGCCGGTGGCAACATACGTGCGCGCGTCGATGCGGCCGATGAACGGCAGGCCGTCGCGCGAGCCGGGGCGGAAGCCGCACCAGGCCTCGACGAGCTCCGCGTCGCGCAGCGCCGGCACGACGGCGGCGGCTCTCGCATGCAGCTCCGCGGCCGCGCCGGTGCCCATCTCGAAGCCGACGTGCTCCTCGGTCGAGCCGACGATCACGCGTCCATTGCGCGGGATGAGGTAGACGCCCGGTGCGTAGATCGTCGTCAAGACCGCACTCGACTGCAGCGCGATCAACTGCCCGCGCACGGGAAACGACCACGGCTCGCTCCACGCGCCTTTCGCGATGATCGTGATGTCGCCAAAGGCCGGCTCGCTGACGACGCGCACATGCCGCCGCAGCGCCGCGAGGAGCTCGCGGGGATCGACGTTTTTTTCATCCGCCACGAAGGTGCCGTCGCTCAGATGGAGCGTTCCCGGACCGTGAAGCGTGACGCCGAGCCGCTCCGCGAACGAAGGCCACATCCGCAAGCTGGCCACGCCGAGGTCGAGCAGCGGGCCGCCGTGCGCTTTCGCCTCGGCGTACGGCGCGAGCATGCCGGCCGAGGCGGGGGAAGCGGCTCCCGGCTTCGGAACGTCGACGACGGTGACGCGCGCGTGCGGCAGAAGGTGCCAGGCGACGGAGAGGCCGATCACGCCGCCGCCGACGACGACGGCGTGCATCAGCCGCCCGCCATCATCTGCACGATCTCCAGCTCGTCGCCAGCGCCGAGGAGCACCGCGTCGTAGCGCTCGCGCGGGACGATCTGGCGGTTGTGCTCGACCACGACGATCTTCGCGTGCAGGTTCTTGGAGGCCAGCAACTGGGCGATCGTCATCGCGTTTTCGAGGCGCACGTCGCGGCCGTTGATGGTGAGCGAGATCATGCGATCGCTCTCCACAGCTCCCGCGTGGCTTGCTTCGGATCCTCGGCGTCGAAAATGGCGGAGATCACGGCGACGCCGCGCGCGCCGGCGTCGATGCAGGAGCGGGCGTTCGCGGCGTTGATCCCGCCGATGGCGATGACGGGGATGCGGACGGCGCTCGCCACTGCTTCGATGAGCCGCACGCCGCCGACAGGACCGCCCGGATGCGACGACGTCGCAAAGACGCTCCCGGCGACGACGTACTCGCATCCCTCGAGCTCGGCGCGCAGCGCCGCCTCGACCGAATGAACGGAGCGTCCGAGGGCGCGGCCCGGAACGTTTTCGGGCAGGTGATCGACACCGTTGATGAGCACGCGCGCGTTTCCGGCCGCGCGGCGAATGACCTCCGCCTCGCCGCCGCGAATCTGCACGACGTTCACGCCGCCTTCGACGGCGGCACGCACGATCGCGGATAACCGCTCATCGGAACGCGTCACCAGCATCAACATCACCGCACCACGCCCTCCAGCGGACTGCTCGCCGAGGCATACGGCAGCACCGGCATGCGGCCCGCGAGATACGCCGCCCGCCCAGCCTCCACCCCGAGGCGCATCGCCCGCGCCATCAGCGCAGGATCCTGCGCGCGCGCGATCGCCGTATTCACCAGGCACGCCGAGGCGCCGAGCTCCATCGACATCGCGGCGTCCGAGGGGACGCCGATGCCCGCGTCGACCACCACCGGCACCTTCGCCTGCTCGACGATGATGCGGATGGCGTCGAACGTCTTCATCCCCTGCCCGCTGCCGATCGGCGACGCCAGCGGCATCACCGTGGCCGTCCCGATCTCCTGGAGCTTGAGCGCGAGCACCGGATCGGCGTTGATGTACGGCAGCACCACGAAGCCTTCGTCGACGAGAACTTTGCAGGCTTCCAAAGTCCCGACCGGGTCGGGGAGCAAATACTTCGGATCGGGGATGACCTCGACTTTGATCCAATCCGACAGTCCCATCGCGCGGGCCATGCGCGCTGTACGAATCGCTTCGTCGGCGGTGCGCGCGCCGGCGGTGTTCGGGAGGATGTGATAGCGCTGCCAGTCGATCTCGTCGAGGATGCTCCGCTTCGGCGCGTCGAGGTCGATCCGCCGCAGCGCCACGGTCACGATCTCGCATCCCGAGGCTTCGAGCGCGGCGTTCATTTCCTCGGCGCTGCGGTACTTGCCGGTGCCGAGCATCAGCCGCGAGGTGAAGACCTTTCCGGCGATGTGGAGTGCGCCGGCCATGCCGGCGCTGTCCAGAGCGGCGGCATGGCACTCCAAATCAAACATAGAGCTCGCCTCCCTTCTCGGTGAATTCGCGCGACTTCTCGTCCATGGCCTCGCGCACCTCCTGCGTGATCTTCATCGAGCAGAAGTGCGGCCCGCACATGGAGCAGAAATGCGCCGCCTTCGCCCCCTCGGCCGGCAGCGTGGCGTCGTGGAACTTCTGCGCAGTCTCGGGATCGAGCGCGAGGTTGAACTGATCCTGCCAGCGGAATTCGAAGCGCGCCTTCGACATGGCATCGTCCCAGGCGCGCGCGAGCGGATGCCCCTTGGCCAGGTCCGCGGCGTGCGCGGCGATCTTGTAGGCGATCACGCCCTGCTTCACGTCTTCCTTGTCGGGGAGGCCGAGGTGCTCTTTCGGCGTGACGTAGCAGAGCATGGCCGTGCCGTACCAGCCGATCATGGCCGCGCCGATGGCCGAGGTGATGTGGTCGTAGCCGGGCGCGATGTCGGTCGTCAGCGGCCCGAGCGTGTAGAACGGCGCCTCGGCGCACCACTCGAGCTGCTTGTCGACGTTCTCCTTGATGAGGTGCATCGGGATGTGGCCCGGCCCCTCGTTCATGACCTGGCAGCCGTGCTCCCAGGCGATCTTCGTCAGCTCGCCCTGCGTTTTCAGCTCGGCGAATTGCGCGTCGTCGTTGGCGTCGGCGATCGAGCCCGGCCGCAGGCCGTCGCCCAACGAGAAGGAGACGTCGTAGGCGGCCATGATCTCGCAGATCTCGGCGAAGCGCGTGTAGAGGAAGTTCTCCTGATGATGCGCGAGGCACCACTTGGCGAGAATCGAGCCGCCGCGCGAGACGATGCCGGTGACGCGCTTCGCGGTCAGCGGGATGTAGCGCAAGAGGACGCCGGCGTGGATGGTGAAGTAGTCGACGCCTTGCTCGGCCTGCTCGATCATGGTGTCGCGGAAGATCTCCCACGTCAGCTCCTCGGCCTTGCCGCCGACTTTTTCGAGGGCCTGATAGATGGGCACGGTACCGATCGGCACGGGGGCGTTGCGGACGATCCACTCGCGCGTCTCATGGATGTTGCGGCCGGTGGAGAGGTCCATGACGGTGTCGGCGCCCCAACGGATGGCCCAGGTCATTTTTTCGACTTCTTCTTCGATCGACGAGGTGACGGCGGAGTTGCCGATGTTGGCGTTGATCTTCACGAGGAAGTTGCGGCCGATGATCATCGGCTCGCTCTCCGGATGGTTGATGTTGGCGGGGATGATGGCCCGGCCGCGCGCGACTTCGGCGCGCACGAAGTCCTGTGGCAGCCCCTCGCGCACGGCGATGTACTCCATCTCCGGGGTGACGATGCCGGCGCGCGCTTGCTGGAGCTGGGTGACGAGGCCGCGGCCGCGGAGAACGCGGCGCCGCGGCGGGAGAGGAAGATCGGCGTCGCTGTGGCCGGCGACCGGTTTGTAGCTGGCGTCGGACTCGGCGTACGCGGCGCCGGTGCGCTCGCGGATCCACGTCGCGCGCAGGCGGGGCAGGCCTTCCTCGACGTTCAGTTCGACGGCCGGATCGCCGTAGGGGCCGCTGGTGTCGTAGAGGCGCAGCGGCGGGTTCTCCTCTAGGCCGCCGCCGGGGAGGCGGGTGGGCGAGAGGGTGATCTCGCGCATGCCGACGCCGTCGACGTAGATCTTGCGCGAGCTCGGGAATTGCCAGTGGGGGTCGGCACCGCGCGTGGGCGTGCGCTCGCCGCGGCGGCGGATGGGAAGGACTTCGGTCATCGCGCTCCTCCTTCGAGTGGAAAACGGGCCGAAGGAGTTGCTTCCGCTTCCCTACGCCGGCATTACCCGGATCAGGTAGTGGGGTTGACGTCGCGAACGTCTCTCAGCCGGTAAAGACCAGCACCCCCGCGGCCAGGGGCGAGTTTACCATGGGGGAATGGCACTGGCGTTCATCAGCTACCGGCGCGACGACACGAGTCAAGTCGCACAAGCGCTGTATCTGCAACTGAAAGAGCAGTTCGGATCGGGACAGCTCTTCATGGACGTGAACTCGATCCGTTCGGGCGAGGCGTGGCCGGCGCGGATCAGGCGGCGGCTGGAGGCGGCGACGGTGGTGCTCGTGCTGATCGGAGCGGGATGGCTCGCGACAGACAAGAAGGGACGGCGCCGGCTCTTCGACCGCACCGACTGGGTCCGCAACGAGGTTCTCTACGCGCTGCGCCATCGGATCAAAGTCGTTCCGATCGCCATCAACCACACGAAGAATCTTCCTTCCCGCGCCGACTTGCCGCGCGAGCTTCGCGCGCTCCGCAACAAGCAGGCGACGGTGCTCCGGCTCGCCGCCGAGTGGGGACGCGACGTCCGCGAGCTGAGCGATATCCTCGCGGAAAACGGGTTCACTCGGAACGAGCTGGAGGACCAGCCGACGCCGTCGCGGTACATCCGGCGCCACTTCCGGCCGCTGACGGAGCGGCAGCTGGCCGCGGCCATCGAGGAGGAGATCCCGGAGTGGGAACAGTGGGGCGAGTCGCCGGCGCTGGAGTTCCCGCGCATTCGCCAGGAGCTGCGGCGGACGTTCGACTTCGTAAGCTTCGCGGCGGCGATGAAATTCATGAGCAAGGTCGCGCCGCTATTCGACAAACGCAAACCTCCCCATCACCCGCGCTGGGGCAACGACTGGAAAAAGGTCAGAATCCGATTGACGACGTGGGACGTCCGCAACAAGATCACGCGGCTCGACGTCGACACGGCCAGGATGATCGATTCCGAGTACGAGACGTTCGAAGGACGCGCATGAACGACATCGACAACCGACTCCAGTCCCTCCCCGGCTGGCACCTCCGCGACAACGCGATCGAGCGCGAGCTGCGCTTTCGCGACTTCGTCGAGGCTTTCGGCTTCATGACGGCTGTGGCGCTCTCGGCGGAGCGGATGAATCACCACCCGGAGTGGAGCAACGTCTACAACCGCGTGACCATCCGCCTGACGACGCACGACACGGGCGGCGTCAGCGAGCGCGATTTCGCCCTGGCGGCAGAGATTGACCGGCTCTATCGGCGATTCGCAACCATGGATTAAGTGAGTGATTGAATGCTGGACGAAACGAGCCGTTCTAAGATTGCCGCATGAGCAGTGATCGCGCCTTCCTCCGCCACGCCCTCGCCACGCTCGCCTACCGCGGCGCGAAGGCACTGCGCGGCGCGCCGGCATCGTTCGCCGATTACGACGGCGCCGGCCGCACACCCTTGAGCATCGTCGCGCACCTCGGCGATCTCATGGAATGGTCGGTGTCGATGGCTGACGGCACGCGCCAGTGGCACGAGACGGCGCCGTCGTCGTGGGACGCCGAGTGCGAGCGGTTCTTCGCCGCGCTCGAGGCGTACGACGACTACCTCGCTTCGGACGCCGAGGTGCAGTGCGAGATGACGAGGCTCTTCCAGGGACCGCTGGCCGACGCCCTCACGCACGTCGGGCAACTGGCCATGCTGCGGCGGATGGCGGGCGCGCCGACGCTGGGCGAGAACTACTTCGTCGCGCAGATCGAGACGGGCCGCGTCGGCAACGATCAGGCGCCGCCGCACCGCCCCTTCTCGAAGTGAGCGGGCGAGGGACGGTGGAAGCGCGCTCCGACCGACGTCCGCAATGTCTCCCTAACCTTCCCGCCTTCCGCGTCGTACTCACGGCTATGCGGAAACTTCTCGTTCTCCTCGCACTGGCCTGCACCGCCGCGGCGCCTCGCTACGGCGATGCCGACCGCTTCACCGCCACCGTCCTTCGCGAGATCCCCGACCTCCCCAGCGTCGGCGTGGCCGCGGTGAAGGACGGCCGCGTCGTCTACCTCAAGAACGCGAACACGGCGTACTACATCGGCTCGACGACGAAGGCGTACACCGGCCTGGCCTGCGCGATCCTGGCGACGCGCGGGCAGCTCGATCTCGACGCGCCGGTGAGCAAGTACCTGCCGGAGTCAGGGAGCCCGATCACGCTGCGCGCGTTCCTCACGCACACCTCGGGCGTGCAGAACGGCGGCATCGTCTACCGCACCGCCTACACCGGCGAGCACACACCCGAGCAGCTCGCGGCGATGCTGCGCGACAGCAAGCCGAGCAAGCCCGGCTTCCGCTACGACAACCTCGGCTACGTCGTCGCTTCGCTCGTGATCGAGCGCATCACCGGCAAGCCGTGGCAGCAGGCGCTCGACTCCCTCGTTTTCCAGCCCCTCGGCATGACGCACACGACGGCGTACATGTCGGTGGCGAAGAGATGGACGATGGCCACGCCGTACGCGCGCAACCGCGCCGGCGACGTGGTGCCGCTGCAGTTCGAGAAGGTCGACGCCACGATGCATGCGGCCGGCGGCATCGTCACGACGCCGGCCGATCTGGCGCGCTGGCTGATCGCGAATACCGGGCGCGGGCGCATCGACGGCAAGCAGCGCATCCCCGCGGCGGCATTCGACGAAGCGCTGAAGCTCCAGGTGCCGGCGACGGCCGACCGTGGCGACTACAAAGGCAACGGCTACGCCTTCGGCTGGTGGCACGGCGACTTCCACGGCCATCACGTGATGTTCCACGGCGGAGGCTACGAGGGATGGCACTCCTGGTACACGATGCTGCCGGAGGAGCACATCGGCGTCGGCGTGCTGACGAACATCAACGCCGCGCCGGACGACGGCGCCGATCTCATCGTCTCGTATCTGCTCGACCGCCTTACCGGGAAGCCGGACATCGACGCCGACTACGCCAAGCGCCTCGACGCGGTGAAAGAGCGCGTGGCCAAGGTGAAGCAGATCCAGATCGACGAGGTGGCCAAGCGCGCGCAGCGGCCGTGGAGCCTCCCCCATCCGAACGCGGCCTACACGGGCCGCTACACGAACCCGGCCTTCGGAACGCTGACGATCGAGGAGCGCGAAGGGAAGCTGTACGCGTCGATCGGACGGTTGTCGTCGCTCATCGAGGCGTTCACCAAGCCGGAGACGGCGCGCGTGGAGATGACGCCCGGCAGCGGCGAGCCGCTGGTCTTCGCCTGGAGCGGCGGGGAGAAGCCCGACGCGGTGACGTGGGGCGACGACACGTTCGTACGCGTGCCGTAGGGTCGGAGTCGACGTCGAAACGAGCTGGCCCCGTTCAACGGTGGGACGTACGTGTTCGTAACCGATCCGGCAACGACATCGATCGTCGCCGTGAACAACTGTGGACCGTGATCTTGTAGGAGTTCTCGCCGAAGTTCGTGAGGAGGGCGGGCGCGCCGCGCCTGCCTTCCGTTTGGAGACCACGCACATGTCTCACGATCACTGCACGCGCTGCGGCGGCCACGGGGCCGTCATCGAAGACGACACGCTGCTCTGCGGCACCTGCTTTCTCGACGCCGCGCTGCGCCGGCGCCGGCGTCTCTCGCGGGCGCGCCCGTCGTATCATCGGAGGGCATGAAGCGGTTCCTCTCTCTGTCTCTGATCGCCCTCTGCTGCCTCGCCGCGGCGAAGAAGAAGCTCCCCCATCCGCCCACCACCCCACCCGGCACGCTCGGCGGCCACGTCTACTCGCGCAGCGCCGCCCCCCTGCCCGACGCGGCCGTGCACGTGTGGAAGGAGAAGGAGAAGAAGGAGACGGCGACGATCCACCCCGACGAGAAGGGGGAGTTCCGCTTCCCGCTCGCCGAGGGGACCTACGAGGTGCAGGCGACGGCGGCGGGGCGCCAGCCGGCCGTGCCGGTGCGGATCACGGTGGTGGTGCATCCGCAGCAGGTGACGTGGGTGAATTTGGAGATGGTGCCGTGAGGCGACTTGGGCATCGGCGCGACGTTCCAGCGCTTGCTCACGTTCGTTTGTTGCGCAAACAGAACGGATACTCATGCAGCCTTACGGTTTGAACCGACAATTACTGCCTTTGGCAAATCAATTCCGGACACACTGACGGCCTGCAGCGTGGAACCTGAATGCAGTGCTGGATATCGTTGTATGAAGGTTTGTACGAACGGATCGCTGGAGCGCAGAACCGTGACGCGCGTAACAGCCGGCCACAATGACCTCGGTAGCGTTTTGCGGACCGTTTCGGTAAACAATCGAACTGCTTCGCCATATGCCTTTCGGTCCAAGCCGCGCGCACTCACGATGACGTTCCAAGAATCTGACGACTCCTCATCAGGCGCGACCAATAGCATTAGCGCAACCGGGCCGTACCACTTCTCCATCTGCGCCGCCGTCTTCTCGAACTCTTTCACCAGTACCGTTTGATCCACTTGAGCACCTCGTCCACGGCGTCCAGGATATCTCCGACCGCGTCGCGTTTTGAGGTCCCCGGCACGTCGTAACGTCGCTCCGGCCTCCACAGCGCTGCCATTGACCAATTGTCAAAAAGTTGCTTATCGTTCAGAGACAGCTTTCGGCTGAGCCCGGAAAGCTTCAGCAACTGATCGAGATCATGAGTGGCATACAGCCTTCGAAACTCGCCGACGTCAGGATACTCTTCAAAGTCAAGAATTCGGCAGATCCTCGCTTTCAGCGCCAGTTCGAGGACATAGCCTGCCAGATAGCGTGAGCCGTCATAAAGCTCTGCTTCGTATAGAACTTGCGCCTCGGCTCGACGCAGCAACGCGAGATCCTTCAGTTGTTTGCGAGTCGCCATCGCTTCCAGCCGCCGGGGAGAATAACGACTGAATCCAGCAGGCGCAACGGACGACTGAACGTTCCTTTTCGCGCTCGGGGCAGAACCACGTGCAATCTGCAGCCGGTGTCCCCTACTTCAACGTCAGCGTAATACTCCCCCCGCTCGCCACCCCGTCCTGCGCCGCGGCCGGATCGTTCGGATCGCGCACCATCGGGTTCCCGTGCGTGTCGATGCGGGCGTCGATGCGCATCTTTGCGGGGAGCGGCTGGCCCATCATCGAGTCGGCGGCGCCGATGTCGACCGTGATCGGGAACGCGCCGATCGGTACGCGCTTCGCGGCCAGCGGCGGGCCGGAGCTCACGCCGGCGGCGCGCGCGATCAGCCAGATCACGGCGTTCGGCGGGACGGTCTTGCCCGGCGCGAGGTTCAGCGTCACCTTCACCGACGGGCCGCCGGTGGGGGTGGGCGCGGCGGGCTGGGGGGCGGCCGGCTCGGGATGACTGGCGTCCTGGCGCATGCGCGTGAGGAGCGTGGTCAGGCGCTCCTTTTGATCGGGATGACGCTTCGCTCCTTCCTCGATCGCCGTCTGTGCCTCGGCGTCCTTGTTCTGGAGCGTGTCCGCCCACGCCAGCGCCACCCAGGCATCGAGGAGGTCGGGATCGCTCTTCGTCGCCGCACCAAGCATCTGTTGCGCGGAGTCGACGTGGCCCATGGCAATGCGCACGATGGCCTGGTACGTCAGCGCCTTCGCGTTGTTCGGCGCGCGCTGCAGGACGTACTGCGTCTGCTCGTACGTCCCCATCATGTTCTCGCGGTCGAGGTACGCCTTGGCCAGTTGCGTGCGGAGGCTCAAATCGTCCGGAGTCTTTGCGACGGCCTGTTCGAGAGACTGCAGCGTCGGGTCGGCCTGCGGCGACGACGGCGTCATCGCCGACGCCTGCTGCTGCGGCATCCCCTCCTCTTTCGGCTTCGCCGACTGCGAGACGAAGTAGAGGATGGCCACGATCACCACGACCGAGCCCGCGCCCCAGGCGAAGCCTTTGATCGCGGAGCCGCGCGATGGGGCGGGGGTTGGGGGGGCAGTG
>DATDFB010000127.1:0-9927 GCA_036522835.1 Thermoanaerobaculia bacterium | reverse complement strand
GGCCAGCTCGCAGACACGGCCGATCGGCGTCATTGCGCCAGCTTAACAAGCTCCGCGGCGAAGCACCGCTCCGGCTCGCGCGGCACCAGCGTGCGGATCCGCGCCGCCGCCGCGGCGCCGACCTCGCGCCAGCGGTGCCGTTCGCTCCAGGCCCGCTCCATGGCCTCGTCGAGCGCATCCTCGGTTGGCGCGGCGGCGAGGTAGCCGGTCACGCCGTCGTGGACGAGCTCCGCGTTGCCGCCGGCGTTCGTCACGATCGCCACCCGGCCGGAAAGCATCGCTTCGACCAGCGCGATCGGCATCCCCTCGCAGCGCGACGGGAGAACGAGGGCGTGATGCGCGCTCCAGATCGCCGGAACGTCGCGCACGAAGCCGGCGAACGCCGCATTCGCGAGGCCGAGCCGTTGCGCCATCCGCTCGAGGCTCCCGCGCTGCAAACCGTCGCCGTAGAACGTGACGAACAGCGGGCGCTCGCGCCAGCGCGGCCGCGCCAAAACGCGGAGCAGCAGGTCCTGCCCCTTCTCCTTCGGATGCAGACGCCCAACGCACGCCAGCCGCCACCCGCGCGCATCGTCGGGCCAGTCATGGCGCGCCTCCCACGGAACGAGAAACGGATTGCGCACCACCGCCGCGCGCGGCAGCGCAACCCCGAGCTGCTCCTCGGTCAGCCGGCGGTTGTGCTCGGAGACGAAGAAGCACGCCAAGGCGGCGCGATACACCGCGGCAATCGTCTTCTGCTGCCAGTCTTCCGGCCAATACAGCTCGCTCGCCTTCTGCGAAAGAAGCGCGTACGGCAGCCGCAGCCGCCGGCACACCTCGGCCAGAAACACACCGTCGTGATTTCCGCCCTGCGAGACGACCACGAGATCGGGCCGGCGCGTCAGGGCCAGGCCGGCCAGAAGCCGAAGAGCCTCGTGTCCGTACGCGGCGTTCGACGACAACAAACGCACGAGCGTGAAGAGCCGCCGCGGCATGAGTGGAAACCGCGCCAGATCGCGAATGCGGCAACCGAGCGCGCGCAAGCGCCGCATCCGCGGCTCGGAGTCGTCGACGCCGCTCTTGAAGACCGTGACGCGATGCCCCTCGGAGGCGAGCACCGCGGCGGCCGCGCTCCACAGCTCTTCACTGCCGCCCCAGGCGCGATGGCCGCTGACGAAGACGACGTTCATCTGCGCTATTCTCGTGGCATTCGCCGCGATCTGATCGACCTCATCCGCGCGGACGAGTGGTGGGATTACAAGCTCGTCCCGATTCTCTCGACGTTCTACGCGACCGCGCTCGTTTTGCGCGTCGCCGTGACCTCGCTGTGGGTCGGCGCCTTGACGCTGCTCCTCTCGATCGTCGCGGTTGCGATCTACGCGAGCGCCGTCAACGAGCTCACCGACCGCGTGGATGACGCCGCGGCGGGGAAACGAAATCGCGCCGCGGACGGGCCGCGCTCCGTCACGGCGCTGGTAGCGGTCGCCGTCAGCGCCGGCCTCGCGTTCGCGTGGTTCTGGCGCGGCGACCGGCCGTTGCTTGCCTGCTACCTGGCCGCCTGGCTCGCCTTTGCGCTCTACTCGATTCCTCCCGTTCGGCTGAAAAAGCGCGGCTTCGCGGGCGTGCTATGCGACGCCGCGGGAGAGCAGATGTTCCCCGCTCTCGCAGCGGTGTTCGTCGCCTGTCTGGGCGTACGGCGCGTGCCGGGCGGAGCGTGGGTGGCCGCCGTCGCCGTCTGGGCGCTCGCCTTTGGATTGCGCGGCATCGTCTGGCATCAGTTGAAGGACCTCGAGAACGACCGCGCGGCGGGCATCCGCACGTTCGCGTCGAGACTCCCGCGCGGCGCGGCGCTCATCGGCGCGTTCGTCGTTTTCCCGCTGGAGCTCTGCGCGTTCGCGCTCATGCTGTCGCAGATCGGCAGCCCGTGGCCTGCGGCGTTTCTCGTGCTCTACGCGGTCTACGCCGTCCAAAGCGCTCGCCGCCGGCAGTTGGCGCCGGTGATCGTGGCGCCGAAGCCGCGGTCGTTCATCGTGCTGCAGGACTTTTACACCGACCTCTTTCCCGTCGCGCTGCTCGTCGCCTCGGCCGTGCGTGACCGGCGCGATGCGCTCGTTCTGGCCGCGCATCTCTTGCTTTTCCCGCGGCCCGTGATTCACGCGATCCGGCGGCTCAGCGCCTCGATCGCGAACACCGTCGTCAACGCCTCGGAGCCCCACCACGGCGGCTTGGGCTGAGCGTCCTTTCGGCGGCGGCCCATGTGATAGAAGCCGGCGCGCGGCCACGCTCCCGACGGAAGCTGGGCATCAAGCAGCGGCGTGACATCGGGCACGCGATTCCACAGAAGCAGCGTCGATGACGCCAGCGCGAGCTCGAGCGCGTTGGCGGGCGCCGCGGCCTCGACGCGCGGCACGATCATCTCGCCCGCCTCGGACGCGATCTCGTGAAGCGCTTGCGAGAAGAAATACCAGACGGTGAAGGGACTCCCGTACCAGATGGTCGACGCCATCTCGCGATTCGCGCGCAGGGCCGCGAGCATGTGCTCGATGGCCGGCCGGGTCTCCGCGCGGACGCCGAGGTAGAGGACGACGTTCGCGTTGACCACGGCGTCGACGTCGGCCATCTCCGCCGTGCGGCGGAAGAAAAAGAAACGCCAGGTTCGGATCGGATGGCGCCACGGCCGCACGATCCACGTCCGAAAAAGACCGTTGCGGTTGCGATGGGCCAGGAGGAGGGCGCGGTTCTCCGGGAAGGGCCGGCCGGCGGCGGCAAGGGCGGTGGATGCGATCGACGTGTCGTCGAGATCGAGCGGAGTGTCTCGATGTTCCGGGTATTCGCGCGATGGATGGCGCCACAGGCCTTCCGCACTCATCTCGCGCTGAAGGAAATCGAGAGCGCGAGACCGCACGCGCTCGGCGGCCGGCGCGACCGACAACGCGCGCGCGGCGACCGCCGCGGGGAACACACAGGGTTGGCGATCGCAGCGCCCGCTCATTTCAGGGCCGGACGCGATCTCGATCGGCATCTCGCCGTTGGGGAGTTGAACCGACTCGAGAAAGGCCACGCCCTTTTCGATCGCGCGGCGGATTGCCGCCACGCCGCTCATCGGCGCCGCGCCCGCCAATCGAGGAGCACACGCAGCAGCGGCTTCGGCACGGCGCAGGCGACGAGCGTGGCGTAGCCGTAGAGGCGATCCGGCTCGGCGGCGATCGTGGCCGCGGCGTGGCGCGCGGCGGTGACGTGCGATCCGGCGATGAGCGCCGTGCGCGCGCACTCGAAGTGATACTGCGCATCCGTGTTCCTGCCGCCGAGGATCGGCGTGCCGCGCTGCGGCGGCAGTCCGCGCCGGCTTCGCTCCTCGTTGCAGATCGCCAGCGCCATCGCCTTCATCGTCTCACGCTCGCGCACGCCCACCGCCGCGCGATGCCGGCGATGCCGCAGCAGCGCCTCGCCCACGTTCGCGAGCTCGCCGCGCTCGGCCAGGCGGAACCAGAGGTCGAGGTCTTCGCTCGGATAACGGCGCGCGTCGTAGCCGCCGGCGGCGCGAAGGGCGCCGGCGCGCACGACGGCGGTCGGATGCGCGATCGGCGAAATGCCGCGCAACAGCGCCGCGGAGATCTCCGCATGCGTCGTCACGTACGTCTTCGTTCCGAGCGGGCGGCCGTCCTCGTCGACCACTTCGATCCATGCGCCGGCGGCGACGCAGGCGGGATGCGCGTCGAGATAGGCGATCTGCTTCTCGAGCCGGCCGGGGACGCTGACGTCGTCGGCGTCCATGCGCGCCAGGAATTCGCCGCGCGCGGCCGCGATGCCGGCGTTGAGCGACGGCGACAATCCCTCGTGCGGGCGCCGCAGCACGCGCACGCGGCCGTCATTCGACGCGAAGCCTTCGGCGATGGCCGCGCTGCGGTCGCTCGATCCGTCGTCGATCACGATCAGCTCGAACGACGGGAGCGTCTGCCGGAGGATGCTCTCGATGGCCTGTTCGAGGAACGCTTCGCCATTCCAAACGGGGAGGAGTACCGAGACCCGCAAGGCGCGGCAGTATAGTCTCGTCGCCACCTCGATGATCCTCGCGCTCCAGAGCCTGCTGCTCGTCGCCTTCGGCGCCGGGCTTTTTCGCCTCTGGCGCGCCGCCGCGCCGCCGTCGCCCGGGCTCCGGTGGATCGTGGCCGCCGGATTTCTCGCGCGCGCGGCCGCCGGGCAGGCGCTCTTCTGGATCTCGTGGGCGCATCTGCCGCTCCTCCGCTCGCTGCAGGCGGGCGACGGCTATTGGCTCTTCGCGCAGGACGCGGCGTTCTATTTCCCCGAGGCCGCGGCCTTCCACGGCCACGGCAACACGTACATTCGGATTCTCGCGGTCGCGATCGCACTCCTCGGCCGCGTGACCTCGGTCGCCCTTCTGCTGAATCTCTTCTGCTACCTCGGCACGATCGCGCTGCTGGTGCGGTGGAAGGGAGCGGGCCTGGCGATCGCGGCGATCAGCCTCTCGCCGTCGCTCGTGCTCTGGTCGTTGCAGCCGCTCAAGGACTCGCTGTTTCAGTTCCTCTTCGTCGCGTTCGTGGCGGCGTGCGCGCTGTGGCGGCGCGCCTGGCCCACGCGCGCGGTTGCCGGAGCGATGATCGCCGCCACGCTGTTTCTCCTCGCCGGCATTCGATGGTACGTCGCCGCTGCGTTGGTGGTCGCCGCCGCGCTGTTCCTGCTGCTCGTCGCGGCGGCGGAGCGAAAGGCGTTGTCGTTCGCAGCCGCGGCGGCGATGATCGCGGCCATGGCGCTGCTCGCGCGGATTCCGCACTCGCTGCTCGCGCGGATCGAGCAGGCGCGGCGCGGATTCGATGAGACCCCCGCCACAACGATGATTCGCCCCGGCAGGTTGCTGGCGCCGGCGGAGCCGGCATCGCCGTCGCAGGTCGCCGCGGCCGATGCGGCGGCGATCCGCGCATTGATCGCCAAAGAGACCGCGGCGTGGAATCGCTACGACGTCGCCGCAGCCATGGACGCTTATTGGCGATCGCCGCAACTGGAGATCGTCGACGGCACGACGGTCATTCACGGATGGGCGCAGGCCGCCGCGGAACGCGGCCGCGGCATCCGCACGATCGGTAACCTGCGGGTGACGGAGCTGAGCCTCGCCGGCGCCGGCAACACGGCGCTGCTGCGAGGACGATGGGCGTTCACGACGCTGTCGGGCCACCCGCAAGTGCGCGCGTTCGAGATGACGATGCGCCGCTTTCCGGACGGCCAGTGGAAGATCGTGCGCGAGGAGCTCCCGCTGTCGCCGGCCGGACAGTCGCGTCCGAAGCGCCTCGTCGCCGGCGCCGCGGCGCTCGTCATCCCCACCCTCCTCGGCGAGCATCTCGGCATCTTCGACATCGGCGGCGGCCGCGGCCTCCTTTGGTTCGCCGACCTAGACACGTTGCTCTTCGACGCCGTGCTGATCCTCGCCCTACGCGCTCTCATCGCCGCCCGCGCCGCCGCGTGGCGCAACCCCCTCGCCTGGCTCGTCGTTTTGGCGACGCTGATGATCGCCGCGCCGCTGATCGACTCGGTCAGCAACTTCGGCACGCTCTTTCGGCTGCGCGAGATGATCTACCTCGGCGTGGCGCTGCTGCCGATGGCAGTGGGCGCCGAGATGACACGGGATGGACGATCGGTCCCGGCTATTCTTGGAGCCGGTGATTGACTGGGGATGGTCCGCCTGGACGATACCGGCGGAATGATCTGCATCCGCAACGGATCGAGTACGAGCTCGCGGGCGAGATCGGGGAAGGCCTTCCCGGTGACGTCGGTGAGCACGAGCTGCTCGATGACCACGCCGCCGCCCGAATACCTCGCCTCCGAGCCGGGAACGGAGGTGACGCGGATGGCCTTGCCTCGTCGAGCGTCCAGCGCACCGGTGCGCGCCCCTCGACGTCGACGGCGGGCGCGAGCGAGGAGAGGACCTTCGCGGAACGACACGAGCTGAGAAGGAAACTGCGAGGATCGTTGCGAAAACGGAGCGCCGGCGCATGCGGAGTGCTACGCAGCTCTTGGTTTGAACTAAGAACCAAGAACCAACAACTAAGAACCCCATCCCCCGCGATACCATCGTCCGCGAGGAGGCATTCTGCGATCGGTCGGTCCCGTCGTTCTCATCGCGTCGGCGCTGCTGTGCGGCGCGCTCTCGGCGCGGTCGCAGCCGTTGACCGCAGTCGATCCCGGGCGAAGCCAGGTGCCGTGGTCGCCGCGCGAGCTCGCCTACCTCCAAAACCGAGGACCGATCCGCATGTGCGTGGCGCCGGATTGGATGCCGATGGAAGGGATCGACGGCAACGGGCGGCACGACGGCATGGCCGGCGATTTTCTCCGCCTCATGGCCAAGCGCGGCGGATTGAACATCCAGTTGGTGCGGACCAGGACGTGGGACGAATCGTTCGCCCTGGGGCAGCGCCGGCAGTGCGACATCTTCTCCCTGCTCATGGACTCTCCCTCGCGCCGTTCCTTCCTCGACTTCACCACGCCCTACCTCGTCATCCCGGGCGTGATCGCCACTTCGGTGAAGGTTCCGTTCGTCGCGGACCTCGAACAAGTCCGAGGCAAGCGTTTGGGACACATGCGCGGGTTCGCGGGGATCGAGCTCCTGCGGGAGAGCCATCCCGGCATCCAACTCGTCGCCGTCGACAGCTATGAAGAGGGGCTGGCGAAAGTGCAGGACGGCGAGCTCTATGGGTTCATCGGCAACATGATGAGCATTGGCCGGGCGTTGCAGGAGAACAAGATCTACGACGTCAAGATCGCGGGCCGCATCGGAAGCGACAACCTGATGAGCGTGGCCACCCGCAACGATCAGCCGATGTTGCGGGAGGTGTTTCAGAAGCTCGTCGACTCCATCCGGCCGGAGGAGCGGCAGGAGATCACGAACCGCTGGATCGCCGTCCGCTTCGAGCAGGGATTCGACTACCGGTTGTTCTGGGAAGTGATGGGCGTCGTCGCCCTCGTCGGCGTCGTGACGCTGTTCTGGGCGAGGAAGCTGCGCCGGGTGAACGCGGAGCTGCGCGCGGCCAACGAGCAGCTGGGGTCGATCAGCCGCCGCGATGCCCTGACCGGGTTGTACAACCGCATGCACTTCGACGAGATCGTCGGGCCGACGCTGCATCTCTGCGCGCGGAATGGGCTGGTCATGACGCTGGCCATGATCGATCTCGATCACTTCAAGAACATCAACGACACGTACGGACACCCGTTCGGCGACGCCTGCCTGCGCCACGTCGCCGCGGTGCTGCGGGAATCGTTTCGCCGCGACACGGACACGGCGATCCGCTACGGCGGCGAAGAGCTGATCGTGATCAGCGCCGGCGGAACGGCGGCGGAGACGATCGAGCGGCTGGAAGGCTTTCGGCGCGCCGTCGCGGAGTCGCTCGTGGCGCTGGAGAGCCGGCAGTCGCGGCTGACGCTCAGCATCGGCGTCTGGTCCGGCGTGCCGCGCCTCATCGACGAACCTGCGGGGCTGCTCAAGCAGGCGGATGCGGCGCTGTACCGGGCCAAGCGCGGCGGGCGGAATCGGCTCGTGGTGGCTGACGAAGGGGCTTCCGAGCTCAGTTCGCGCGGTGCGTAGGGAAGAGCGAGCGTTTCCGATCGAAGAGCGCACGCTTCCGATCGAAGAGCGCACGCTTGCGAACGAAGAGCACGCGCTTGCGAACGAAGAGCGCACGTTTCCGATTGAAGAGCGAGCGTTTCCGAACGAAGAGAAAACGCTTCCGATCGAAGAGCGCACGCATCGCTTCTAAGCGTTTGTCGTTCCGATCGAAGCGTGCGCTCTTCGTTTGGAAGCGTTCGCTCTTCGTTCGCAAGCGTGCGCCGTCGATTTGCAACGCATTCTCCGTCGCGTCTAAGTGCTCATGAATCAAAGGCGGGCATCCAGTTGGTGCGGACCAAGACGTGGGAAGAATCGTTCGCCCTGAGCGCCTTCGGATCGGCTTCGTCGGGAAACTCCGACGCCATCATGCGGCGCAAGCTGAAGGCGGCGTACTCCGAGCCGGCCATGGCTCTCATCGTCCACGGCCGCCGCTCCGACGTCGACTGCGCGGCTCCAGTTCACACAGTCGATAAATACGCCTTCATCTTGGACCAAACGCCATCGCGCCAGGCCTGTTCGGTCTCCGGAATGAGGTCCTTCGGAACGCCTCGATGGATCAGCACCAGCTCCGTCCCGCCGTCCGGCGTCGGCTTCAGCGTCACCGCGGCCATGGAGAAGATGCCTTCGGGGAATCGACGGTGGCGCCAGGCCTGAACGATGCGCCGCCCGGGCACGAGGTCGACGTTGATCCCGGTGACATCGCTCTCGCCGATGGAGAACGTCCCGCCGATCTTCGTGCTGATGCTGGCCGGCTTGCCGGTGATGGCGCTGTGCTTTCGCGAGTCCGCCAGGAGGTCGTAGACGGTCGCCGGATCTGCCTTGAATTTCACACGCTGCTTGATGGTCTTGCACATGGTTCAGCTCTCAAAAATGGATTGCCTGCGGCAAACACCCCGTCCGCGAGCATCTTCTTCATCTCCGTGCTACTTGGTCCGCACCACTTTTCCATAGTCGCCCCCCGGGGGGAACAGATCGTCGAAGACGAAAGGAATGCTGCGCGCGGTCAACGGGTCCGGTCCGTCGCTCACTTGAAAATGGAGATGGACGAGATTCGTATCGCCGGTGTCGCCGACGGCGCCGATCGGCTGTCCGGCGCTGACGCGGTCGCCCTTTCGGACGCTGACGCTTCCGGTCTTCAGATGGTGGTACATCGAGTACTCGTTGTCGGCGTGTCGGATGACGACGTGATTGCCCAGCGACGCCTTGTAGGGATCGGCCTTCTGCATGGCGGCGTTGTACGCGGTCAGCCGGCGGTCGTAATCGGCGTCCGACTCGCCTTCCCGCCGCAGGCGCACGTCGTAATTCTGGACGACGCCGTTCTCCGTAGCCACCACGACGCCGTCTGCGGCGGCCAGCACCGGTGCGCCGAAGGCGAAGTAATCCGCGGCCGATCTGCCGTCCGTCTTCCAGGGAAGGCCGTTCTCGCCGAGCTTGAAGAAGTCGACGGCGAACTCCGTCTGCGAATTCCAGCGGTGATGGCTGGTCACGTTCGGAATCGAGCGAAGCAGCCACACGCCGCGAAGCGGCGAGTGGTACGCCGCCGGTCGTTTCTGCGACACGCCGACGGTCGTCGACGCGGAAATGCCGCGCGCGCGAACGCGGATGCGGACAGCGGTCGGCATCTCCTGCACGTTGATGAAGACGTTCTTCACCGCGGCGGCTTGATGTCCGTGCAGTCGGCTGTCTCGCGCGAGCGTCACGTGCTGCGCCGCCAGCGCGGCCCACGGAAAGTCGATGTCGAGCTCCGCGGTGGCCGCCTGGCCGTTCGTCGAGATTGCCGACGTCGTCGCGGCGATCTCGGAGGCGGCGATGTTGCGGCTCTCGATGATCCGGGCGCCCTTCAGGATCTCGACGACGGCCCCCTCCAGCACGACGTCGCGCGTCGCCTCGTTGATGATGAGGATGTTGTGCACCGTCAGGTCGACGCATCCGTGATCCGGATTCGAGCGCTGGACGTAAATCGAGCCCGCGGGATAAACACGAACGTCGAGCGCGAGCGCGGTGGAGGACAACAGGAGGAGCGCGCCGCAGAGAGCGAATCGCATGCTTCGTAGACTAGTTGGAGCGGCCGCCGGACGCCAGAGCGCGAACGTCGCTCCGGCTCCTTGCTGCGCATCACGGGCTGACGGCCGCGAGCGCGCGCTGCAACTCGGCCGTGGCCGCGCGCACCTCCGTCATCCGCTCGTCATAGTCGCGCTGCGCTTCGGCGAGGTTCGCGCCGCAGAACGGGCAGTCCGGTGTCCCGGGCTTCACGTACTGATCGCAGCCGCGGCAGAGCGGCAGGATCGGCGGCACGCGGTCCTTCGCGGCGCGCGGCGGCGGCGTGACCCGCGCCG
>DATDFB010000126.1:0-16136 GCA_036522835.1 Thermoanaerobaculia bacterium | reverse complement strand
CGGCGGCGTCGTCACGGTAACTGCGGGCGGGGCGGCGGCGGGCGGCGGGGGAGGGGTGGGGGCGGTCTTCGAGCAAGCCGCCAGAATGCAGAATGCAGAATGCAGAATGCAGAGCGACCACGGCGTCCGCCGGCAAGTTCTGCATTCGCTCATCGCCTCACCCTCCTCCTCAAAACGCCATTTCCGCCGAAACCGACCCGACGAAAGAACTCGTGATCGTCGCGGGCGATCAGCCAATCCCTGTCGATTTTCGCCGCGAGCGCGTCGAGCTCGGCGAGCATTCCGCGGCCGATCCGCTTCCTTCGCAAGTCTTTGGCCACGACGAGGTCGTCGACGCGGACGGCGTCGGGCGTGATCTCCATCGAGAGCACCGCCACGATCTCGCCAAGGAGTTTGCCGAGGAGTCCGCAGGAGGGAACAGCGCCGCCTGACGCCTGCGCGGCAAGGAAGGCGCGGACGGCGTCGTGATCGGCCGCCTCGATGGGGCGAACGAAGAGTTTCTGTCCGCGCATGGGCTAAGCGCTTTCGCTAAATGCTTTTACAGCATACGCCGAAGACAAATAATTCTTGACTTCGTAGTGAGCCTCAATAGACTCTCGTGTCAGTCCTTCCAGCAAAACTTTCGTAAACATGTGAGCGTGACTATGAACGTGCAGCAGGCGATTGCCGATTTTCTCCAGCACGGCCAGGCAGTGCGAAACCTGTCGGACCGGACGCTGCGCGCGTACCAATCGGACCTGACGCAGTTCCGCTCGCACGTCGACGGCGCCAGCACGGTCGACATCACGCCCGAGCACCTCGAGAGCTATCTCGACAAGCTCGGCACCGGCCCGTATCGCGACACCTCCATCCGCCGCAAGGTGGCGGCGCTGAAAGTCTTCTTCCGCTATCTCGAAGAGCAGGGCATCGTCACCGAGTCGCCGGCGCGCAAGCTGAAGATCAAGCGTCCCGTGGAGAGCCGCGTGCCGACGGTGCTGTCGAACCGCGAAGTGAAGTCGCTCCTGGCGGCGCCGAAGGAGCAGATCGGCGCGCTCACCGCCACGCGCGATGCCTCGCCGGGCGGCCGCAACCGATTCTTCTGCGCCGTCCGCGACAACGTGATCCTGGAGCTCCTCTTCTCCACCGGCATCCGCATCGGCGAGCTGGTGGCGCTCGACGTCAAGGACGTCGATCTGCAGTCGCGCACCATCCACATCACCGGCCGGGCCACGCGCGGGCGCGAGGTGACGATCGCTTCGACGGAGCTCGCCGCCTGCCTGCAGACGTACCTCGATCTCCGTGCCGAGCGCGAGCTCGAGACGCAGGCGCTCTTCGTCGGCCGCGCCGGCACGCGCCTGACGATCTACTCGATCGAGAACATCTTCAAGAAGCACGTGCGCCTCGCCGAGATCAAGCGCCACATCACCCCGCACGCGCTGCGCCACACCATGGCCGCAATGCTCGTGTCGTCGGGCACCGACATCCGCGAAGTGCAGGAAATCCTCGGCCACGCGTCGATCCTCTCGACGCAGGTCTACACGAAGCTGCCGATCCAGAAGGGGCGGCGGGCGGCGATCATGATGCCGCCGGAGATGGCGCCGCGGATTCCCATCAAGAAGTAATCTGGAGTGCGGCGGCCATGCCGCCGCTCTCCCATGTACGATTGCGCGCCATGAAGCGAATCGCCATCGTCATCTCGATCTTCGCCACCGCCGCCCACGCTCAGTGCGACCTCGACAAGATCCTTCCCCAGCTCGACGGCAACCGCATGAAAGCGACCGTCGACAAGCTCGTCTCCTTCGGCACGCGCCACTCCCTCTCGCCGAAGATCGTCGACGCGCGCACGTGGATCTTCGATGAGCTGTCGAAGCTCCCCGGCGTCACCGTCCGCTACCAGTCATCGACGCACAGCGGGCCGCGCACGAACAACCAGCCCGTCGAGTTCGTGAACGTCGTCGCCACGATCAAGGGCACGTCCGATCCCGACCGCATCTACATCGCCACCGGGCACTACGACTCCGTCAACGGCGATCAGAAGGACAACACCGGCCCCGCCCCCGGCGCCGACGACGACGCCTCCGGCACGGCCGTGATCATGGAGCTCGCCCGCGTTCTCGCTCAGCATCCCGCGAAGGCGACCATCGTTCTCGCCGCGGTCTCGGGCGAGGAGCAGGGGCTGTATGGCTCGCAAGGTCTCGCCGACGAAGCGGCGGCGCAGAAGTGGAACGTCGAGGGCGACATCACCAACGACATCGTCGGCGGCATCAGCGGCTTGAACGGCGCCATCGACAACCGCACCGTGCGCATCTTCTCCGCGAACGAGACGCCCAATGCGGAGTCGTCGTCGCGGCACTGGGCGCGCTTCATCCGCGACGGCGTGCGCCAATGGCTCCCGAACGTGCGGCCGTTCCTCGTCTATCGCCTCGACCGCTACGCGCGCGGCGGCGATCACCGCCCGTTCTTCGAGAAAGGGTTCCCCGCCGTGCGCTTCACCGAGGCCAACGAGGACTACCGCCATCAGCACCAGAACGTGCGCGTCGAGAACGGCGTGCACTACGGCGACCTGCCGGAATTCGTCTCGGGCGACTACATGCGCGTCATGGCCGGCGTCAACGCCGTCGCTCTCGTGACCGGCGCGTGCGCCCCCGCGGCGCCGAAGAACGTCAAGGTGCTGATCAAGGCCGGGCAGAAGGACACGACCATGTCGTGGGACGCCGCGGGCGACGCCGACCACTACGAGATCGTGCTCCGCGACACGACCGCGGACGAGTGGGAGAAGGTGCTGCCCATCGGCAAGGTGGCGACGTACACGATTCCCGACGTGACGATCGACAACGCCATCATCGGTGTGCGCGCCGTCGGCGCCGACGGCCGCCGCTCGCCGGTGCGGACGCCGCCGGAGCCGGGAGCGCGCATTCCGGGGAGGGCGGCGCAGTAGCGTACAGGCCACGGAAATTTAGAACGCAGAATGCGAATGGAGAATTGAGAACGACGCCGCTTTCTTCATTCTGCATTCGCATTCTGCATTCCGACTTTCCGTAGCGTAGTACCGCGATCTGACATGCTCGAGCTCGACAGCGTCTCCAAACGCTACCGCGCCGGCAACTACGGCGTGCGCGAGGTCTCGCTCGCGCTCACCGGCGGCGTGGTCGGTCTTCTCGGGCCGAACGGCGCCGGCAAGTCGACGCTGATGCAGATGATTGCCACGATCACGCGCCCCACCGCCGGGCGCATTCTCTGGCGCGGCGAAGACCTCGCCAAGAATCCCGACGCATTGCGCGCGCGCCTCGGCTATCTCCCGCAGGACTTCGGCGTCTACGACAACCTCACCCCCGAAGAGTTCCTAGGGTACATCGCCGCGCTCAAGGGCGTGCGGGACCGCGCGCGCATCGGCGCGATGTTGGAGGCCGTCAACCTCCACAGCGTCGCGCGCCGCCCGATCGGCGGCTTCTCCGGCGGCATGAAACAGCGCGTCGGCATCGCCCAGGCGCTCATCAACGATCCCGACCTCGTCATCGTCGACGAGCCGACCGCGGGACTCGACCCCGAGGAGCGCGTGAGGTTTCGGGACATGCTCGCGGAGATCGGCTTGGGCAAGCTCGTCATCCTCTCGACGCACATCGTCAGCGACGTCGAGTCGATCGCCACGCAGATCGCCGTCATGCGCGAAGGCCGCGTCATCGCCCTCGCCGCGCCTGAGGAGCTCCTGGCGCAGACCGAGTGCGCGCGGCTCGAGGCGGCGTACTTGCGGTTGATGTCATGAGAGAGCGCATCGCCGCCATCGCCCTCGCCGACGCGCGCATCCGCTTCCGCCGCACCTCCACCGTCGTCGTCTTCCTGCTCCTCAGCGCCATCGCCTACGTCTGGGTGCCGGCGCCGTCCACCGGGCGCGCGCTCATGCGCATCGGCGGCGCCCGCGCGCTCTACAACTCCGCCGCCATCGCCATGGCCACGGCCATCCTCGGCACGCTCTTCATCGGCATTGCCGGCTTCTACGTCGTCTCCAACGCCGTGCGCCGCGACGCGCAGTCGCGCGTCGGCGCCATCATCGCTGCCACGCCTTTGCGCAGCGGCGAGTACATCGCCGGCAAGTTCCTCGGCAACGTCCTCTTTCTGACCACGTTCTTCTTCGGCTTCATGCTCGTCTCGATGGCCATGGTCATCGTGCGCGGCGAGGCGCCGCTCGAGCCGTGGACGTTCGTCGTGCAGTACCTTCTCCTCGCGCCGCCGCCGATCCTCTTCGTCTCCGCGCTGGCGATCCTGTTCGAGTGCGTGCCGTGGCTCTCCGGCCGCTTCGGCGACGTCGCGTACTTCTTTCTTTTTCTGATGTCGATGGGCATCACCACGGCGGCGGTCGTCGCCGGCGGCATGACGTGGGCGTCGTACTTCGATCCCTCGGGATTGTCCGCGGTGACGGCGCAGAACATGGCCATGCTGCACACGCAAGCGATCGCCATCGGCGCCGGACCGTTCGATCCGCACAAGCCGCCGATCGTCTATCCCGGTCTCTCCATCGACGCGGCCTTCGTCGCGCAACGCCTCGCGGCCATGCTGCTCATCCCGCTGCCGCTGCTCGTGCTGGCGCGCGTGTCGTTCCACCGCTTCGACCCGGTGCGCGTGCGCGTCGCCGCGAAGGCGGAGCGGCGCTGGCTCGGGCGCCTCAACGTGCTGCTCAAGCCGCTCACGCGCGCGCTGCTGCGGATGCCGTCGGCGCGCTCGCTGCCGCTCGCCGCCGTTGCGGACGCGCAGCTCACGCTCGCCTCGGCGCCGTGGATTGCCATCGCCATCGTCGCCGCCGCGGCGGCGCGCAATCGGCCGTTCGCGTTTCTGGCGATGGCCATCGCGATCGCCGATATCGCCACGCGCGACGTCCGCGCCAACACCATCGCCATGCTCTACGCCGCGCCGCGGCTGCGCGAGCACTTCGTGGCCTGGAAGGCGATGTCGGCGGCCATCATCGCCCTCGCATTCGTCATCACCTATCCGTCGCTCGCCACGCTGGCCGGCGCATTCTTCACCGTAGCCGCCGCCGTCGCCCTGCCCAGTCCGAAGGCCTTCATCGTCCTCTTTCTCAGCTTCTGGTACGTCGTCGTCAACGACAAAGGGGCCACGCCGGCGCTCGACTTCGGCGGCTTCTACGGCAAAGCGCCGCCGTCGGTCGCGCTGACGTATGCGGCCATCGGCTCGGCCATGCTCGCCATCGCGGCGCTCACTCGACGCCGTTGAAGCGCGTCTCCCACACCTCGTCGCGCAGCTTCCACGCGCCGTTCACGCGCGCCAGGTCGTAGCGCCACGTCACGCTGCCGCCGTCGGGCGTCTTGCCGCGCAGGTAGAGCGTCGCCGCGTTGTCGCCGGCGAAGCCTTCGACGAGATGCGCCGGATGCGGCCGCGCCCCCTTCCACTTCGACCGGTCGTATTCGTCGAAGTCCTGATGGCCGGCCACCCATAGCGCGCCCATGGTCTTCGGATCGTCGGCGAAGATCGCGTCCAGGTACGCGAGCGCCACGCGCACCGGCGGATCGTCGTCCGCGAGCGCGTTCCCATTCGCCGCGGAAACGGTGTCGTCGTGCGCGCCGGCGTCGCGGAGGATCTGCACGATGTTCATGTACTGGTACTGCTCCGCCTGTTTGAGCGCGGACATGTGCCAGCGCGGCTCGACATCGTCGAGGCGCGCGCCCTTGGCGATCAGCAGTTTGACGACACCGGCGTGGCCGTACGTGCATTGCTCCATCAGGACCGTCTGCCCATGCTCGTCGGCGGCGTTGACGTCGGCGCCGTTCGCGATCAGCCACGCCGCCGTCGCCTCGTTGCCGGCAATCGCCAGCGGCTGCTTCCCTTCGAGGTCGGGGACATTGACCGGGATGCCGTTCGCGGCCATCCGCTGCGCGGCGGCGAGGTCGCCGCGGCGAACGGCGTCGTGGTACTGGTACATCGCGTCAAACGATGTGGAGTGCGCCGGCCGCGCCGGCGCTCTCAGAAAAAACGGCAGCGACACGAAGAGATTCACGCCGGCCGCAATCACCGTCGCCGTGATGAACTGCTGCTTCGCCTTCCGGCGCAGCGCCGTCGCCGCCTCGTCGGGACGCCCGCGTAGGATCCGCGGCGACGCGATGCGGCCGTGCTCGTAGCGGCCGATCGCGCAGACGATCTCCCCCGGCTCAACGACCTGCTCGAACGCGCGGCTGTCGACGGTGACGCCGGCGTCGGTCAACTGGAAATCCTTCCGCGCCCGCTCGTCCGTCCCGGTGAGCATCTGCCGCACCGCGTCGAGTCCCGCGCGCTCGAAGTGCGTCGCCGCGACGTACGGCCGCGCGTCCGCCGCGATCGTCTTCTCGAAGTTTTCGAGCCGCGGGAAGCCGGCCAGGCGCACCGGGCCGTGAAACGCCTCGACGGTCGACGGCGCCAGCGCGAAGCCGGAGTAGTCCTTCACGCTCGATCCGCGCACGTCGCGATCGATTTCATAGATGTAGATCGCCGCGGGGCGCCGCGAGAACGGCGCGCGCAGCGGCTCGCCGTCGACGCGGATCGGTCCCGTCGCGGCAACGGTCTCGCCGTCGCGCGGCTCCGTGTCGATCGACAAACGGCGCGCGCTCAGAAGATCGTCGATCGAGATCCGGACCGTGCCGGCGACGACGGCCATGAACAGTCCCGCGCCGATCGCCGCGGGCAGCGCATAGCTCATGTGGCCGCGCAGAACGAAGTCATAGATCGCGGCGAATGCCGCCCACGTCAGGAAGCCGATGGCGATCGCGCGTTTCATTTACACTGCGCGCCCATGAGGCTGCCAAAAGTTTCTCTCACGACGAAGATCTTCATCGGTCTCATCGCCGGCGTGATCCTCGGCCGCATCGCTCCGGAGTGGGGCGTGGCCGTGCGGCCGCTGTCGATCCTCTTCCTCAACCTGATCAAATCCATTATCGCGCCGCTGATCTTCTCCACCCTCGTCATCGGCATCGCCGGCACCGGCGACATCCGCCAGGTCGGGCGCATCGGCGTGAAGTCGCTCCTCTACTTCGAGATCGTCACCACGTTCGCGCTCGTCATCGGCCTCGCGGCCGTCAACATCACCAAGCCCGGCGTCGGCGTCTCGCTCGCCGGCGTGCACACGCAGGACAACAAAGCCACGCTCGCCGATCAGGCCAAGAAGCTGTCGGCGGAGGCGAGCGCCGCGGCCGCGGCGGGCGACGCAAAGACGGCGTCGCTCAAGGCCGCGCAGGCCGCCGACGCGGTCAGCAAAGGCTTGACGGCGCCCGATCCGCCGGCGCATCCGCAGTCGTTCGGCGACATCCTCGGGCACCTCGCGCCGACGTCGATCCTCAAGGCGATGGCCGAGGGCGACGTGCTGCAGATCGTCGTCTTCTCCGTGCTCTTCGCTCTGGCGGTGACGAGCATCGGCGAGAAAGCCCAGCACGTGGTGCGCTGGTGCGAGTCGCTCGCCGACATCATGTTCCGCTTCACCGAGTTCGTCATGAAGTTCGCGCCCGTCGGCGTCGGCGCGGCCATGGCGAACACGATCGGCCACTCGATGCAGCAGGGCTCCGGCATGCGCGTGCTGCTCAACCTCGGCATGCTCGTCGGCACGCTCTACGGCGCGCTCGTCGTCTTCCTCCTGTTCGTGCTGCTGCCGGTGGCGCTGATCTTCCGCGTGCCGCTGCGCGACTTTTTCCGCGCCGTGAAGACGCCGGCGACGATCGCCTTCGCCACGACCTCCTCGGAGTCCGCGCTGCCGAAGGCGATGGAGAACATGGAGCGCCTCGGCGTACCGCGACGAATTGTCGGCTTCGTGCTACCGACCGGTTACAGCTTCAACCTCGACGGGACGACGTTGTATCTGTCGCTGGCGTCGATCTTCGTTGCGCAGGCCGCCGGCGTCGACCTGACGTGGTCGCAGCAGGTGACGATGCTGTTGGTCTTGATGCTGACATCGAAAGGAGTTGCGGGCGTGCCGCGCGCGTCGCTGGTCATCCTGCTCGGCACGCTGGCGTCGTTCCACCTGCCCGCGGAAGGCGTGCTGGTGATCCTCGGCGTGGACGAGCTGATGGACATGGCGCGCACGGCCGTGAACGTGATCGGCAACTGCCTTGCTACGGTGGTGATCGCCAGATGGGAGAAGTCATTCCGAACCGCAGAGTGGGCCGCCGAGGAGGCGGAGCTGGAGCAGGTGACGGGGCAGACCGCCATCGTCAGTTGATCGCCGCCCTGCTGCTCTTCGCCGCGGCGTGCGCGTCGAATCCGCGGAACGACGGCCCGCCGATCGGCGTGGAGCTCGCGCTGCTCGACGCGCCGGCGAACATTCTCTATTTCCCCGGCCCGGTGAACCTCCGCTTCGAGCTGACGCTGACGAACCCGACGGACCAACCGGTCACGCTGCAGCGCCTCGACCTCCGTTCGATCGGCAGCGCGTCGCTCTTTCTGCGCGCCACCGGGACGCCGTTCCACGTCGAGGTGAAGCCGCACGCCAGCACGAGCGTGACGACGGCAGTGTGGGCCAACTCCCGCGGCGGCATGCTCGCGCAAGACGAGCCGATCTCGCTGCAGGCAACGGCGTACTTCGACAGCCCGAAAGGCCCGTTCGTGCGCCTCGTGGCCGCGAACTTGAGCCCGCGCTAGGGGGGAATCCCCCGCCCGGCCGGGGAAGTTTGCAGCGGTGTAGAATCACACTCCCCGAAGCGAGCGGGCGTAGCTCAGTTGGTAGAGTCGGAGCTTCCCAAGCTCAAGGTCGCGGGTTCGATCCCCGTCGCCCGCTCCAATAGATCCCCTATTCCGGCAGCGTCTGCTGCCGATGGGATGATTGAAGCGCCGGTAACGACGTGATCGAGCACGCCCCGCGCGATACCGGACCGTGCGCCGACCAGACAGAAGAGAGGATAGAGGTCGGCCACACGATACTTCGGAAGCTGGTTCGCGTACCGTTTCAGCTCCTCGAGGCTTGCGGAGTCGAAGCGATCCCGCAGTGCCGCATCAATCGCTCCGCACAGACCCATGAACATCACCTGACCGCCATGAAGGGGACGGAGCACGGCACCCGCAACAAGCATCAACTCGACTCCGAAGTGGGCGGGAATCGAAACCCGAATCAGCGGAGGCTGACGCTTCGCATGGGCAACGTCCAGACGCTGCGGTGCAATGGCGGGCCGGGAGCAGTCGATCAGTCCCGCCGTCTGCAGTAGCTGGGTTGCACGAGCGGCAAGTTCGAGACTCGCGGAGACACGGGTCTGCTGCGGGGTCGACCTCTCACGAGCCCACGACGTCGCGCTGTCTCCCGTTTCGACGAGAATCTCAGGCGTGCCCCAATGACTGGAAAACGCCACGGCGCCGCGGCCCGCTTGTATGCACGCGATGGTTGCGGACCGCAGCCGGTGATCCGCGTCGTCGGTCATCGCCGAGACGACAGAGACCGGCGGCAACCGGTGGATATCCTTGATGACGTTCCTTTGGCTGTGCATCACTGGAGAGACTCCATGAGCAATCCGCGGCCCATGGCCATGATTCCGACAAGTTCAATGACGTCAGCTGGTTGCGTTGCAGGGTGGACGAGGAGCCGCAGTCAGAGTGATCGCATGCCGATCTTTTTGATCGAGCGCCCTGTGTGTTCCCATTCACGCCGCACGGAACACGATCGCGCCCACGACGATCGATGCGATCGAATGCGGTCTTTGAACCCTTGGGATGCCCGGAGACCACTGTGTCGCCCATCATTTCCGTCCTTTCTGACGATCCGACAAGTAATCGAGTAATACCCAGGCGCCGTTGTGGAGCACATCCCGGGCGCTGTACAGAAGGGTCACGTTGCCGCGCTCCGCGGCTTCGAGAATGGGCTCCCAGGCCTCGGGATTGGCGTCGAGCTCTTCGCGGTAGCGCGCCCGAAACTGCTCCCAGCGCTCGAGCCGATGGCCGAACCACTTTCGCAGTTCCGTGCTCGGGGCGACGTCCTTCCGCCACTCGTCGGTCTCCAGAGCCTCCTTCGTCATTCCTCGCGGCCACAGACGCTCGACCAGAATCCGCCGGCCGTCGCCGCGCGCGGGAACGTCATACGTGCGCTTGATGCGAATCATCGCCCTTGCTCTCTGTAAGTGGTGCGCGATCGAACGATGCCTGTTTCCGCCGTATGGTCTGGAGGACCTCGTCGTACGACGCGACGAATTTCCTGGCGCCCTCCTCTTCGAAATCGAGGCAGATGCGATCGAAATCGATCTTCAGTTGCGCGAGTCTCTCGAAGACGGAGTGCGCTTCGCGAAGGTTGTCATGGATGCGGACTTCCGGCCGGCCGTGATCGAGGTACGCCGCGAACGTCTCCGGCGGCATCGTGTCCACGGAGTGCGGAGCGACGAGAGCCTCGACGTAGTAGAGATCCGGATATGCCGGATCCTTCGTGGACGTCGAGGCCCAGAGCGGCCGCTGGAGGTGAGCTCCTCTTTCCCATAGCTGCGCGAATCGAACATTCGTGAAGACGTTTTCGAATGCTTCGTACGCAATTCGTGCGTTCGCGATGGCCACTTTCCCCCGGATGTCGGCCGCGGTCTGACGCTCGCGCTGGGGACGGTTCGCATCGTTCGCTACGGCGTCCAGGGCCTTGTCGAGCTTCGTGTCCACCCGGCTCACGAAGAAGCTCGCCACCGAGCGGATGTGATCGACCTTCTGGCCCACGCTCAGCCGCTCCGCCATCGCCGCGAGATACGCCTCCATCACCTCGCGATACCGCGGCACCGAGAAGAGAAGCGTGATGTTGATGTTGATGCCTTCGGCGAGACACTGACGGATCGCCGGAATCCCCGCCGCCGTCGCGGGGATCTTGACCATGACGTTCGGCCGGTCACATGCGCTCCACAGCCGGCGCGCCTCGGCGATCGATCCCGCGGTATCACGCGCGAACTGCGGGCCGACCTCGATGGAGACGAAGCCGTCCTCTCCACCGGTGGCCTCGAAGAGCGGCCTGAATCCATCCGCGGCGCCGCGTACGTCGTCGACCACGAGCGCGTCGAAGGTTTCGTCCCCGCTCGCTCCATTGGCCGTGAGCCGCCTGATTTCCTCATCGTAGAGATTCGTCTCCACAATGGCCTTCGCGAAGATGGTCGGGTTCGACGTCATCCCGCGTAAGTCATAGTCCTCGATCAGGCGCCTCAGTGCCGGACCACGATAGAGATCGCGGCGGATGTAGTCGTACCAGGCGCTTTGGCCAAGGTCGGTGAGTCTTCTCAACGGAGTCATCTACTTCACCCGCAGCGTCCCTGTCATCGTGGGATGGTATGTACAGCCATAGGCGACATCCCCCCGGGCCCGGATGGTGTACTTCCACGATTGTCCCGGCCGGATCATCTTCGAATCGAAGCCGGCGGTCGCCGAGGTCGCCGTATGCTCGACGATGTCTTTGTTGACCCACACGATCGTATCTCCCGAGCGGACGGTCAGCGTGGCCGGTCGAAACTCCATCGCCTCCATGACCACGGTGTGGGTCCGCGGTTTCCGGTGTTTCGTCGCGGCTGCGGCCGCGCTGCAGGCGAGGAGGCTCAGGGTGATGATGAAGAGTGTCCGTCGCATCACGACTGTCTCCGCGCCATGGTTGCCTGGAGAGCCTTGGCGTGCTCGAGATGGGCCACGAAGGCCGGCCGCACCGTCACCAGGAGGTTCTTCAGCTCTGCATTCCTGGCACCGGGAATCAGGATCTTGTCGAGCGCGTCGATGACCTGCTGGTGGTAGGCGACTTCGTGATCGATGTACGCCTTATCCAGCGCCGGACCGGCGAGATCCTTCAGTGCCGCGAGATTTTTCTCGCCGCCGGCTTTCAGGCTCTGGCTCGTCGGATTGTCCTGCGGGGTGACCTTCAGCTTCGTCACCAGCTCCGTGGCCGCGCGGTTCACCGCGTTGTGATCGGTGACCATCAGCTGCGCGAACGACTTGACCGCGGCGTTGTTCGTTCGCGAGGCCACGAAGGCGCCGGCGTCGACGTCGACCTGATTCGCGGTGACGACGATGGACGCGATGCGCGCGTCCGTAATGTCTCCGGCAATGAGACCTGCGGCCGGCAACAGCAACAGACACGCGAACAGGGTATTGAATCTTCTCATCAGGAATTCCTTTCAATGGGCGACGACGGTGGATGGGATCGTTGTTCAATGGATTTCTCCAACGTGGCCGGCGGATAAACGGTGTGATTGCCGGACATGCCTAGCTCTCTAGAGCAAGCGGCCGCCCAACGTCGTCCCCGCGCTAAGTCAGGCTTTGTCAATGCGTTAGATTTTCAATCGCAGTGGACCGTTGATCGAAATGACTTGGGGCCGCTCAAATTGATCGATCACCTTCCTGTGTAAGCAACTCGAGCCGCGTTCCTCACGCGGCTCGACGGTCGAAAGATCGTGCGCCCTTCGCTGCGCGGCTCAATAAAGAGCGGCGGCGGCGGGCGATTCATGCGTCCGCGACTCGTATGCACGCGCCGGCTCCTCGATCACCAGCAGGTCCCCGGGAACGGTCAGCACCGGACAGGGCGCGTGGCGCGTGAGCGTGGCTGTGGTCGTGCCGATGACCGTGACGGTGTCGCGGCGTTTGTGCTGCACGCCCATGACGATGAGGTCAGTCCTGTGCCAAAGGGCGTAGTTGTTGACCTGTACCGCTGCCTCGCCGTGGTCGACGAGCAGACTGGCCCTCATGGTCAGCGGGACGTCGCCGACCCACTCGCGGAGACGTTTCATCTCTCCGGAGTGATCGACACCCTGTTCCTCCAGGTACAACACGGTCAGCTCCGCGTCGAAGGCCGACGCGAGGAACAGTGCGTGCTGGTACGCCCGTGAAGCCACGGGGCTGTAGTTGACGGGGCACAGAATCCGGGCGATGCCGGCCGGACGAGGGCGGTCCTCGATCGGACGCACCGTGAGCACGGGCCGGTCGCTCTGCTGAATCACACTCTCCGCAACGGAACCGAGAAAGGCCCGCCTGAGCCCCTCGCGCCCATGCGTGCCCATCACGATGATGTCCGCGCCGACCGAGCGACTGCTCGCCACGATCGCCTCGGCCGGGCTGCCCATGACCAGCACGCCGTCCGACTCGGGAAAGTCCGCCAGAAGACCTGCGCGATACGCAGCCAATGCCGAGGCGGCGCGCGTCTCCTCGTCCGCGAACGGCTCGGCGAACGACATTCCCGTCAGCGGCAACGGCTCGAACGTCGCCCGCGGCGAGGTGGCGTGAAGCAGCGTGATCCCGGCGCCGAAGCGTCTCGCCAGCACCTTTGCATATTCGACCGCGCCGGTCGCGCAATCGCTGAAGTCCGTAGGCGCGAGAATTCGGTTCACACTCATTCGATCCCTCATGGATGCCTCCTTCACCACGTGCGGTGAGAGCAATGAGAGGCCCACTGAACCTTGGCGCGTAAGTCGCTCTATTGTGCGGTGTTACGTGACACGCCCCCGAGGAGACGTGGATCGAAATGATCCGTAGTCGTTCACATTGATAGAGAATGATTCCGATGAAAGCAGCTGACCTTCACTTCGAGGAAGTGCTCAGTTTCGAGCCGCAGGGCGGCGTGATCCGCTTCGGCGGCGCGCGCGTGATCGTCCTCGACGCGACAGCGGTCGGCTTGTTCCGGAAAGAGCTCATTGAAGACCTCGGATGGAACGGCGCGAGGATGGTGCTGACGCGCTTCGGTTTCGCGCAGGGATGGCGGACGGCGGAGAATTCCCGGCAAGACTTTCCCTGGGATTCGGAGACCGAGTGGACCCACGCGGGATCAGCGCTGCTCACCCTCATGGGGCACGTCCTGGCCGAACGCGTTGTCGGTGAGGGCACTGCCGACCGTCCCCTGGTGCAGGCCGTCTGGAAGGATAGTTACGAAGCGGAGCAACACCTGCTGCACCACGGACAAGGGGACACCCCGGTGTGCTGGACGCTGACGGGGTTTGCCAGCGGCTACTTGAGCTTCTGCCGGAACGAGGAGATTTACGCACGCGAGGTCCGTTGCCGGGGAAAAGGAGACGTGGTCTGCCAGATGGTGGCGCAGCCGCGTGCGGTCTGGGGGGACGTGATCGACGAAGAGATTGCGATCTATCGCAAGGAGTCGCTCGATGCTGCCTTGACCAAAGTCGCGGAGACATTGAAGAGTGCCGAGCAAAAGCTGCAGCGGCACGTGCGGACGATTCACAGTGCCGCGAGCGATGGCGTTGATCCATCGGGGATCGTGGCGGCGAGTGCCTCGATGAAACGGACGCTCGATCTGGCGCGCCGCTTCGCGCGCGTCGACTCGAGCGTCCTCGTGACGGGAGAAAGCGGTGTGGGCAAGGAGCGCGTCGGGCGCTTGATTCACGACGAGTCGGAGCGCGCCACCGGGCCGTTCGTGGCGGTGAACTGCGCCGCGGTCACAGAAAGCCTTCTGGAGAGCGAGCTATTCGGTCATGCGCGCGGCTCATTCACCGGCGCCACTCAGGACCGCCCCGGTTTCTTCGAGGCGGCAAACCGCGGATCGATCTTCCTCGACGAGATCGGTGAGATTCCGGCATCGATGCAGGTGAAGCTGCTTCGCGTTCTACAGGAGCAGGAGATTCGGCGCGTCGGTGAGAACCGCAGCCGGAAAGTCGATGTGCGCGTGATCGCCGCCACGAACCGGGATCTCGCGCAGGACGTCGCCGCGGGCCGTTTCCGGGACGATTTGTTCTACCGGCTTCGCGTCGTGGAACTGAAGATTCCGCCGCTCCGCGACCGCCGGCAGGACATTCTTCCGATCGCCCGGCGAACGCTCGCCCAGCTCTCGCGAAAGCTCGGCCGGCCAATGCAAGGGTTCACACCGGCCGCCGCGGACCAGTTGCTTCGGTATTCGTGGCCGGGCAACGTCCGCGAGCTCCAGAACGCCATCGAGCACGCGATCGTCCTCACCGATGGGACGCGCATCGACGCCGCCGATCTGCCGGAGGACGTGCGATTGTCTGTCCCGCGGCCGTCATCGGCCGATCTGACGATGCCGCTCGCCGACGTGGAACGTCATTACATCCTCGCCGTCCTGGATGCGAATGACGGCAATCGCACCAAAACCGCCGAGCAGCTCGGCATCGGCGCGGCCACGTTGTACAGAAAGCTCCGTTCTTACGAGCGATAGAACGGACACGGCTCCCGTTCAAACTGATCGACACTCCATCCTTTTGAGAGCTTCTCGGTGAGGCCGATTTGTGTAACTAGCTGCGGGATTGTTCACTTAGCCGGTTGTGCGACATGGCCTTGGCGTTGCTCTCCGTCATCGTGCAACGACGACCCAAGGAGATCCATCCTGTGAATACGGTTGTGACGAAAACGATGCCGATCATGTGCGCTGTCTCCGGCGGCCAGACCATTCAGGATGATGGGTGCTTCTGGAATGCCGAAGCGGCCGGAGAGATGCCGCAGGAAGTCATCGAACAGCTTCGCCCATACCTCCTCTTGGAGGAAGATGGGGAAGAGAAAGCGATGAAAAAAAGCAAGCAGACGTCTTCGATCCAGATTACGCGATTCGACAAGACGCGGCTGATGCGCCTGTTGCGCAGCCTCGACGCGGCGCACGAAAACCGCGGCGAGATCGAGGACCTGGAACGGGAGCTGGAACGCGGCATCGAGGTCGATTCAACGGACGTCGGACCCGACGTCGTCACGATGAACTCGACGGTGCGCGTGACCGATCTCGATGCGAATACCACGCATCTCTACACAATCGTGTTTCCCGCCGATGCCGACTTCGAGAAGGGCCGCATCTCGATCCTCTCGCCGCTCGGCACGGCGCTGCTCGGATTTCGGGCCGGTGACGTCGTGACGTGGGAGATGCCTCGTGGCACGCGCCGGCTTCGCATCGAGGAGCTCGTGTATCAGCCCGAGGCGGCCGGCGACTTCCACCTCTAGGCCGGTACGGCCGGCTGCGTTGGTGGCTCCCCCTTGCGGCACGTGACGTCGTGGCTGGGCGTCGTGTTTCTCGGTGGCCACGAACGCTGACGGCAGGGAGATGACGTCATGCTGAACGGTCACTTCATCACAATCGACCGCAGCGGTCCCCCGCTGCGCATTCTCCTCGTGGAAGACAGCGATCCGGATGCCCGGATTCTGCAGACTCTTCTACGTGAGTACGGAATCGAAGTCACACGCTCGATCAGCCTGTCTCAGGCGCTGCCGAGCTTCGAGACCCTGGACGTAGGCGCATGGGTTCGCGAGCTCGC
>DATDFB010000125.1:0-73258 GCA_036522835.1 Thermoanaerobaculia bacterium | reverse complement strand
CCTCTCCCCGCAAGCGGGGAGAGGGACAGGCGCGCAGCGCCAGGGTGAGGGGCGCACGCTTCCCGTACAATGCCTTCAGTGACCAGCGACACCCTCCAACGCTCCCTGGCCGCGGCGCGCCGCGACGTTCGCACCTACAAGGGCATCGGCGTCTCGCCCGGCATTGCCATCGGCCGCGCCGTCATCATCGAGAAGCGCGAGGCCTCGGTGTACCGCGTCCCCATCCGCGACGAAGAGGTGGAGGACGAAGTCGGCCGCTTCAACTCCGCGCGGGAGAAAACGCGCGACGAGCTCCTCGACCTCAAGCACAAAGTCAGCCGCTCCATGGGCGACGAGTACGCGCAGATCTTCGAAGCGCACGCCATGATCGTCACCGACCCGTCGTTCAACGACAAAGTCGTGTCGAAGATCGAGAGCGAGCAGGTCAACGCCGAGTGGGCCGTGGCCGAGGTGCAGGAAGAGCTGCAGGCGCGCTTCGCCAGCTTCGAAGACACCTACCTCAAGGAGCGCGTCGCCGACGTGAAGGACGTGGCCGACCGCGTGCTCAAGAACCTGCAGGGCATTGCCCACCACGACCTGAGCGAGATCAAGCACGACGTCGTCATCCTGGCCGACGATCTCACGCCCTCCGACACCATCCACTTCAACCGCCGCCCCATCGTCGGCTTCGCCAGCGAGACCGGCGGGCGGACCTCGCACACGTCAATCATTGCCAAGTCGCTCTTCATGCCGGCGGTCATCGGCGTGCCGCGCCTGACCAAGATCATCGACAACGAAGAGATGATCATCGTCGACGGCTACGAAGGGACGATCATCGTCAACCCGACGCAGGCGATGATCGCGGAGTACCAGTCGCGGGTCATCCGCCACCTCGAGCAGGAGCGGCGCCTCCTCGAGAACCGCGATCTCGCCGCGATGACGAAGGACGAGCGGCGCATCACCCTGCAGGCAAACATCGAGCTCGTCGAAGAATTGAAGGACGCCATCCGCTTCGGCGCCGAGGGGATCGGGCTGTATCGGTCGGAGTTCCTCTACATCTCCAAGTCGCCCGTGCTGCCGACCGAGGACGAGCACTTCCAGCTCTACCGCAGCCTCGTCGAATCGTGCGCGCCCCGCGCCTGCGTCATCCGCACCTTCGACCTCGGCGGCAAAAAGCTCGCGCGCGAAGTCATCGGCACGCGCGAAGACAACCCCGTCCTGGGCCTGCGCGGCCTGCGCCTCTGCATGAAGAAGCGCGACATGTTCAAGCAGCAGCTCCGCGCGCTCCTGCGCGCCTCCGCGTACGGCGACCTGCGCATCATGTTCCCCCTCGTCTCCGGCGTGCAGGAGCTGCGTCAGGTGAAGACGCTCATCCGCGAGCTGAAGTCGGAGCTCGACGCCGACGGCCTGCCGTACAGGCAGGACCTCAAAGTGGGGATCATGGTCGAGGTGCCGTCGGCGGCCGTCATCGCCGACATCCTGGCGCAGGAAGCCGACTTCTTCGCCATCGGCACGAACGATCTAATCCAATACTCGCTGGCCATCGACCGCTCGAACGAGAACGTCAGCTATCTCTACGAGCCGCTGCATCCCGCGCTGCTGCGCCTGATCAAGGGCGTGATCGACGCGGGGAAGAAGGCCGGCATCCCGGTGTCGATGTGCGGCGAGATGGCCGCCGATCCGATCTACGCGATCGTCCTCCTCGGCCTCGGCCTGGAGACCTTCTCCATGAACCCGTCGTCGGTGCCGGTAATCAAGAACGTGATCCGCGCCGCGCGCTACCGCGATGCCAAGCGCATCGCCGACATCGCGCTCACCAAGAGAACCGCGCAGGAGATCGAGGAGTTCGTGATCGAGAGCGTGGCCACGCGCTTTCCCGAGGGGCTGGTCCAGAAGAGCGTATGAGCTGGTTCGAGCCGACCGAGGTCCAGCGGGTGCCGAAGCCGTGGGGCTATGAGCTCATCTTCGCCAAGTGCGACCGCTACGCCGGCAAGATCCTGCACGTGAATCGCGGCGAGTGCCTCTCGCTGCAGTACCACAACCGGAAGGAAGAGACGCTGTACGTGCTGCGCGGCGAGCTGAAGCTGACGATCGAGTCGAACGGCGACCGCCGCGAGATCGCGCTCAAGGCAGGGGAGGCCTTTCACATTCCGCCGCTCTTGATCCATCGGATGGAAGCGGTCGAGGAGACGGACGTGGCCGAGGTGTCGACCCCGGAGCTCGACGACGTCGTGCGCATCGAGGACCGCTACGGCCGCGAAGGAACGAGCGCGCCATGAACCTCCGTGTCATTCCGAGCATGGCGAGGAATCCCCATCGCCGATGGCGGGGGGGTTCCTCGCCGCCGTTGCGGCTCGGAATGACACTCCTGGCCGCCGTTCTACTGCTCGCCATCGACGATCCTCCGAAGCCCCCCGAGGACTCGCCGCTGGTGAAAGCGGCGAAGGCCGCCGGCGGTCCGCGCAAGCCCACGGGGAAGGTGATCACGAACGACGACGTGAAGAAGAACGCGCTGCCGTCGGCGGCGACGTCAACGGCTGCGCCGGCGCCGCCGTCCGACACGAAGACGACGACGGAGAAGTTCGAGGAATTGCGCAAGGCCCGCGCCGCCGCGCAGACGCGCTTCGACGCCGCCGAGAAAAAGGTGGCCGGGCTGGAGGCGGAATTGCGCCGGCTGGAGCTCGCGTATTACGAGGAATCGGACCTCGACCGCCGCGATACGGTTTTGGTGGCGCGCTTCGGCGAGACGAAAAAACGGCTCGACGAGGCCAGGAAAGAATTGACGGACGCGGGCGACGCGTTAAAGAAGCTCCAGTGACGGATCAAACCTACTTCATCGAGACCTGGGGCTGTCAGATGAACGATCTCGACAGCCAGCGCCTTTCCGGCGCGCTCAAACTGCGCGGGTGGCGCCGCGTCGAGGACGAGCGCGAGGCGGGGCTGATCCTCCTCAACACCTGCTCGATCCGCGAGAAGTCGGAGCACAAGGTCTTCTCCCGCCTCGGCGAGCTGCGCGAATTGAAGCAGGAGCGCGGCGCGCTGCAGATCGGCGTCTGCGGTTGCGTCGCGCAGCAGGAAGGAGAGCGCATCCGCGAGCGCGCGCCGTGGGTCGACTTCGTCATGGGCCCTGGAAACGTCGGCTACCTCGACGAAGTGCTCAGCGGCAGCAAGCGCGTCGCCGTCGACTTCCCCGACGACCGCCGCTACGACTATCTCGCGCTCGACCGTCCCTCGGCGACGAAAGCGCAAGTGACGATCATCGAAGGCTGCAACAAGAACTGCACGTTCTGCATCGTGCCGACGACGCGCGGCCGCGAGGTCTCGCGTCCCTTCGACGATGTGCTGGCCGAGGTGCGGGCGAGCGGGCGGGTGGAGATCGAGCTTCTCGGTCAGACCGTGAACGCCTACCGCTGCCCCGTCAGCGGCCGCGACTTCGGCGCGCTCCTCGCCGCGGTCGCCCAGATCGACGGCGTGGCCCGGCTGCGCTTCATGACCTCGCATCCGGCCGAGGTCAACGACTCGATGATCGCGGCCATGCGCGATCACGCCAACATCTCGCGCTATCTGCACCTGCCGGTGCAGTCGGGCTCGTCGCGCGTGCTGCGGCGGATGAAGCGGCTGTACACACGCGAAAAGTACGTCGAGACCATCGCGCGCATCCGCGAGGCCATCCCGGAAATGCATTTCTCGACCGACGTCATCGTCGGATTCCCCGGCGAGACGGAGGAGGATTTCGCACAGACGCTCTCGCTCATCGAGGAGATCCGCTACGGGTCGCTCTTCGCGTTCAAGTATTCGCCGCGGCCGGGCACGCCGTCGCTGAAGCTCGGAGCGCCGGTCGACGACGCGGTCGCTTCGGAGCGCCTCACGCGCCTCTTCGAGCTGCACGAGCGCATCAAGCGCGAGCGCCTGGAGTCGTACCGCGGGCGCGTGCTCCCGGTGCTGGTGGAAGGGCCGAGCCGCAACGACCCGTCGATGTTCGCCGGGCGCACGGACGACAACTTCGTCGTCAACTTCGTAGCCGGGCGGCCGCCCATGCTCGGGAGCATGCTCGGCGTCCGCATCGATCAGGCCCAGCACCACACGCTGCGCGGCGAAGCCGTGGCCTGATCATCGAACCTCCGCGGACGTGCCCTCGACTTTGACGAAGGGCTCGGAGCGGCCGCCTAAGCATTGGGCGAGGAACGGGTCGAGGCGGGCGAAGAGGTCGATGGCGTTCTCCGTGCGATCGATGCCGTGTCCTTCGTCGGGATACATCACATATGTGACCGGATGCCCGGCATCGCGCACCGCCTTCACGATCCAATCGGATTGTTCGAGCTTCACGCGCGGATCGTTGCCTCCGGCCTGGACAAAGAGCGGCATGGCGATCTTCGCGGCATCGTAAAGCGGCGAGATGGCGCGGTTCAGCGTCTCGTCGTGAACGACGTCGCCGATGCGGCGGATCCAGCGATTCGTTGCGGCGACCCAATACGGGGGAAACGAGGAGATCAGCGCCTTCACGTCGCTCGGGCCGACCCCGACGACGGCGCACGCGAACATCTCCGGATGCGTGGTGATCGCGCGCAGCGTCGCGTAGCCGCCCATCGAGTCGCCGCGCATGGCAATGCGCTTCGGGTCGGCGATGCCCTGGGCCACGGCCCAGCGCACGGCGTCGTACAGATCCTCGTTCATGCCGCGCCCGAGCTGGCCGTTGCCGGCGTTGTAGTACTTGATGCCTAGGCCGGTGGAGCCGCGGTAGTTGACCTGCAGCACCGCATAGCCGCGATTCGCATAGAACTGCAGCTCGGTGTTCCAGTACATGCTGTCCCGCTCCCAAGGTCCGCCGTGCGGAAAGACGATGAGCGGGAGGTTGCGGCCGTCGCTCCCGGGCGGGAGGGTCAGGTAGCTGACCAACTGCATTCCGTCGCGCGCGGCGATGACGAGCGGCTTCGGCTTGGCGAACGTGTAGCCGAGGAGCTCCGGTTTGGTGGTGAAGAGCTTCGTCAGGGTCTTGGAGGGGCGCTCGTAGAGGTAGTACCAGTCAGGCCGCTCGGGCGAATGCGAGACCAGGAGCCAGCGCCGGTCGGCGATGTCGCGGTCGATGACCTTGACGTAGCCGTCGGTCTCGCGCTCGATGCGCTGCATCTCCGCGGCGATGGCGTCGCCGGCGAAGCGCCACTTCGGCTCGAGGTAGTTGAAGCGCGCGGCCTCGATCGCGCCCGTGCGAGGGTTGAGCATCACGGCGGGATACGCGAGCGGCCAGGCTTCGTCGATGTCGGCGTTCGGATCTTCGGCGATGACTTCGAGGGTCTTGCCGGTCGCGGCATCGACGCGCTCGAGGCGGGCGGTATCGGAGTGGAGCGTCGAGGCCACGTAGAGACTCTTGCCGCCCGGCGCGAATCCCGCCACGAGGCTGCCGATGGCGATCTGTCCCGCGATTGTGGCTCGCTCGAACGGGATGACCAGGAGATCGCGCCACGGTGCCGCGGCGCTGTCGCGGACGCGCACGACGCTGTTTGCGTTCGCGTCGTAGGCCGTCAGGGCGCGGATGACGAAGTTCCCGTCGACCGTCCAGGAGTTGACGTCGCCGGGATTGGCCGCCTCGAGCGTCACCGCGCCGGTCTCGAGGTTGACGCGGTGCATGTCGAAGAGGCGCCGGTCGCGGAGGTTGAGGCCGACCAGGATCTCGTTCGGCTTTCTCGTGCTGACGATGACGTTCTGCGCGCGCACGCCGCGGAAGGGCGTGAGGTCGCGCACGTTTCCGCTGGCGACGTCGGCACAGAAGATGTGGGTCACTTCGTCGCCGTCGCCATCCTCGGGGAAGAGCACCCGAGTGCCGTCGCCGCTCCACTGGAACTCCCACAGCGGACGCCGCTCGTGCGTGACGAGCTTCGCGCCGCTGCCGTCGAGCGCGCCCGCCCAAACGTTCAGCACGCCCTTGTCGTCCGGCGCAATCCAGGCCAGCGACTTCCCGTCGGGCGCGAGGCGCGGCGAGAAGCGCGTGGGATTGCCGAAGAGGAGCTCGCGGGGAATGAGGCGCGGCGGCTCGGCGGCGGCGCGCCAGGCCAGCATCAGGAAGAGGATCGCCACTGCCGGTCGTCTGTACATGCCCTCAAAGGTAGCGCTCGCGGCGCCATCATGCTCATCGATTGTTCGTACGAGTAGTATCGGGCCTATGGATAGCGTGACGCTGGAGTCGCTCGACCTGAATCTCCTGCTGGTGTTCGAGGCGCTGGCGCGCGAGCAGAACGTCACCCGCGCCGCCGACAAGGTGGGGCTGAGCCAGCCGGCGGTGAGCGGCGCGTTGGGCCGCCTGCGCCGGCTGATGGGCGACCCGCTGTTCGTGCGGCGCAACGGGCGGATGCAGCCGACGCCGCGCGCGCGGCAGCTCATGGACCCGATCTCGGCCGCGCTCGCGCAACTGCGGCAAGCGCTCGAGCAGCCGCCGCCGTTCGACGCCCGCACGGCGCGGCACGAGTTCCGGATCGTGACGAACGACTACGTCGAGTTCGCGTTTCTGGCGCCGCTGATTCCGCGGATCCTGGCCAAGGCGCCGCAGGCCGCGATCCGCACGATGCGCACCGGATCTTTGTTCGAGCCGCCGGTCGAGTCGCTGCAGAACGGCGAGGCGGAGCTTGCCATCGGCCTGTTTCCGGAGACGACGTTCTCGTCGCAGCTCATGGCCCGGAAGCTGGCCACGGACCGCTTCGTCTGCATCGTGCGCAAACGGCATCCCAAGGTTCGCGGTCGGATGGACCTGCGCACGTTCCTCTCGCTGCCGCACGCGCGGGTGATGTACCCGCGCGGCGAGCGCACGGGGATGACCGACACGCTGCTGGCTGCGCGGAATCTCGCGCGGCGCATCGCGGTGACGGTGCCGCACATGCTGATGCTGCCGCGCGTGGTGGAGACGAGCGATTGCGTCGCGCTGGTGCCCGAGCGCGTCGCGCGCGCCGAGGCGGCGGGGCGAGGGCTGCGCGTATTCCGGTCGCCGCTGCCGATGCCGCAGATCGCCATCACCATGCTGTGGCACCAGCGGACGCAGAGCGATCCGGCGCAGGCTTGGCTGCGGGAGATGCTGGGAGTAAAGTGGGAGGCCGGATAGCGTTCATGAACACAACACTGGTTCCGATGAGTATCAAAGGGTTGATGCTCGACCCTGTCTCGAACTCGCCGATCGTCGTGCTCAAGGACGAGGAGGAGAAGTTTTTCCTCCCGATCTGGGTCGGGATTTTCGAAGCGAACGCGATCGCGCTGCAGCTCGAGAACGTGACCACGCCGCGGCCGATGACGCACGATCTGCTGAAAAATATGATCTCCGAGCTCGACGGGCGGGTGACGCGGGTGGTGATCAATGATCTGCGGGATTCGACGTTCTTCGCGCAGATCCGCGTGATCGCAGGACAGCGGACGCTGGAACTCGACGCGCGGCCGAGCGATGCCATCGCGCTGGCGCTGCGCGTGGAGGCGCCGATCTTCGTGGCGCAGACGGTGCTGGAGCAGGCGCAGACGATCACGCCGGATTCCGAGGACGTGGACGAGAAGACGAAGAAGCTCTTCGAGCAACTCGACGTCGAGGATCTGGGGAAGTACAAGATGTGATATCGCGGGCCTTCGGCCGCGATATCTGCCGTGCAGGAGCCGGCGCGCTTCGCGCGCGGCTCAGCGACGGCAGGGCAGCCTGCATGTGTGGTCCCACAGCGCACGCGATGAGCCGCGCGTAGCGTCGGCTCCTTCGCGCTGCAGGTGGAGGCGCCGATCTTCGTGGCGCTCAGCGACGGCAAACCAGCCTGGATGGCCCATGCCCACAGCGCACGATCCGCGCGTCGAGCAACGGCGGCAATTTTTCGACCGCCGACAATGAGCCGCGCGAAGCGTCGGCTCGCTTGCGGCGAACCGCCGCGGCCGAAGGTCCGCGTGCGGTAGTACATCGACCGCGAACCGCTCATTGATACAATCCAAGAAGTCCAAGATGATCATCACTGTAGCCAACCAAAAGGGTGGAGTCGGCAAGACCACCACCGCCATCAACCTCTCCGCCGCGGTCGCCAACAAAGGCTTCAAAACCCTCCTCATCGACCTCGATCCTCAGGCGAACTCGACGATGTCGTATATCGACCCCCGGTCGGTCACGAAGTCGATGTTCGATGTTCTGGTGAGCGAGGAGCTCTCCTTTCCCGACGTCATCGTGCCGACGCAGTTGGCGAACCTCTGGCTGGCGCCGTCGAAGATCGCCTTGGCCAAGCTCGAGTCGAAGCTCATCGGGGAGCTCGATGGGCCGTTCCGGCTCAAGGACAAGATGAAGGACGCGGCCAACGAGTACGACTACATCTTCATCGACACGCCGCCCACGCTCGGCATGATCACCGTCAACGCCCTCGTGGCCTCGACGCACGTCCTCGTGCCGATCCAGTCGTCGTACTTCGCGCTGGAGGGGACGGACGATCTCCTGGAGACCATCGAGAAGATCAAGGCCCGGCCGAACCCGAATCTGCAGCTCCTCGGCGTGGTCATCACCATGCACGACAAGCGCACCACGCTGGCGCGCGACATTCACGAGCAGATCGGGCAGGTCTTCGGCGAGCGGCTGTTCAACACCGTCATCACCAAGTCGATCCGGCTCGAGGAGAGCCCGGCGTACAAGGAGTCGATCTTCACCTTTGCTCCTCGGTCGAGCGGGGCGATGGAGTACTACTCGCTGTCCGAAGAGATCCTGTCGAGGGTATGAGATGGCCATGAAACGAGGACTTCCCGAGCGCGCCAGCATGCGCCACGACGCGCACTTCGTCGAAGAGCTGACGCGCCGGTCGGGACAGCACATCGGATCGATGATTCCGCTCCAGCTCATCGAGCCGAACGCCGAGCAGCCGCGCACCTCGCTCGGCAACATCGAGGAGCTGGCGTCGTCGATCCGCGAGAAGGGCGTCCTCGAGCCGATCCTCGTGCGCCAGATCGCCCCGAGCCGCTACCAGATCATCTCCGGCGAACGGCGGTATCGCGCGGCCACGCTGGCCGGCCTCGACGAGATCCCGGCCATCGAGCTCGACGCCGACGACAAGGAAACGCTCGAGATCGCGCTGATCGAGAATATCCAGCGCAAGGACCTGACGCCCTTCGAGGAGGCGGAGGGGCTGCTCCTGCTGCAGCAGCGCTTCGGCTACACGCACGAGCGGATCTCGACGGTCATCGGCAAGTCGCGCACGACGGTGACGGAGACGCTGCTGATCAACGACATCCCCGACCGCATCCGGGCCATGTGCCGCGAGGCCGGGATCTCGAACAAGTCGGTGCTCGTGCAGATCGCCCGCGCCGGCGATGAAGGGGCGATGGAGACGATCGTTCGCAGCGTCGCCGCCGGCGAGCTGACGCGCGACGACGTGCGCAGGCAGACGGCGGCGCCGAAGAAGACGGCCGGGCGGCCGAAGAACTTCGTCTGGCAGGTGAAGGACAAGTCGCTGCCGTTCAGCGTGAACCTCCAGTTCCGCAAGGCGAACGTGGAGAAGCGCGAGATCGCCGACGCGCTGCGCGAGCTGCTGCGGCGGCTCGAGTCGGAAGCGTGATCCGCGACGCGACCGCCGCCGACGCGGCGCAGGTGGCCGCGCTCCTGGGCGAGCTCGGGTATCCGACGACGGAGGCGCAGGCCCGCGCGCGTCTGGCGACGCTCGCCGCGCGCGACGACTTCACCGTGCGCATTTTCGCGGACGGCGAGACGATCCTCGGCGTCGGCTCGCTGCAAGTGCATCCCGGCCTCGAGCACGACGAGCCGATCGGCCTCATCACCGCGCTCGTCGTCAGCGGCAACGCGCGCCGCCGCGGCGTCGGCCGCGCTCTGGTCGAGGACCTCGTCGACTTCGCCCGCCGCCGCGGCTGCGCGCGCGTGAACGTCGGCTCCGGCTTGCATCGCGCCGACGCGCACGCGTTCTACGAGGGCATCGGCTTCACGCGCAGCGGCATCCGCTTTCGGAAAACCCTGTAACCGGCGGTGTGCGCCATTGGTACACGGGACGTGTACCAATGCGGCGCGGCACGGACCCATTGGTACACGGCGTGTGTACCAATGCGGCGCAGCACAGACCCAGTGGTACACGGTGTGTGTACCAATGCGGCGCGGCGTAGACCCGTTGGTACACGGCGTATGCGCCAATGCGGCGCGGCATGGACCCATTGGTACACGAGGTGTGTACCAATGCGGCGCAGCGTGGAACCATTAGTACACGCGGCACGTACCAATGTGGCGCGGCGTGGATCCAATGTGGCGCGGCATGGATCCATTGGTACACGGGGCGTGTGCCAATGCGGCGCGGCGTGGACGCAGTGCGGCGTCCGGTCAGGACGACGTTGCCCGGAGCGGCTCCGCCCGCGCCCGCAGCGCTTTCTTGTCGAACTTTCCGACGGACGTCTTCGGCACCTCGTCGATGAAGCGGATCTCGTCCGGGATCCACCACTTCATGAAGTGCTGCGACAGATGTCCGAGGATCTCCTCGGCAGAAAGATCGCCGCGGAACTCCGGGCGCGGGACGACGAAGCCGACGGGACGCTCCTGCCACGTCGGATGGGCGAGACCGATCACCGCCGCCTCGAGCACTTTCGGATGGGCCATGATGGCGTTCTCCAGCTCCACCGACGACACCCACTCGCCGCCCGACTTGATCACGTCCTTGGCGCGGTCGACGATCGTCACGTAGCCGTCTGGCGACACCGTGGCCACGTCGCCGGTGCGGAACCAGCCGTCATCCGTCATGCGCGTCGCGTCGGCGCCGTTGTGGTAGCCGGCGCAGACCCACGGCCCGCGCACCTGGATCTCGCCGAAGGCCACGCCGTCCCACGGCAGCTCCGCGCCGCTGTCGAGATCGCAGATGCGCAGCTCCACGCCCGGCACCGGCGGGCCTTGCGTGACGCGGATCGACATCACGTCGCCGTCATGCCACGAGCGCGGATGGCAGTAGGTCGCGAGAGGCGAGGTCTCGGTCATGCCCCAGGCGTGCACGAGACTGACGCCGTGGCGGTCGAGCGACTCGAAGAGCGCGCGCGGCACCGCCGAGCCGCCCGACATGGCTTCGCGCACGGGCAGCTTGCGGCCGTTGAGGCGGGAGAGGATGGCCACCCAGATCGTCGGCACAGCGCCGATCCACGTGGCCTTCTCGTCGATGGCCAGCTCGATCATCGCCTCGGCGTCGCCCATCCAGCGGTCGGGGAGGATGAACGACGCGCCGGCCATCGCCGCGGCGTAGGGGAGGCCCCAGGCGTTGGCGTGAAACATCGGCACGATCGGCAGCAGCACGTCGTGCTCGTCGATGGCGATGGTCGAGGCCAACTGCATCGACAGCGAGTGCAGGAACGTCGAGCGGTGGCTGTAGACGACGCCTTTCGGATGCCCGGTCGTGCCCGAGGTGTAGCACATCGCCGCCGGCGCGCGCTCGTCGAGCTCGGGCCAGACGAAGTCGGGCGACTCGGCGGCGAGGCGCGTCTCGTAGTCGTCGTCGTTCATGACGATCACGTGCCGCAGCGTGCGAACGTCGTTGCGGAATGTCTCCAGGAGCGGCAGCAGCGACTCGTCGACGACGATCACCGAGTCGCCGGCGTCGTTGGCGATGAACGCGAGCTGCTCCGGCGAGAGCCGCAGATTCAGCGTGTGCAGCACCGCCCCCATGCACGGCACCGCGTAGTAGAGCTCCACGTGGCGGTAGTTGTTCCACGCCAGCGTGGCCACGCGGTCGCCGCGCTGCACACCGAGGCGGGTGAGGGCGGCGGCGAGGCGCCGGGCGCGGGCGGCCAGGTCGGCGTAGGTGTAGCGGTGCAGCCCCTGCTCGCGCTTCGTCACGATCGGTTTGCGCGCGAAGAGCTTCTCCATCCGCCAGACGATGTGATGGAGGGTGAGGGGGAAGTCTTGCATGACGGCGTGCATGGGTCTCCGGGTGACAGGTCACAGGTGACAGGTGACGGGTGACAGGTGACGGGTGACAGCTGTGAACCGTCACCTGTGACCTGTCACCCGTGACCCACCACCCACTTGTTCTCTTTCCCCCGATTATGCTACCGTCCGCGCCCAACATGCACCGCGTCACCGCCACACTCATGGGCCGAATGGTGATGCGCAGCCCGAGCGCTGGCGCGTAGGCGTCGTCTGCCGCTCGGGTCCCTCCGTCTGTTTTTCTCCATCCACTGATCGTGTCAGTGCCGTAGGAGGGCACACGCATGTACCGCTTCGATACGCTCGCCATCCACGCCGGCCATCGCGACGATGAGACCGGCGCCGTCTGCACCCCCATCTACCAGACCTCCACCTTCCGCCAGGCCGAGCCCGGCGTTCACCGCGGCGGCTACGGCTACTCGCGCACCGAGCACCCCACGCGCCGCGCGCTCGAAGAGAACCTCGCGGCGCTCGAAGGCGCGCGATACGGGCTCGCGTTTGCCACCGGCATGGCCGCCATCCACAACGTCCTGTCGATCCTCCGCGCCGGCGACCACGTCGTCTCCACGCAGGACCTCTACGGCGGCGCGTGGCGCATCTTCACGAAGCTCTTCCAGAAATTCGGCGTCGATTTCACCTTCGTCGACGCCTGCGATCTGAACGCCATCGACCGCGCCATACGCCCCGAAACCAAGCTGCTCTGGCTGGAGACGCCGTCGAATCCGCTCGTGCGCGTGACCGACATCGCCGCGTGCGCCGCCATCGCCAAGCGCCACCGCGTCCTGACCGTGGTCGACAACACCTTCGCCACGCCCGTGCTGCAGCAGCCGATCGCCTTAGGCGCCGACATCGTCATCCACTCCACGACGAAGTACATCAACGGCCACAGCGACGCGCTCGGCGGCGCGGTCATCACCGACGACGAAGCCCTCTGGACCGAGCTGAAGTTCTTCCAGAACGCCGTCGGCAGCGTCCCCGGCCCGAACGACTGCTTTCTCATCCTCCGCGGCGTCAAGACCCTCGGCTTGCGCGTCGACAAACACTGCGCGAACGCCGAGCAGATCGCGGCGTTCCTGCGCGAACATCCGCGCGTCGAGCGGGTCTTCTATCCCGACCGCGACACCGTGGCGCGGCGGCAGATGGCGCGCTTCGGCGCCATCGTCTCCTTCGAGATCGGCGGCGGCCTCGACGCGGCGAAGGCATTCGCGAAAGAGGTGAAGCTCTGGACCCTCGCCGAGTCCCTCGGCAGCGTGCGCTCGCTTTTCTGTCATCCGCCGACCATGACGCATGCCTCGATGGAGCCGGAGGTGCGGCGGCGCGTCGGCATCGGCGACGGCCTGATCCGGCTGTCGGCCGGCCTCGAGGACGTGCGCGACCTCATCGAAGCCCTCGACGCGGCGTTGGAAGTGGCCTGCGAGGAGGTGGCCTGATGCGCGCGCGCATCGGACTCCTTGGCTGCGGGACCGTCGGCCGCGGCTTCGTCGAGCTCGTCGACCGCGAGCGCCGGCGCATCCGCGCGCGTAACGGCGTCGAGCTCGAGATCGTCAAAATCCTCGTGCGCGACGTCGACAAACCTCGCGGCGTCGACCGGTCGCTGCTGACGACCTCGGCGGTCGACGTGATCGACGCCGACGTCGACGTCGTCGTGGAGCTCGTCGGCGGCGTGCATTGCGCCGGCGCGTACCTCCGCCGCGCCATCGACCTCGGACGCAACGTCGTCACCGCGAACAAAGCGCTGCTGGCGGCGGAGGGGCGCGAGCTCTTCGCCGCCGGCCGCCGCCGCGGCGTTCGCATCGGATTCGAGGCCAGCGTCTGCGGCGGCGTGCCCGTCGTGCGCGCGCTCGAGCGCGGCCTGGCCGGCGACTCGATCGAGTCGATCTCGGCGATTCTCAACGGGACGTGCAACTACGTCCTGACGCGGATGGAGGACGACGGGCTCGAGCTCGGCGCCGCGCTCGCGGACGCGCAGGCGAAGGGGTTCGCCGAGGCCGATCCGTCGCTCGACATCGACGGCCACGACGCGGCGCAGAAGTTGCGGATCCTGGCCGGCGTGGGCTTCGACGCGCCGGTGCGCTCCGTCCGCGTGCACGGAATCCGCGACGTCACGCTCGCCGAGGTCGAGGGGGCGCGCTCGCGGCGCAGCGTCGTGCGGCACGTGGCCACGGCACGGCGCGTGGGCGGCGGCGTGGAGCTGCGCGTCGAACGGCGCGAGCTACCGGAGCAGCATCCGCTCGCCGCGGCGAAGGACGAGAACAACGCCGTGCTGATCCGTGGACGCGCGGTGGGAGAGATGTTGTTCGCCGGGAAGGGAGCGGGGTCGTTGCCGACGGCGGCGGCAGTATTATCCGACGTGGTGGAGATCACCGCGCGATTAACATAATCCTTCTTAACAGACGCTGTGGAAACTGATGAAGATCCTCTCCCGATACATCTTCAAGGAAATGATCGCGCCGACCGTGCTCGGCTTTTCCTTCTACACCTTCATCATCCTGATGCGGAGCCTCTTCGACTTCGCCGGGATGATCATCAAGCGCTCCCTCCCGGGCGCCGTTGTCGGCAAGCTCCTGCTGCTGTCGTTGCCGCACATCGTCGTGCTGACCGTGCCGATGTCGCTGCTGTTCGGGATCCTCATCGCCATCGGCCGTCTCTCCGCCGACTCCGAGATCATCGCCATGCGCGCCCTCGGGATCTCCACGCGCACGATCTACCGCCCGGTCTTTCTCTTCAGCTTCCTGACATTTCTCCTCAACTTCTGGCTGATGAACTTCATCCTGCCGCGCGGCAACACCCAGCTCGCCGCGCTGCGTGCCGAGGTCTTCACCTCGTCGATCGAGAAAGAGATCAAGCCGCGCGTCTTCTACGCCGAATACGAGAACCTCATCATCTACGTCAACGACATCGACCCTGCGAGCGGGCTCTGGAAAGGCGTCTTCGTCGCCGACAGCCGGTCGCCCGACGAGGCCAAGCCGGCGCCGGCCACGGTCCAGCAGCAGGTCGAAGCGGCGGCCGCCGCGGAGAACGCCCTGCCGTTCTCGCAAGGGCGCTCCTCGACGAAAGTCATCGTCGCCGAGAGCGGCACGCTCTCCATCGTCGGACCGTCGAAACAGGTCTGGATGAACCTCAACAACGCCGAGACGCACCTCTGGGACCCGCGGAAGCCCGACCGCTACGACCGCACCATCAATGCCACCCAGCGGATGAAGCTGCCGGACAAATTCTCCGGCGAGCAAGGCGTCTATATCCGGTCGCTGCGCGAGATGAACCTCCGCGAGCTCCTCGACCGGGCCAACGTCGACGCGCACATGAAGGGTCCGGCCATCGAGGTCGACTACCGGATGACCAAGGTCGAGATCCACAAGAAGTTCGCCATCCCGTTCGCCTGCCTCGTCTTCGGAATCCTCGGGCTGCCGCTCGGGATCACGAACCGGCGCGGCGGCAAAAGCTCAGGCTTTTCTTTAAGTATCGCGATCATCTTGTTCTACTACATCCTCATCAACAACGGCGAGGCCATGGCGCAGAGCGGCCGCGTCTCCCCCGCCGTCGGCATGTGGACGCCGAACGTCATCCTCCTCGCGTTCGGCGTCTGGCTCCTGGCGCGCGCGAACCGCGAGACCGGCTTCAAGTCGGACCGCACGCCGCTCTGGCGCCGGATTCCGGACGCGCTGCGCCGCCGCCGCGAGTCCGTGCCGGCGCCGGTCGTCTCCGCGGCGCAGATCGCCGTCGATGCCGTCGATGGGGAGCCGGTGATCCTCAACCGGCTCGACATCACCTTCCCGAACATTCTCGACCGCTACATCCTCCGCGAGTTCGCCAAGATTCTGGCGCTGGTGCTGATCTCGACGGTGGCGCTCTTCGTGATCGTCGACTACACCGACCTCGCGCACGACATCCGCGCGAACGCCATCGCCTTCCACACGGTGATGGCGTACTACCGCTTCACCATCTTCCAGATTCTGCACTGGACGCTGCCGATCTCCGTGCTGGTGGCGACGCTGGTGACGTTCGGGATTCTGTCGAAGAACAACGAGGTGACGGCGCTCAAATCGGGCGGGGTGTCGCTCTACCGCGTGGCCCTGCCGGTGGTCTTCATCGCCGCGATCATCGCCGTCCTCGCCTACCTGATGCTCGACTTCGTCCTGCCGTACGCGAACCAGCGCCGCGATCAGCTCTACAACAAGATCCGCGGCAAGGGCCCCATCGCCATGCAGGCCGCCACGCAGCAGCAAAAGCTCTGGTTCCTCGGCAAGAACGGCCGCTACATCATCAATTTCCTCTCCTACGACAACAACGCCAAGCAGCTCTCGCAGGTGCAGGTGCTGGAGTTCCATCCGACGGAGTTCCGCCTGACGCGCCGCGTCTACGCCGAGCGGGCCACGTGGGACGGCAAGGGATGGGTGTTCCAGGGGGGCTGGATGCGCTCGTTCAGCGACGACGGGAGGACCGTGTACTCGCCGATCGTGGCGCCGCTGCGGCTGTATTACGCCGAGCGCCCGGACGATTTCGCGATGGAGGTGAAGTCGCCGGAGCAGATGACGTTCGCGCAGTTGCGGCGGTACATCGAGACGATCCGCCGCTCCGGATATTCGGCCGAGGAGCTGACGGTGAAGCTGTACCAGAAGACGTCGTGGCCGTTCATCAGCGTGGTCATGGCGCTCATCGCGCTGCCGTTCGCCTTCCGCATGGGCCGCCGCGGCGCGCTCTACGGCTTCTTCATCGCCCTCCTCCTCGGCATCGCCTACTGGGGCGTCTACAGCATCTTCACGAAGTTCGGCGAGGTCGGGAACCTGCCGGGACTCTTGAGCGCGTGGAGCGCGAACATCCTCTTCGCGATCGCCGCGATCTACCTGTTCCTGAACGTCGAGACATGATCACGCCGATCACTCTCGCCGATGCGCCGCACGTCCAGCGGCTGTTCGAGCGCTGCTCGGAGTTTTGGGAGCTGATCCAGGGCGCCGGCGTGGCGGAGGAGGAGATCACCGCCATTGCGCCGGGGAAGACCCTCGACGATACGTTCAACTTCGGCGTGTTCGAGGGCGACCGTCTCATCGCGTTCATGGGGCTCGCTCGAAATTACCCGAAGGCGCCGGAGTGGTCGCTCGGCCTGCTGCTGATCGATCCGGCGGAGCGCAACCGCGGCCTCGGGCCGCAGATCCACCGCGAGTTACTCGATTGGATCGCCGCACAGGGCGGAACGAAGCTGTGGATCGTCGTGCAGACGCAAAACGTCGCCGCGGAGCGATTCTGGCGGCGCCAGGGTTACGTCGAGCACCGCCGCGGAACGGTGATCGAGATGTGGCGCGAGCTGACACCGTGACGAGCATTGCGCGACTCGAACTGGCCGACGCGCCGCAGGTCCAGCGCCTCTTCGAGCGCTGCGCCGATTTCTTCGTGCTGACCGAGGGTGAGCCGCCCGCGCCCGACCTTGCGGAGAAGGAATTGACGTTCGCGATCCCCGGGTCGTCGGCGGACGACACCGCCTGCTTCGGCGTGTTCGACGGCGATCGCCTCACCGCCTTCGCGCTGCTCCTCCCCGAACCGCGGAAGCCTTCGGAGTGGTGGCTCGGCTTGCTGCTCCTCGATCCGGCGGAGCGCAGCCGCGGCCTCGGCCCGCGAATTCACAAGGAGCTCGTGGAGTGGCTGGCGGAGCAGGGCGCGACGAAGCTCTGGATCGCCGTGCTGGCGCAGAACGAGGCGGCGGAGCGTTTCTGGCGCCGGATCGGATACGAGGAGCGGAATCGGCAGCCGTACGTGGCGTCGACGGGGTTCGCGTCGACGGCGATCGTGATGTCGATCGGCGTGCGGCCGTGAGCGACACGGCCATCCTGCTAGTGGTGATTTCCGGCCTCATTCTGGCCGGCGCGGTGCTGCAGCGCGCCGAGCGGCAGTGGATTCGCGCGGTCGGCTTTCTGACCGCGGCGCTCGGCTACATCTTCGCCGTCTCGGCGACGTGGGTGTTTCCGCGGTGGTGGGTATTTGCGCTGGACGCGGTGCTGATTCTCGCGACGTGGTGGATCCTTCGTGTCATCCCGAGCAAAGCGAGGGACCCCCTACCGTAGGAGGTTCCTCGCTGCGCTCGGAATGACACCGGCTCAGAACCACTCCGTCTTCGCCTTCTGGCTGATCGAGATGTTCGGGCTCGCCTCCACCGTGGTCAGCGTGATCCCGGCCGTCTGCGAGATCGCATCGCCCGCGCCGACCGCGATCGTGTTCCGCCCGCGCTCGAGCACCAATCGGATCGTGCACTGCTGCGTCACGCACTCGGCGTGGCGCACCTCGGAGATCTCGCCCTTCGCGTTGGAAACCGCGATGGCGATCTTCATCGGCGGTGCGGTCTCGGGAAGCTTGATCGTCACCGGCACGCTGCAGGTGCTCCCTTCGCAGAGTCCCACCTCGCCGGTGCGCACGGCGAAGTCGAAATCGCTGGCCGTAATCGACGCGAACAGCGCGGCCAGCACGCGCGCGTCGAGGTCCGTCACGAGGTTGCCGGGGCGCAGCGGATGGTGGCGAAGCGTCGTTCGCTGCGGCGGGCGGAGCACCGACGGCGCGGGGACTTTCGGCGTCGTCGTCACCGCGGCGTGCATCGATGCCGCGAGAAGGCAGACCGGAACGAGAGCGCCGAGTCGCATGATTCCCCCTGTGTTGGTGCCGATAGGCTAACACAAACAGGGGCCCGGGCCGCGATGTCAGATCGCGCTAACGATCTCTTCCGAAAGGCCTTTCCACTTTCGCAGGTACTCGCGCCGGTCGCTCATGTACTTCGCCACGAGGGCGTTGTACTCGTCGAGCCTCCCCTGCCGCTCGTACATCCGCTTCGGCTGCAGGTAGTCGGCGTCGTCGAGCTCCGGTACGTGCGTGGCCACGAGATAGCCGAAGTCGGGGTCGCGCTCCCACGCGATCGTCCCCTCGGCGATGGCCTTCACAATCGCCGAGGAGTGCTGGATACGAACCTTCTTCGAGCGCTCGTCCTTGTCGTCGCCGCCGATGCGCCCGGTGTTCATCAGATACACCTCCATCGGGCTCGACTTCATCAGCTCGTTCATCCGATTCCCCTGATACGCGTGCAGCAGCGGGAAGAACGGATTCGTGCCGGGAACGCGCAGCGACTTCCCGGCTTCCGCCGCGCCGCCCGCGCTCGTCCCCTTCGTCTCGCCGAGCATGAAGTAGGCGGCGGCGAGCGGCCCTTCGAGCTTGGCCACGGCGGGGATGATGTTCTCGTTGCGGTTGAGGATGAGGAGAAAGTCGACCTTCTTGACGTCGCGGGCGTCGGCGGCGCCGGCGATGTCCTGCATGCGGATGACGGCGCGGCCGTTCGGCGTGTACGAGGTGTCGAAGTAGTCGACCTTGCCGCCGTCGGTCTGCGAGACGTTCTCGAGGTACGCGTGCGGCGAGGCGCAGGCGTAGTAGATCGTCGGCTCGTCATTCGGATTGAGGCCGAAGGTCTTGGCGAAGCAGCCGTTCTCGGTCGCATAGACCTTGCCGCCGGGCATGAGCGCGCAGAAGTCGTCCTGCACCGGCTGGGAGTTGTTCTGCTTGGTGAACGTCGTGGTCGTCTTGCCGGTGCCGGAGAGGCCGACGATGAGGCCGACGCGCGTGCCGCCCGCCACCGGGATGACTTTGCAGCCGGCGTGGAGCGCCAGGCCGCCGCGCTCGTAGACGAGCTTGTTCCACATCCTGAGGCCGCCCTTTTTCGACTCGCCGAAGTAGTCGGAGTTGAAGACGCGGGTGATGTAATTCTCGAGGTCGACGGCGATGAGGCGGTCGTCCGGATAGCCCGGCATCGGCAGATTCGGCGTGTAGATGACGGTGAGCCTCGGCTCGAAGTGCTCGAGCTCCGCGGCCGTGGCCGGGTAGTAGAGGATCTGCTGCATGGCCGCGACGTTCGCGTTGGCCTTCTCCATCATCAGGCGCGCCGGCACGCGGAACTCCGGGTCGTTGCCGATGTAGCCTTCGACGATGAGCATGTCGGTGTTGCGGATGTAGTCGTCCTGCAACCTGGCAACGCGGTCGTACTCGGCGCGGGAGATGGTCTGGTCCGAATGCTCCGCGGAGCGGTCGGTGGCGATGAACGTCGACAGCTTCGACCGCGAGACGACGCGGGTGGCGACGTTGACGTTCCCCCACTCGGTGATCCGCGCGTTCGGCATGGCCTCGGCGTAACGGCGAATCTCCTCGGCCGACGGGTTCCAGATGGCGGTTCTCGGCTCGACCGGGAGGGTCTTGGGCTTCGACGCGCGCGCCTTCGGCGCGGCCGCAACTTCATTCGTGGAGAGCAGTTCTGTCATGAAATCGTCCTCGACGGAATTTCGGGGGCGTTGCAAATGAAGAGCCGGTATTCTACACAAATCATGGCTGACGAGATTGCCGCCGCCGTCCTCGACTCCCTCCGCGCCCGCATCACGGCCGTTTTCCCCGCCGAAATCCGGCAATGCGTCGAAATGCTCGACGACGAGCAGATCTGGTGGCGTCCGAACGAGTCGTCGAACTCCGTCGGCAATATCGTGCTCCACGTGACCGGCTCGCTGAACCATTACCTCAACCGGCAGATCGGCGGGTTCGACTACGCGCGCGACCGCGAGGCGGAGTTCGCCGAGCGCCGCCACATCCCGAAGGCGGAGCTGCTGCAGATGTTCGACGACATGGTGGCGAAGGCGGAACAGACGTTCAACGCCCTGACGCCGGAGCGCCTCGGTGACCCCTCCCCCGAGCCGAAGATGTACAAGATCGTCGTGGGAGACCTGATCGGCGTGGCCACGCATCTGGCGAATCACGCCGGACAGGTGCTTTGGATCACGAAGATGCTCCGCGAAGGGGCGGTCGACGAGGTGTGGATGCGCACGCACAAGCGCCTGGGCGGGTGGCTGCAGGCCACGCCTTAGTGCTTGGCGGCACGGCCGCGCGGGCGGAGCGAGAGGTCCTCGACGACGAGCTGTCCGCCCTCGACGCGTGCACGCAGGAGACGATCGCCGGCGACGACGAGCTCCGACGTCACGCCACCCGGCTGTTCGAGCTGCACGACGGTTGCGAGATCCCGGTTCACCCGCGCGAGGTCGCGAACGGTCTCGCGCCGGAAGGCGACGTCGTAGAACGTACCGTCCCAGACGACGGACGCGTCGTACGCCGGGCCGCCGTCGATCGCGACTTCGTCGCCGAGGAGCGCGCCGTCGGGCGTGAGGCGCCGGGCGTGAATGCCGGCGCGGGGGAACTCGGTCCAGACGAGCAGCAGCTCCCGCCCGTCCGTCGTCGCCCGCGGCCGCCATCCGTGATTCGCGACGACGACCTCGGGCAGCGGGTTTCCAGCGGCGTCGATGGGTTGCACGTTGACGTTCGCACCCGGCACCGGACATTCGGGGATGCCGCAGTTGCCGCGCCACGTTTCTTCGATCAGGTAGACGAAACGGTCGCCGGCCGTCGTGACCTGCACCGCCACGTCGTTCGGCGAAAAACGGAACAGCCAGTGCGGCGGGCCGACAGGGTTCAGATCGCGGTCGAAGAGCTGATTCGTGATCTGCCCGACGTGGTCGACCCACGCGACGAGGAACTTCGATCCGTTCCACGCGACCGACACCGGCCCGGATAGCGGCATCATCCTGCGCGACGGGATCTCGTCGCCATTCGCATCGATGCGCACGGCGATCACGGAGCTGTCGGCCATCGTGCAGAGCAGCAGCGCGACGTCGCCCGCCGGCGCGATCGAGCAGCGCTCGCCCGGCAGCGCGATCGACTTCGGCTGCACGCCGCGGTAGACCTCGGCGCGCAGGCCGCTGCCGCCGTTCCAGACGAAGAGGGCGCCGCCGGCGAACGGCGCGCCGAGCGGATTGCTGAGAGCGAGGGCGAGGAGGAGCGGGAGCATTGCGCTGATGTACGCGGCGGGCAACGCCGTCGTCCATAATTCGCGGCGCATGCGAATCGCGGTGGTCGGTGCCGGCGGCGTCGGCGGCTACTTCGGCGGCAGGCTCGCCGCGGCGGGCGAGGACATCACGTTCGTCGTGAAGGACGAGCCATTCGACACCTTGCGCGTCGACAGCGTAAAGGGCGACTTCGTCGTCGAGCATCCGAAGGTCACGAACGATCCGTCGACGATCGGCAACGTCGACGCGGTGCTGATGTGCGTCAAAGCGTGGCAGGTGCCGGAGGCGACGCGGAGCATCGTCTCTCTGATCGGCCAGGAGACCGTTGTCGTGCCGCTGGAGAACGGGATGGAGGCGCCGGAGCAGATCGCCGCGATCGTCGGCCGCGAGCATGCCTCCGGAGGGCTCTGCGGCATCATCGCCTTCCTCGTCGGGAACGGGCACATCCGCCACGTCGGCGCGGAGCCGTTCCTCATGTGCGGAGAGCTCGACAACCGCCCGAGCGCGCGGCTGGAGCGGCTTTGCGAGGCGCTCGTGCGCGCCGGTGTGAAGGCGGAGATCCCGCCCGACATCCATCGCTCGATGTGGTCGAAGTTCCTCTTCATCGTGCCGGGCAGCGGTATCGGCGCGATTACGCGCGTTCCGGTCAGTGTCTGGCGGGCCATGCCGGAGACGCGCGAGCTCGCCGAGCGGTGCATTCGCGAGATCCTCGCCGTCGCCGCCGCGCGCGGCGCGGCGCTCCCCGCCGACGCTTTCGAGCGGACGATGGAGCGCCTCGACGGCCTTCCCGCCGACGCCACGACCTCGCTGCAGCGCGACATGATGGACGGCAAGCCCTCGGAGCTCGACGCGCAGCTCGGCGCGGTCGTGCGCATGGCCGCGGAGAGCGGCGTCGACGTACCCGTCTGCGATTTCCTGTACCGATGCTTGCTGCCGCAGGAGCGCTCGGTGCGGACGCTGTCCGCGTAAACGCCACCGTACGCGCGAGCCAAGGCGTCGGGCTCAATCTGTTCAAGGTGTCGATCAGCCCACGTGGGTGACGCCGGTCAGCCACGCGGCGCGGGGGGGCCTGATCGATCAGGTGATCGACGTCCCGGCGAAGACGCTTGAATCGGATGCGTGGACTCCCTACGAACGCCGCGACTGCGACGTCGGCAGCAACGAACGTTCGCCGCGCAGCGAATCAGCTCGCCCACCGGCACACCGTTCCGCGTGATGACGAAGGTCTTGCCGCGATCGAGAGCGCGCAGGAGCGGCCGCGCAGGTGGCGACGGCGACGATTGCGGCGTCGCGGGCATTGTCCTGCAGTTGCGTCCGAAAGAACCGCCCACCTCGGCGTGTCTCCTTACGCGCGCTGCCCCTCTCCCCCACATTTCGCGGTGACCAGACTGCGCTAGACTGCGCCCAATGCCCGCGGCCGACGTCCACCCCGCAATTGCCGAAGCCAAGCGCGTGCTCGAGGTCGAGGCGGCGGCGATCCTGAGCCTTATCGAGCACCTCGACGACGCCTTCGTCAACGTCGTCGAGCTGATCGACGCCTGCAAGGGCCGCGTCGTCACGATGGGCCTCGGCAAGTCCGGCATCATCTGCAAGAAGATCGGCGCCACGCTGGCGTCGACCGGCACGCCCTCCTTTTTCCTTCATCCCGCCGAGGCCATCCACGGCGACCTCGGCATGGTCGTGAAGGGGGACGTTGCGCTGGCGATCTCGAACTCCGGCGAAACCGAGGAGCTCGTGCGGCTGCTGCCGAGCCTCAAGCGCATCGGCGCCCACATCGTCGCCATCACCGGCAACCCGAATTCGACCCTCGCGCGCGGCGCCGACTTCCACCTCTCCGCCGCCATCCCGCAGGAGGCGTGTCCGCTCGGCCTCGCCCCCACGGCATCGACCACCGCCACCCTCGCCTTGGGCGACGCCTTGGCGATGGCCCTTCTGCTGCGCAAAGGCTTCAAGGAAGAAGACTTCGCGTTTTTGCATCCCGGCGGAAAGCTCGGCAAGCGCTTCCAGCGCGTCGCCGACCTGATGCACGGCGGCGAGCAGATCCCGGCCGTCCGTCTCGACGCCTCGATGAAAGACGCCATCTACGAGATGTCGAAAAAGCGCTTCGGCATCACCGCGGTCGTCGACGACGGCGGCGTGCTGCGCGGCGCGATCTCCGACGGCGACCTCCGCCGCCTCCTCGAGAAAGACGACCTGATCGTGCGCCGGACCGCGGGGGAATCGATGACCGCGGACCCGATCACCATCGCCGGCAACGAATTCGCCTCGGCGGCGCTGCAAGTGATGGAAGAGCGGAAGATTACCTCGCTGTTCATCGCCGACGAATCGGGGCGGCTCGAAGGTATCATTCATCTCCACGATCTCTGGGGTCTCGAACTGTTCTGATGGCTGATTCACAGGTGGTCCTTCGCTACCGCGACGGCCGCACCGAGCGCGCGACGCTCGCCGCCGTCGATGCCGACCGGCAGTTGTTCACGGTCGACCGCAACGGCGCGTCCGACGACGTTCCGTTCGGCGAGATGAAAGCCGTTTTCTTCCCGCGCACGGCCCCCGAGGAGATGCTGGAGCCGGCCACCGGCAGCACGATTGCAGTGGAATTCGCCGATGGCGAAGTCATCCGCGGTACCGCGCACTACAACCCGGAAAAAAGCGGCTTCTATCTATACCCGGACGATCGAAGCAAGAACGAGCGGATCTTCGTGGTCAGCTCGGCCATCGTTTCGATCGAAGTCGAAAAGCTCTAAATCATGATCAAGACCCTTCTTTTGACCCTTACGCTCGCCGTGTCGATGAACGCGGCGGAAATCGACCGCGTGGCCGCCAATCTCCCCGGCAGCGAGGCGAGCTTCACCCAGCAGTTCACCCCCAAAGGATTCAAGAACAGCCAGAGCGAGGGCGGCACGGTGGTCTTCGGCACGCTGCCGCAGATGCGCTGGAGCTACACGCGGCCGGAGCAGAAGCTCTTCGTCTTCGACGGCTCGCGCTCGTGGTTCTACATCCCCGCCGACAAGCAGGTGACGGTGGCGGACCTCGACGCGGAGCGCCGCGCCGAGCTGCCGTTCCTGATCATCGGCGACCCCGCCGCGCGCGACCGCGCCTTCGTGACGAAGGAGACGGCGCGGGGGAACACCGTGACGACGACGCTGCAGCCGAGGAGCGGCGCGGCCATGATCCGCAACGTCGTCGTGTCGATCGACGCGCCGTCGCATACGATTCGCAGCGTGTCGTACACCGACCGCGAAGGCAATCAGACGACCTTCTCGTTCGCCGGCTTCCACAAGCGGGCCACATCGCCGGACATGTTCCGTTTCGCGGTACCGGCCGGCGTTCAGGTGGTGCAGCAGTAATGGCGCAAGAGTTCTCCTTCGACGTCGTCTCCAAAACCGACATGCAGGAAGTCGCCAACGCCGTGCAGCAGGCGCAGAAGGAGCTCGCCCAGCGCTTCGACTTCAAAGGGAGCAAGAGCTCGATCGAGCTGGCCAAGGAGGAGATCGTCCTCCTCTCCGACGACGAGGGGAAGCTGCGCAGCGTCAAGGACATCCTGGAGACGAAGCTCGTCAAACGTCACGTGGCCCTGAAGGCGCTCGACTACGGCAAAGTCGAGCCGGCCGCGGGAGGCACGGTGCGGCAGCACGTCAAGATCGTGCAAGGCATCGAAACGGAGAAAGCGAAGGCGATCGTCAAGACGATCAAGGACGCCAAGCTGAAGGTGCAGGCGTCGATTCAGAGCGATCAGGTGCGCGTCACCGGCCGCAACAAGGACGACCTGCAGAAGGCCATCGCGCTCGTGAAGGAAGGCGACTTCGGCATCCCCTTGCAGTTCACCAACTACCGCGGTTGAGCCGCCATCCGGCATCGATTATCCTTGCGGGCGTGACGGTCAACGAGCAACTCTCGCGTGCAGAACGGCTTGTCGACCTGATCGCGCCGAAGCTGCAGCTCGTCGAGGAAGAGCTGCGCCGCAACTTCCAATCGCAGATCCAGACCATCCACGACGTCGGCGAGCACATTCTCGGCGGCGGCGGCAAGCGTCTTCGCCCTGCCCTGCTGCTGCTCGTCTCGAAGATGCTCCGCTACGACGGCTACCGCGACGTGATCTACGGCGCGGTGATCGAGTTCATTCACACCGCCACGCTCGTGCACGACGACATCATCGACGAGGCCGCGATCCGGCGCGGGCGGACGTCGATCAACTACCGCTGGGGCAACAACCTCACGGTTCTCGTCGGCGATTACCTCTACACGCATTCGATGAACATGGCCCTGGCCGAGGGGAACCTCGACGTGCTGCGGCTCCTGTCGAACGTGACGATCCGCATGATCGAGGGCGAGATCCTCGGGCTCGAGACCAACGGCCGCGCCGACATCACCCGCGACGATTACTTCGAGATCGTCGGCCGCAAGACGGCGGCGCTCTTCGGCTCCTGCTGCCGCATTCCGGCGTATCTCGTCGACGTCCCCGAGAGCTCTGCCACGTCGCTGTTCAACTACGGATTCAACCTCGGCGTCTGTTTCCAGCTGATCGACGACCTCCTCGACTTCACCTCCAGCACGGAGGTCCTCGGCAAGCCGGCGCTGTCGGATCTGAAGGAAGGCAAAGTCACACTGCCGCTGATCCTGGCCCTGCCGCGGGCCACGGAGAGCGAGCGGGCCATGGTCGCGCGCGTGGCCTCGACGAAGACGTTCGACAGCGACCCGGCCGAGATCCTCCGCCTCGTGCAAAAGTACGGGACGCTCGAGGAGACGCGCGCCGCCGCCCGCGACTACGCCGGCCGTGCCCGCGCCGCGCTCCTGCCCTTCGCCGACTCGCCGGCAAAGGAGGCGCTGGAGATGGCGCTCGACTTCGTTCTCGACCGCGACCGGTAACAAAAGACGCGGATCCGTCACTCCATGGAATGTGGGTGACATTAATTGCGGCGTCGACTCCTCCTCCCCCGTCACACCGTCCGCAGCACATTGCCTGGCGCAGCTCGGCTTCACCTTCGTGGCGCGCTACTACCGCAGCCACAAGAGCAGCGCCAGCCGCCTCACCCGTGAAGAAGCGCTGGCCATCAGCGCCGCGGGGCTGAACATCGTCGTGGTATTCGAGTACGCCGGGACGAAGGCGGCGTACTTCACCGCCGATCAGGCGCTGCTGGACGCGAAGGACGCGCTCGCGCAAGTCGCCGAGGTGCAGCAGCCGGTCGGCAGCGCGATTTACTTCGCGGTCGATTACAACGCCACGGCCGAGGACATCGCCGGGCCGATCACGAACTACTTCACGGTGATCAACGGAAAACTGCGTCCGCGCTTCCTCCCGGGCGTTTACGGCTCCGGCGCCACGTGCGCGGCGATGCTCGCCGCGGGTCTTTCGGATTTCGCGTGGCTTTCGCAGTCGGTCGGATTCCTGGGAACGCCCGGCTTCACGCAGTGGAGCCTCAAACAAGGGATGCCGCACAAGTTCTGCGGGCTCGACACCGATCCGGATGACGCGCATGGGCACTACGGGGGGTTCGTGGTCAGCTAGTGCCGCGCCGCCCGCCGCCGCGGGTGCCCGATGGCGAAGTCCGACCGCATCTCGACGACGGTGTACGGGTTCCATGTCGACAGCAGGTAATGAATCGACAGCGTGCTGCCGCTGACCTTCGTGAAGCGCTCGATCATGTATGGCGCGTAGGGCCCGCCGGGCGTGGTGGTGGGATTGTTGCCGCCGATGGTCGGTCCGGTAAGGCCGTCGCTCGGCGCGATACTCGGGTCGTGGAAGAACTTCCCGTTCGCGCCGTCGCGCCGCGGGTTGAAGATCAATTGCGGTTTGCTCCACGGGCCCCAGGGATCGGCGGCGTACGTGAAGTAGACGCCGCCCGTTGCCGGCGACTGGCGCCCGCCGTCGTAGGTCATCAGCCAGAGGCCGAGATCCTTCGTGTAAACGACCGACACGTTGCCGATCGACGGCGTGTACGTCGCCGTCTCGAGCGGGTTGTCGGTCACGATCGGCACCGCCGCGGACTCCGACGTCGACCACTGCGGCTGCCCGTTGGTCATGCCGCTGAAGTAGCGCGTGCCGGCGCCGGTATCGAACGTGCTGGCCGGCACGGTCGCGAGGTAAACGTCGCTGGCGCGGTAGGCGCCGAGGCCGAAGATCAGGACGTCGCTGCCGGAGGCGTGCAGCGAGGGCGTGATGAACTTTCCGTTCGGCCTCGACGAAAGCGTGCGCAACTGCGTGAAGACGCGCGTCGTCTCGTCGAAGCGCGTCAAGACGGCGTAGGCGTTGATGTCAGGCTGCGGGAGATTCCGATCGATGCCCGTGTGGCAGACGATGAATGTCCCGTTGTCGAGATGAATCCCGGCGTTCGGCACCTCGTTCCCGCCGAGCTTCACGCCCGGCACCTTGACGAAGTACGGGGTGCCGTCGGTCTTGGTGAAGAAATCGACGAAGAGGCCGGCCGCCGGATCGGTGCTGGCGCTCGAGGCCATTGTGTCCCCCGCCTGATAGTCCTCGGTCGGGCCGATGCTGTCGCCGAAGAGGAAGATGACCTTCCCGTTCGACTCGAACGAGGCGCCGAGGTCTGTGCCGAGGACCTTTGCGCGCGTCGCGGTGCGGCTCGTCGTCGGCTTGCACTGCCCTGTCGCCGCCTGCGCCGTGTAGTCGCAGTCGCCGACGACCTGCTCGACCTTCACCGTCGACCCTGAGATCCACGTCAGCGTCGCGGCGGCGAACAGGGCGAGGGCATTCATTTGAAGTGCGTATCGATCCAGTCGATCCAGCGGCGATAAAGGTCGGCGGAGCGGATCGGATCGCCGGGGAAGTGTCCGCCGACCGGGTAGGCCACGAACTTCGTCTCCACGCCGTTGTCCTTGAGCGCGTGGTACATCTCGAACGACTGCGTGGCCGGCACGCGCGTGTCGCCGGTGTCGGTGAGGATCAGCGTCGGCGTCTTGATCAGGTGCGCGTAGGTGATCGGCGACTGCTCGGCCCACGCCTTCGCGGTCTTCGGGTTGTACGGCGAGCCTTCGAGCGAGTAGCGCACGGTCACGTTGTTGTCGGACAGGACGTACTCGTGCACGAGGTTGTTTACGGCCGCGCCGGAGACGGCGGCGCGGAAGGGGCCGTAGTGGCCGATGAGCCACGAGGTCATGTAGCCGCCGTACGACCAGCCGGAGACGGCGATGCGGTTCTCGTCGATGAAGCCGCGCTTCTCGAGCATGGCCACGCCGGCCATGACGTCGCGGCCCGGCCCGGCGCCGGCGTCGTTGTAGATGGCCCGCTCGTAGGCGTTGCCGAGGTTGTCGCTGCCGCGGTAGTTCGGGGAGAAGACGATCCAGCCGCGCGCGGCCAGGAGCTGCGAGAAGAGGCTGAACGAGCGGATCGACGCCGCCTGCGGGCCGCCGTGGATGCTGAGCACGAGCGGATACTTCTTGGCCGGATCGAAGCCGGGCGGATAGACGACGATGCCGTCCTCGTCAAAGCCGTCGTTCTTCCACGTCACGCGCTCGATCTTCCCGAGGTCCAGCGTGCCGACCCAGTCGTTGAACGACGTCAGGCGGCGCGGCTTCGCGTCGGCGGAGCTCATGTAGTACAGCTCGCGGGCGCGGTACGGCTCGCTGCCGGTGAAGGCGATGGCGCCGTCGCGGCCGACGTTCATGTCCACCCAGTACGACCACGATGGATTGACGTCGCCCAGGTCGAGCTTGCGCGCGGCGCCGCCGGCGGCGGGCTGCAGCCAGAGCGCGGTCTGGTCTTTGTCGTGGCCGCCGACGAGGAGCGTCTTGCCGTCGGGCATCCAAAGCTGGCGGAAGAAGCTGCGGTCGATGCCGCGCGTGGCGTCGACGCTCGCGCCGCCGGACGCGGGGGCGACGTAGATGTCGTTGACCGATGCGCCGTCGCCGTCGCGGTAGTACCAGTAGGCGACGCGGCTGCCGTCGGGCGAGAACTGCGGCGTGAACTCGAACTTCGTTTGTTTCGTCAGCGGGCGCGACGTGCCGGTGGCGACGTCGACGATCTGCACGGTGGTCTGATCGCTGTCGCCGTAGACGGGCGTCTCCTGCCGGGTGATGGCAACCTGCTTCCCATCGGGCGACCACGACAGCGGCGACGGAATCGGCCCGGGCGGCTGGTACGTCGGCAGACTCCACGTGCCGGAGGTGATGCGCTTGGCGTTCGCGCCGTTCGCGTCGACGGTCCAGAGGTGCGTTGGCAGCGGGTACTCCTGCGCGAGGAAGTCGAGGTTGCCGACCTCGAATGCGTCCTCGTGTTTCGCGCGGTCCTTCTTCTGCGGCTTCTCATCCGTGGCGGCGTAGGCGAAGGCGTTGCCGTCGGGGCGCCAGGCGAAGTGCGACACGCCGGTGGGCGAGCTCGTGACGCGGCGCGCGTCGCCGCCATCCATCGGCATGATCCAGATCTGCGTCATCGGCTCTTTCTTCTCGCCGGTCGGCGCCTCGTCGAGGAAGGCCAGGCGGTCGCCCGACGGCGACCAGCGCGGCGAGTTGACGTGCCGCCGCTCGAAGGTCAGCACGCGCTGCTTGCCGCTGGCGACGTCGACGAGCACGAGCTCGCTCTCGGAGCGGTTCTCCGCCACGTTCGGGCGCGAGACGATGCAGACGATCGACTTCCCGTCGGGCGAGAGCTGCGGATCGGAGACGCTGACGGAGCGGAAGACGTCGTCGAGGGAGACGCGCGGCTTCTGCTGCGCCGACGCGAGACAAGCGAGGGCCAGGAGGGTCACGAGTTTGATTGTCCGCATGGGATCAGGATAACAGCAGCGGGCGTCGGGACGGCGGCGTTACGACAGCATCTCCATGATCTCCGCCATGGCCGCGCGGGCGCGCAGCTGGGCCGGGTCTTCCTCCCGTCCGGCGCTGAGACGGATCACCTTGTTGTACTGCTCGATCGCGGCCGGGTAGTTCTGCAGGCAGCGGTGGTAGATCTCCCCCTTGGCCAGCTTCGCCTCCAGGTTCATCGGCTCGAGCTCGATGATCTTGTTCAAGAAAATCATGGCCGTGTCGTACTTCTCTTCGTCCATGGCCATCTTGTAGCGGAGGCGGTAGAGCGCGATCAGCTCGTTTTGCTTGGGGTCGATCCAGGCGCCGGGCAGATGCCGGAAGATCGCGGAGAGGAGATTCGAGCGCTTGACCGGTATTCGCTGCCGCATTCGTCACACCCTCCCTTCGCCCGAATTTCAATTGATGGTAGCACGGGTTATCCTTCGCGCATGCGCGCCGCCGTCTATCCGGGCTCGTTCGATCCGCTGACGAACGGCCATCTCGACATCATCCGCCGCTGCTCGCGCCTCTTCGACCGGGTCATGGTGGCGCTCTTGGAGAACGAAGGAAAGTCGCCCCTCTTCACCATTCCCGAGCGGATCGAGCTGATCGCGCGCTGCACCGCGGAGATGCCGAACGTCGAGGTTCACTCATTCTCCGGCCTCCTGGTCGACTTCATGCGCCGCCACGACGCCACGGTCGTCGTGCGCGGCATCCGCGCCGTGTCGGACTACGAGTATGAGCTGCAGATGGCGCTGATGAACCGCGAGCTCAACGCGCAGGTGGAGACGATTTTCATGCTCCCCGCGGTCGAGTACACGTACGTCTCCTCGCGCCTGATCAAAGAGGTCTTTCGCCTCGGCGGGGATGTCGGGCGGCTGGTGCCGGCGCCGGTGCTGGAATCGCTCAAGGCGCGGCTGCCGGTGACGGTTTAATCGCTCCGCGGATCCATCGCGTCGCGAAACCGGTCCCCGATGACGTTGAACGACGCGACGGTGAGGAAGATCGCCACGCCGGGGAAAAACGCCAGCCACCAGGCGTGCTGAATGTGCTCCTCGGCGATGGCCAGGATGCTCCCCCACGACGCCGTCGGGATCGGCACGCCGAAGCCGAGGAACGAGAGCGCCGACTCGAACAGAATGGCCGAGGCCACGCCGAAGCTCGAGGAGACGAGCACGGGGGCGAGCGCGTTCGGGAGGAGATGGCGGAAGATCACGCGCGCGTCGCGGGCGCCGATCGCGCGCGCGGCGTGGGCGAAGTCGAGGTCGCGGATGCGCAGCAGCTCGCCGCGCACGAAGCGCGCCTCCGTCGTCCACGACGTCAGCCCCAGCGCGATCATGATCGTGTAGAGCGACGGCTTGAAGAGCGCCACGATGCCGAGGACGAGAAACAGGAACGGGAAGCAGAGCAGCACTTCGATGAGGCGGGAGACGATCCAGTCGGCCGCGCCGCCGTAGTAGCCGGCCAGCGCGCCAAGAATCGAGCCGACGATGAGCGAGATGGCCGTGGCGGTAAAGCCGACGGTGAGCGAGATCCTCGCGCCGTGGATCATGCGCGCCAGCACGTCGCGGCCGAGGTCGTCGGTGCCGAAGCGGTGCTGCGCGGTGGGAGCTTCGAGGCGGTGTGCGATGTCGACGTCGTTCGGCCCGAACGGCACCGGCGCCGCAGGAGCGGCAAGGAGCGGCGCGAGGAGCGCCACGAGCGCCATCAGCGCGACGTAGACGAGCGCGATCACGGCCAGCTTGCTCCGGCGGAAGCGCCGCCAGGTCAAGCCCCAGATCGACTCCCCTACCCTCACCGCGCCTCCTCGAAACGGATGCGCGGGTCGGCCAGCACGTAGAGGATGTCGGCGAAGAGCGAGGCGAAGAGCGTGATGACCGCGGTCGTCACCGTGAGGCCGAGGACCATCGGGTAGTCGCGCTGCTGCATCGAGTCGAAGTAGAGGCGGCCGATGCCGTCCCATTGGAAAATCGTCTCGACGATGACGCTGCCGGAGATCAGATACGGAATCGTCAATCCGAGGAGCGTGATCAGCGGAATCAGCGCGTTGCGGAAGGCGTGGCGCCACATCACGGCCGCGGGCGCGGCGCCCTTCGCGCGCGCCGTGGTGATGAAGTCCTGGCGGATCACCTCCGTCAGCGCCGACTTCGAGAAGCGCGCGAAGATGGCCAGCTCCGCGTACGACAGCGTCACGACCGGCAGGATCAGATGGCGCACGCGGTCGAGGAGCTGCTGCGCCGCGTTCATCTGCAGATAGTCGTCCGAGGTCATGCCGAAGAGCGGCAGAACATTCAGCTTCACGGAGAAGAACTGCATCAGCAGCAGCGCCACCCAGAAGCTCGGCAGCGAATAGAGGAGAAAAAAGCCGACCGCGGATGCACGCTCGCTGAGGCGCCCTGAGCGCGTGGCGCTCCAGAGGCCGATCGGCACGCCGAGGAGCGCGGCCACGAGAAACGAGATCAGGTTCAGCACGAACGTGTTCGGCATCTTCTCGGCGATGTGGGCCATGACCGGTTGGCCGTCGAAGATCGATTTGCCGAAGTCGAGGGTGACGATTCCCTTCACCCACCAGACGTACTGCGCGACGATCGGCTCGTCGAGGTGATGCTCGTGGCGGATATGCTGGAGGATCGCCGCCGGCGGCCGTCCTCGGGCGCTGAAGAAGATCGCCGTCGGATCGCCGGGAACGGAGTGGATGAGGGCGAACACCGCCACGGTGATGCCGAAGAAAGTCAGCACCGCGTAAGCGAGGCGACGGATCAGGTAAGAGAGCACGGCTTTTTGAGGGCGCAGAGCGCAGGGGGCGGGGCGCCGGTGGTTGTCGTGGCGAGGGCATCACCTGCGCCCTCCGCTCTCCGCCGTGCGCCCTGCGCCGTCATTTCGTCCCTTGGAACCGTTTCGGGATCCACCACCCCAGCTCTCCCGGGTACCACAGACTCAGCCCCCACCCCTTGCTCTCGTTCACGTTGCGCAGGCGCTTGTTGACCGCCCACTTCGACGAGACCTGCAGCGTCCAGGTGTACGGCTGGTCGTTGGCGAGCACTTCGTGCAGCTTGCGCATGATGGGGATGCGTTTCTTCAAGTCGAGCTGCGTCCGCTCGGCGTCGATCAGCTTGTCGGCCTCGGGATTCGAGTAGAAGACGAAGTTCTGGCTCTGCGGCGCGAACTGCGAGGAGTGGAAGATCGTGAACGGATCGGGATCGGGATCGAGGTCCCACGCCAACTGCGCGGCCTGGAAGTTTCCGCCGAGGACGCGCTGCATGAAGGCGCTCGTGTCCATCGGAACGATATTCATCTGCACGCCGATCTTCTTCAGCTCCGCCTGCAGCAACTGCCCGAACGGACTCGACGCGGCGTTTCCGCCCGGGATCAGCATGTCGAACTTGAACGCCTTGCCGTTCTTGTCGAGGATGCCGTCCTTGTCGCTGTCGGTCCATCCGAGGGAGTTGAGGATGCGCTGCGCCTCGAGCGGGTTGTACTGGATGACGGGGACGTCCGGGTTGTAGGCCCACTCGTCCGGCGTGAACGGGCCGTTCATCGCCCGCGCCGTGCCGTGGTAGAGATTGTTGATCACCGACTGCAGGTCGATGCACATGGCCATGGCGCGGCGCACGCGGCGGTCGCCCAGGATGGGATCGCGGTTGTTCCAGGGGATGAAGTTGTAGGTCAGCGTGTAGAACCGGCGGAAGTCGATCGTCTTCAGGAGATCGGGGCGGCGGCTCTCCATCAGCCAGACGTCGGAGCTGATCTGCGTCTCGTCCACGTCGCCGCGCTGCATGGCCTGCCAGCCGGTCTTGTCGTCGTTGATGACCTTGAACAGGATCGTGTCGATGTAGACTGGCGGCCCCCACCAGTCCTTGCGCCGCTGCAGGACGATCTCCTTCCCCGGCACGCGGCGGACGAGCATGTACGGGCCGGAGCTGACGGCGCGCTCGGTCCAGCCGCCGCGGAAATCGCCCTGCCCATAAACGTGCTCCGGCAGGGGAAGGAGGTTGTTGAACTGCGTGAGCTGCGACGCCAGGATCTCCTTGAAGCCGACGGCGATGGTGTGATCGTCGATGACTTTCGTGGTGGCGAGGTCGAGCTTGTCGAAGCCGCCGGCGATCTGCGCGGCCTCGCTGGCGGGATCGACGATCTTCTTGAGCGTGAAGAGGACGTCGCTCGCTTTGATCGGCGTGCCGTCGGAGAACGTCGCCTTCGGGTTGAGGTGGAAGGTGTAGAGCTTGCCGTCGGGCGAGATCTCCCACTTGTCGGCGAGGCCGGGGATCGGCTGGAGGTTGACGTCGAGGTGGACGATCGGCGTGTAGAGATAAAAGGCGACGAGGCGGTCGTACTTCGTGGTGGAGACGATGGGGTTGAGCGTGTTGATGTCGCCGTTCAGGCGGCGCAGGACCGTGCCGCCCGCCACCGGCGTGGTGTCGTCTTCGACCGCGGTCTGCACCGGCCGAAGGGGCTGCTCCTTCTTGCACGTGAGCGCGCAGAGAGCGAGCAGAAGAACAGCGAAGAGCGAGCGCGAACGGTTCACCCCGCCATTATAGGGGGCGCACGGCATGCGACCCTACCGGTAGGGGCGCACGGCGTGCGCCCTACGGCAACGTGATCGACTCGGTAGCGACGTTGTAATACGCGTCCGTGGCCCGCACGATCACGAACTTCCCGGCGATGGCGCTGCGCGTGAGGCGGTAGCTCTCGTCGGGCGAGTCGGCAATGCCGTCGACCGGCGTGAGGCGGATCCACTTCTGCGCGTCGATCGAGTACTCGACCTTGCCGATCGGCGAGAGCTTGTCGGTCACGCGGATGACGACGTCGCTGCCGCTCGCGCTCGAGGCGATCTGCGGCGGCGTGTTGTCGACCTGGAACTCGATCCCGTCCTTCGTATCCGTCAGCGCCCCCTCGGCGTTGTCCTGCGCGTCGGTGACGCTCAGGCGCAGCTCGTACACGCCGTCGGGGAGCTGCGAGGTGTCGAAGTTCATCGACGTCTCCTCGAGGTTGTCGCGCAGCCGCAGCCAGTTGTCCGTCCCCTTCCGCCGGAACGAGAGCGAGTAGCGCAGCGAGTCGTTGTTGTCGTCGTGCGCGCGCCACGTCACGGTGCGGAAGCCTTTGCGGTAGACCTTCTTCCCCGGTTCGTTCTTGTCGTGCGCCGGCTCGAGGCTGGTGAAGATTCCGTACTCGTCGGGGTTCGTGGCCTCGACGACCTGCGGCGACTGCGGATAGCTGCCGGTGATGTAGACGACGGCCGGCTCCTGCACGGCGACGTTGTCGATGACCGGGGCGACGTTGCGGTTGACGAAGGAGACGGTCACGGTGTCGACGGCGATGTCGGCCGCGGGGCTCGGCATGGTCAGCTTCCACTGCACGTACCGCCCCGCCGGCGCCTGAATCGACCCCTCGGACGCCGCGGTGGAGGCGCTCCATGCGCTCCACGTGGCGTCGGGCGTGCGCGTGTTGCCGCTGCGGAAGGCGATGGCCAGGTGGCCGTTGTCGACGTCGCTGCCGTCGATGCGGTAGTGACCGAAGCGCGAGAAGCGCTCGACGTCCTTCGCCGCGGAGCGGAACTCCGCCTTCGGCGACGGCGCGCTTTCCATGCGGTAGATCGCGCCGCTGTTGGTGGTGGTGATGAGGCCGTCCGAGGAGATCGACACGACCTGCTTCTCGGGCACGGTGGCGATGAGCGAGACCTCGCTGCCCTTCATCGAATAGACGCGCCCCTGCGGGCCGCTCGAGAGCAGGACGGTCCCGTTCGGGCCGCCGCTGATGGCGTAGACCATCTCGCGGTCGAACTTGCGCACGGTCTGCACGAAGCCGTCGGGATCGATGCGGTAGATCTCGCCGCTGCCGCCGCTCGTCACGGCCGCGGCGGCGGTGTCGTCGAACGAGTACGAGACCTCGACCGACGCCGTCGGCTCGTCCTTTTTCGGCTCGGCGCCGGTCGTCGTCGCGGACGTGCTCGTGCCCGACGGCTGCGGATTCTTCGGCTGCGGCTTCGACGGCGCGCTCGACGGGAGGACGTTGCTCGCCGCCGAGGCCCAGCCGGTGCCGTTCGCATCGACGTAGATCGCCGAGATCTCGCTCAGCGGCGAGTCGAAGAGCGCGTGTGCGCCGCCGTCGGGGCGCACTTCGTAAATCCGTCCCTTGCCGGAGCCGCCGGCCAGGATCGTGCCGTCCTTGCGCACGGCCAGCGATCGGAGGTGCGTGTCGGGGGCGTCGAAGAGGACTTTGCCCTCTCCGCTCGCGCTCACGCGGAAGAGCTTCCCTTCCACGCCGGTGGCGGCGAGGAGATCATTGCCGCTGAAGGCGATCGCCCAGATGTAGGCCTGCTTCGGATCGAAGACGACCGTGGACTTGCCGCTGTCGTCGACGCGGTAGATCTTCCCGTTCGGCGACGTGCCGGCGTAGAGCGCGCCGTCATGCCAGGCCACGGTGTAGATCTCCGGCTCCGGCGCGGTCCAGACGACTTTGAGCTCGCTGCCGCGGAGGCGATAGAGCTTGCCGTCGTTGCCGGTGCCGAACCAGCGGTCGCCGTTCGACGCCGTCGCCTGCGAGAGGACGAAGGGATCGGTGAAGGAGGCAATCTTCGTCACCGCCGGCGCCGGCCGGAGCTCTCCGCGCGAGGTGACGGCAAAGCCGTCGACCTCACCGGCCAAAAAGTCCTCGGTGCTCCGAACCCGCCAGAATTGCGGGACGACGGCGAAGGCGCTCGTCGCAATGAACAGCAATGTGATCGGGAGGGACAACTTCATGAATTGCCTTTCGAAGTCCTGGGTCCTGAGTCCTGGGTCCTGAGTCGAACGATGCGACCCCACTCAGGACTCAGGACGCAGGACCCAGGACTCTCTCAGATTGTCGGTTTGATATCGATGTCGATCTTCAGCGCGCCGTCGACGATGTAGCCGAGCGGGTGCGCCTGCTTGGCGGCGGGATGGTACTTCACCGCGGCCTGTGCGCCGTTCGACGTGTCGGCCGCCACCACGGCGCGCATCGTCGGCGGGAGGTCGGGCAGATAGACGCCGTTCATCACGGCGCCGTCGGATTGCGAGTAGAGGCCGAGCGTCAGGTCCGTCGACGGGCGGAGCCGCTGCAGCACCGCCAGCACCTGCTCGAGCGTGCGCGGGTCGGGCGGCACGAGCGAGAAGTCGATCTGGTTCATGAGCGACCCGCTGCCGACGAGCAGGTAGGCCTGCCCGGGCGGCTGGTTGTCGGGGATCTTCACCTCGAACGTCTCCGTGAAGGGCTCGCCGCGGAAGGGCTTGAGCACCGTGCGGACTTTCACGGTGTCGCCGGCGTTGATGCGGCCCTTGGCCGGCGTGTCGATCGACGCCTCCATCAGCTTGGCGATCTTCAGCCCGTCGTCGTGGCGGAGGTGCAGCTTCACGCTCTCGATGTCCGCCTGGCGGAACTCGTTCGACATCAGATACCCGGCCACGATTGCCAGATACTGGGGAATGGCCTGCCGCGCCTGTGCCCCCGCCCACCCTTCGTGCAGGACGATCGGCTGGTCGAAGCCTTTGAGCTTGATCTCGGACTCGAGCATCACCGTGCGCTCGCCGGCGGCGCGCTGCGCGTTGGCGACGACGCTGTCGGCGGCCATGGCCAGGATCAGCGGCGAGAGCTGCGAGTGCCGCACGATGTTGACGTGGTAGTTCTTGGCCGGGCCGCTCCCCTCGACGGTGAGGTCGATGGGGATCATGTCGGCGCTCTTGCCGACCGTGCCCATGATGCCGTTGGCCCGGTCCTGCTTGAACGCGCCGACGATCGCGCCGGTGTTGGCGAACTTGAACGAGCTCGCCAGCGACGGCATGACCGTGACGATCTCCGACTTCGCCATCGGGAAGCTCACTTCGCCCATGTCGAGGAATGGATGGCCGAAGGCGTAGATCTCGTTGCCGTCGACCACGGTGACGGTGCCGGTGGCGGCGACGTTGAAGTCGCCGTTGAGAAGGACGGCGCCGATGGGATCGCCGGGCTTGAATTGCTCGTTGCCGGTCTTGACCGCGGCAGCCGTCGACGCCGACGTCGAGCCGCTGGGGACAGCCACGAAGCCCATGGCATCGAGCCACGGCGCAAAGCGGCTGACGGTCTCGGGCGCGAAGCTCGACAGCGACAGCGGCACGGCGATCGGCTTGGCGCCGCTCATCGTGCTCGCCGGCGACGCCCCCGCCAAGCCGTTCTGCATCTTCGCAAAGAGCTCGTCGGTCTTGTGCTCGGCGATCGCTTTGAGGAAGTCGCCCGCGCTCATCCGCGCCGCCGTCACCGCGGCGTTGTGCCCGCCGCCGGCCTCGGCGATCTTCAGCATCTGCGCGATCGGCGTGATGCCGGCCACCGGCTCCTTCGCGAACTGCCACGAGTAGGCGAGCGCGCCGATGACCTTGCCGTCGATGTAGACCGGCGAGCCGCTCATGCCCGCGATGACGCCGGCGCGCTGCACGACCGGCGAGTCGACCTTGGCGAGGATCAGGTCCTGGCCGGGGCCGATGTTGTTCAGCACGCCGAGGATCTCGACGTCGAAGCGGTCGAGGCGCGTCCCCTCGAACACCGTCACGCCGTAGCCCTTCATCCCTTTATGGATCTGGGAGAGCGGCATGGTCTGCTGTGCCGCGGCGGAAAAGGCGAACAGAGCCGCGGCGGCGGCGAGAAAGTGAATTTTGGGTGTGCGCACGACGGGTCTAACTGTACTCCTCCCGACCCTATTTCGCCTTTCGTGCCCGGTCAATCACTCGTAACGAAGCGCTTCGATCGGATCGAGCTTCGAGGCCTTCGCCGCCGGATAGATGCCGAAGATCACGCCGAGCACTGCGCAGAAGCCGAAGGCGAGGAGGATCGCCCACAGCGGCGTGTGCACCGGCGGGAACTCCACCCACTTCTTGAGCATGAACCTCACCGCCGCCGCGGTGCCGTAGCCGCCGGCGATGCCGATCGCGCCGCCGATGCCCGAGAGCGTGATGGCCTCGATCAGGAACTGCAGGAGGACGTCGCGCCGCCGGCCGCCGATGGCCTTGCGGATGCCGATCTCGCGCGTCCGCTCCGTGACGGAGACGAGCATGATGTTCATGATCCCGATCCCGCCGACCAAAAGAGCGATGCCGACCACGCCGCCCATGATGCCGGTGGTGGTGTTCATGATCGTCGAGAAGGTCTTGAGGAGCTCTTCCTGGGAGTTGATCTGGAAGTCGTCCGGCTCCCCTTTCTTGAGGTGGTGCCGGGAGCGGAGGATGTCCTTGACTTCGCTCGTGGCCAGCTCGATCTCGTCCCGGCTGCGCACCTGCATGAGAATCGGCAGGTGCTTCATCTGGTCGGGGCCGTAGAGGATCTGCGCGGTGGCGAAGGGGATGTAGATGACGTCGTCCGGATCGTTGCCGAGCATCGCCCCGCGCTTCTCCATGATGCCGACGATGGTGAAGTTGTTGGCGTCGACGCGGATCTCTCTGCCGACGGGGTCGTCGAGGTTGAGCGACCGCGCCGCTTCCGCGCCAATGACGGCCACGCGCTTCTTGGCCTCTTCGTCGAGGAGGGTGAAGAACCGCCCGCGGTCGACGTACTGGTGGGCGATGTCCGGGTAGCTCTGGTTGACGGCGTAGAGCGTCGTGTCGTGGCGCGTGTCGCCCGACTTCAGCCCGACCTGCCCGATGAACACCGGCGTCACCGCCGAGACCGCCGGCGCCTTGGAAATGGCCTCCGAATCGTCCGCCGTGAGCTGCGGGATGGGTAGGAACGGATTCCCGCGCGAGCGCGAGAAGTCCGGCACGATGCGCACGAACGTCCCGCCGATGTTCTCGAGCTGGCTGGAGATCTGGTACTGCATCCCCTGCACGAGCGAGACGACGGCGATGACCGCGGCCACGCCGATCATCACCCCCAGGACGGTGAGGATGGAGCGCATTTTGTTGGCGCCGATGGCGCGGAGGGCGATCTTGACGTTTTCTACGAACATGCGCGCTTTCGAGTGCTGAGTGCTGAGTGCTGTGTGCTGTGTGGGCGTCGCAGATTTTTTGCGACGCTCGAACGGAGCGCACCGATGTAGTTCGTGACCTCTCGCGCAGCGCTCATCAACCGTTCTGTCTCCTCGGGAGTGGCGTATTCGATATCGCCCACGATGTACAAGTAGGTGCGCAGCTCAGCACAGGAAGCTTTCGCAATCGAAAGGAATTGATGAAATTCGCGCGTCCTGTTCCGCTCGAAGCCTTCAGCGATGTTCGCTGGAATCGAGATCGCGGAACTGCGGAGCTGGTTCCGCAGGGCGTAGTCTTGCCGAAACGGCTCTGTGCGAGTGAGCTTATAAATCGCGGTTACGAGTTTCCGCGCTTTCTGCCAGGCGACAATGTCTTCGAATCGTTCAATTCTCATGAACTCGATTGTCCCTCGGCGCGCAACTTTTCCACCCCACGTAGACCCCACACAGCACACAGCACACAGCACACAGCACTAATCAGCGATCTTCCCATCCCGGATATGAATCACCCTCTTCGCCTCCCGCGCCACATCATCCTCATGCGTGACCATGATGATCGAGTTTCCGCGGTTGTGCAGGTCGCGGAAGAGGTCGAGAATCTCGCGGCCGGTTTGGGAGTCGAGGTTGCCGGTGGGCTCGTCGGCCAGGAGCAGCGACGGCTTGTTCACCAGGGCGCGGGCGATGGCCACGCGCTGGCGCTGACCGCCGGAGAGCTCATTCGGCTGGTGATTCATGCGCTCCTGCAGACCGACCGCGGCGAGCGCCTCCTCGGCCAGTTGGCGGCGCTCCGCGCGCGGGATCTTCGCGTAGACCAGCGGCAGCTCCACGTTCTGCAGCGCCGTCGTGCGGGCCAGCAGATTGAACGTCTGGAACACGAAGCCGATCTTCTTGTTGCGCACCGCCGCCAGCTCGTCGTCGTTCATCGACTCCACCGGCGTGCCGTCGAGGATGTATTTCCCCGCGGAGGGGCGGTCGAGGCAGCCGATGATGTTCATCAGCGTCGACTTTCCGGAGCCCGAGGGCCCCATGATCGCCACGTACTCGCCCTGGCCGACGACGAGGTCGACGCCGCGTAGCGCGTAGATCTCCTGCGGCCCGAGCTGGTAGACGCGCGTCAGCTCGTGCATTTCGATCAGGTGGACGCCGCTGCCGTTTCCGTTGCTCAAGTCTTGGTCTCCTTCGCCGGCTCCTTCGTCGCCTCGACGTGCGCGCCGTCCTTGAGACTCTTCAGGATCCGAAAGGGTCCGGTCACGATCTTGTCGCCCGCTTTGACGCCGCTCCGGATGGCCACGTTGGTCGTGTCGCTGATCCCGGTCGTCACCTCGGTCATCTTGGCCACGCCGTCCTTCACCACGAATACGTATTTTTTCTTCGGCGCGTTCTCGTCGACCGTCTCGGTCTTCTTCGCTCCCGGCGTGGGCGGCACGCGCTCGATCACGGCCTGGATCGGCACCACCACCGCGTTCGGCTCGGAGAGCGTCGTGATCGACACCTGCGCCGTCATGCCGGGGCGCAGCCGGTCGTCGGCGTTCTCGATGGCCGACTTCACCTTGAAATAGCGCATCCCCGCGCCGGCGCCGGCGCGCTGCGTGGCCGAGCTGCCGATCTCCACGACGCGGCCGACGTACTCCTTGTCCGGCACGGCGTCGACCTTGATCTTGGCCGGCTGCCCGAGCTTGATGCCGACGACTTCCGTCTCCCCGACGTCCGCCTCGGCCAGGATCTCCGCCAGGTCGGCGATCACGGCGATGACGGAGGCAGGGTTGTTCATCGTCCCGGTGACGACGACCTCCCCTTCGTGCGCGTTGAGCTCCACGACCTTCCCGTCGATCGGCGAGACGATCGTCGTGTGCGACAGATCCGTCTGCGCCGACGTCAGCAGCGCCACGGCCTGGCGCACCCCTTCCTGCGACGAGGCGTAGGCGGCGCGGGCGTTCTCGATGTCGAGCTTGGCCTTTTCGAAGAGCTCCTGGGCCTGAATCCCCTGCTGCTGCATGTTCACGGCGCGCTTGTACGCGAGGTCCGCCGTCGCCAGCCCCACGCGCGCTCGCTCGACCTCGATCCGCCGGTTCTGCACCTCGGCCTGCGCGCGCTGGTACTGCGCCTCGTAGGCCGGACGCTCCAGGTCGATGAGCTTCTGGTTGCGGCGCACCATGTCGCCTTCTTTGATGTAGAGGTGCTCGATCTTGCCGACGATGTGCGCGCTGATGTTGACCTTGAGACTGGGATTGATCTCCGCCGGCGCCGTGACGACGGACTCGATCTTCTTCGCCTTCACCGGCTCGATGTAGACCTGCTCGGCGTTCGACGAGCCGGACTTGATGCTGAAGAAAACGATGAGAATGACGACGATGATGGCGCCGCCGATGATCAGCGCCCGCTTCACTTAGCCCTCATCTTCGCCATCGCCCCGCCGCCCACCGCGAAGAGCGTCCCGATGCACCAGACCACGAACACGACGACCGCGGTCTTTGCCTTCGACAGCCGCGACGCCGCGGCCAGCCCGATCACCACCAGGATGAGCGTCCAGATCAGGAAGAGGTCGAAGCGCTGGTAGACCGCCCATAGCATCGGATTGGCCTTGAAGCTGGTCAGGAAGGCCGGACTCGATTTGACGACCGTTTCCACCTCCTGCGGCGGGATCGACTGCTTCGTCAGCACGATCGGGATGCGCACCAGGAAGCGGATGACCAGCGGCATCCAGGAGTAAAGGACCACGGAGAAGACCTGCGCATACGTGGCCACGCCGCCCATCATCTTCGTGCCCACCCAGTACAGCAGCGCGGCCACGGCGATGAAGCCGATGATGAGCAGCGGGCTGAGGTACTGCATTCCCTTTGTGATGGCCACCGCGAACTTCATCCCCTGCTCCATCTGCGGCCCCGACACCCCCTTCGCTTCGAAGCTCTCGCGGAACTGGCTCTCGAAGTCGATGCGCGGCACCGTCACGATCGCCGCGGCCAGCGCGACGAGTACGATGATGACCGCCGGCACGACCCAGTCAGGCTTGCGGGCGATGTCCGCGAAGGTCTGACCCGGTGAAAAGAGCACGCCGATGATGCGGCTGAACGGGCTGGAGGGCTTCGCGTTGGGCGGCGCTTCGGCCGCCGGACTCACATCCGTCATTTCTTCTTCTCCTCGGTATTGGCGTTGGACTGCTGCTTTTCGTAATTCAGCCAACTATACCGATCGAAGAAAGTAAAGAGACGCGGTTCCTGCACCGGCTCCTGCTCCACCTTGATGTTGCGGACGTCGAGGAGGTCGCCGACGGCGCGGTGATACGCGGAGACGGCCTTGTTGTAGGCGACGAGGGCCTGGAGCTCGCGGGCGCGGGCGTCGGAGAGCTGCTGCTGGATCTGCAGGACCTGAAAGATCGTGGTCATGCCGTTCTCGTAGCGCTTCCGCTCCGCGTCGAGGTTCTGCTCCGCGGCCTCGCGCGCGGTCTTCGTGGCGGTGATCTCCTTCGCCGCCGTGTCGATGGCGCGCGCCGTGTTGCGCACCTCGAGGGCGATGCTCTGACGCGTCTGGTCCGTCAAGACGCGGGTGCGGTCGACTTCGAGCTCCGCCCGCTTGGCCTCGGCGCGCGCGCCGATGTTCAGCACAGGCACGCCGACGAGGACGCCCACGGTCCACGACGGGAAGTCATTGCCGAGGACCTGGCCGACGGCGTGCGGCAAGCCGGTCGAGTCGAAGCCGATGATCTGATCGGTGGCCGGATCGACGATCGGCGCGCGGCCGCCGAGGCCGGCCGCGGTGTAGTTGACGATGGCGTCGAGCTTGGGCCGGACCTGATTGCGCGCGTAGGTGTACTGCACCTGCGCGTTGGCCGTGGTGAGCTGCGACTCGCGGAGCTCCGGCCGGAGGTCGAACGCGCGCGCCAGCGAGTCCTGGACGTTGATCGTCATCGGGTTGTACGTGACGGCTTCGGTGGGCACGATCGGACGGTCCCACTCCTCCTGCGGGAGGTTGAGCAGCGCCCGAAGCTGGTCCTCGGCGTCGCGCACGGCCGCCACCGCGGCGATGAGCGACTCCTCGGTCGTGGCGATCTGCACGCGCGGCTGAAGAATGTCGAGCGGCGCCGAGGCGCCGACGTTGATGCGGATCTGGGTGATGCGGGCCTGGTCGCGCGCCAGGAAGAGCGCTTCCTTCTGCACGTCGACGAAGCGCCGCGCGTAGACGAGGTCGAGATAGGCCTGCTCCGTGCTGACGACGGTGTTGATCAGGATGCGCCGGAACTCCTCGGAGTTGATGCCCAGCGTGTTCCGCGCGATCGTGATCTGCCGGCGGTTGATGTCCATGCCGAAGTTGCGCAGCAGCGGCTGCTGCAGCCCGAGCGAGAGCGACGACCCGAACGCCGGCGACACCGTGGTGAAGCCGCCGGTCTGCACGAGACGGTTGTTGTTGAAGTCGATCGAATACGTGCCGCCGGTCGGCAGCAGCTGCGACACGCCGAGGTTGACGAACGTGTTCCGGCTGGCCGAGGCCGTTGCCTGCGACGAGACCGGATTCTCGCGGCTGGAGTGCTCGATGTCGGCGGTCGTGAACCAGTCGAACGGACCGTAGGCCTCGCGCAGGCTCTCGCCGGCTTCGCGGTAGCCGTAGCGCGTCACCTGCACGCCGAGGTTCTGTCCCACGGCCGTGCGGATGGCGTCGTCGAGCGAGAGCTTCATCGCCCGGGGATCGCTGACGTCCTTGTCCGTCTCGGCCGTCACCGGCGAGGTGTACGTCTCTTCTTTCTGTTCCTGCTGCGTGGTTGTCGTCGTCCCTGGCGTCTGCGCGATGAGCGCGGTCGCGCTCAGCGCGATGCAAACGGAGATCAGGACACGGCGGATTTGCGACATGCGAATTCCTCCTCAGACTCGCCTCATGTACGAAATGAGTTACGGATTGTTTAGACGATCGGTGAGGCGGGATGGATTGTATCCGACGGAAAAGGATCGCCGGCGAAGTGACACGCCGCGAATTGTCCGGGGCGATGTTCGATCAGCGCCGGCACCTGTTCCCCGCAGATCGGGAACTGCGCGATCGGGCAGCGCGTGTGAAATACGCAGCCGCTCGGAGGATTGAGCGGCGTGGGGATGTCGCCTTTGAGCAGGATGCGCTGCTTGTGCGTCGTCGGATCGGGCACCGGCACGGCCGAGAGCAGCGCCTTCGTGTACGGATGCAGCGGCCTGGCGTAGAGCGAGCGGCGGTCGGCCACCTCCATGATCTTGCCGAGGTACATGACAGCCACGCGCGTGGAGATGTGCTCGACCACGGAGAGGTCGTGGGCGATGAAGAGGTAGGTCAGCCCGAGCTCGTCCTGCAGGTCCTGTAAGAGATTGATGACCTGCGCCTGCACGGAGACGTCGAGCGCCGACACCGGCTCGTCGAGGACGAGGAACTTCGGGTTCGTCGCCAGCGCGCGGGCCACGCCGATGCGCTGCCGCTGCCCGCCGGAGAACTCGTGCGGGTAGCGCTTGCGGTAGTCGGGGCTCAAGCCCACTTTCTCGAGGAGCTGCGCCACGCGGTCGCTGCGCTCGCTCCCACTCATCCCGCCGTGGATGATCAGCGGCTCGGCGATGATCGTCCCCACGGTCATGCGCGGATTGAGCGACGCGTACGGGTCCTGAAAGACGATCTGCATGTTCCGCCGCATGCGGCGCATGTCGCCGGCATGGAGCTGGAGGACGTCGGTGCCTTCGAACTCGATGGCCCCCGCGGTCGGCTCGATGAGGCGGAGGATGCAGCGCCCCACGGTGGTCTTCCCCGAGCCCGACTCGCCGACGAGGCCCAAGGTCTCGCCGCGGGAGATGCCGAAGCTGACGCCGTCGACGGCTTTGACCTGCGCGACGACGCGCGCCAGCACGCCGCGCCGCACGGGAAAGTATTTCTGGAGGTCGCGGACGACGAGCAGCGGCTCGCCCGCGCCCATCGGGATCTTGGGCGTCTCTTGCGGCAACGCGCTCACGCCTCGCTCTCCATGGAGGACGGGCACTCATGCCTGTCCTGGCTCGCGAGGGACAGGCACGAGTGCCTGTCCTCCATTGAGGCTTCGCGTTTCACATGCGCTCCGGATCGGCGTTGTCGCCGTGAAGATAGCAGCGCGCGTCGTGCTGCGGTCCGACCAGCATCCGCGCGGGCTCGTTGCCGAGGCAGATCGGCATCACATCGGGGCAGCGCGGATTGAACTTGCAGCCGGGCGGCAGCGCGTAGATCGGCGGGACCATGCCCGCGATCGTCGTCAGACGCTTGGCCGTGCCGTCGCCCGCGAGGCTCGGCAGCGATTTGAGCAGGCCGCGCGTGTACGGGTGCGCCGGCGCCGCGAAGAGGTCGCGCACCGGCGCCTCCTCGACGATGCGGCCGGTGTACATGACGATGATGCGCTCGCAGAACTCGGCGACGACGCCGAGGTCGTGCGTGATGAGGAGGATGGCCAGGCCGAGGCGTTTCTGCAGGGAGGCCAGGAGCTCCATGATCTGGGCCTGGATCGTGACGTCGAGCGCTGTCGTCGGCTCGTCGGCGATGAGGAGCTCCGGATCGCACGACAGCGCCATGGCGATCATCACCCGCTGGCGCATGCCGCCGGAGAGCTGGTGCGGGTAGTCGTCGAGGCGCTTGATCGGATCGGGGATCGACACGAGCTCGAGCATCTCCCCCGCCCGCTTCCGCGCCTCGCGCTTCGACACCTTCTTATGGATGCGGATCGCCTCCGCGACCTGATCGCCGATCTTGAAGACCGGGTTGAGCGACGTCATCGGCTCCTGGAAGACCATGGCCACGTCGTCGCCGCGCACGTCGCGCATCTCTTTTTCGCTCAGCGTCACGAGGTCGCGGCCCTTGAACCGCACTTCGCCGCCGGTGATCCGCCCCGGCGGCGCGACGAGGCGCATGATCGACATGGCCGTCACGCTCTTGCCGCAGCCCGACTCCCCCACCAGCGCCACGGCTTCTCCCTTTTCCACGTCAAAGGAGACGTTGTCGACCGCGTGCACGACGCCGTCGCCGGTGAAGAAGGAGGTGCGGAGCTTGCGGACTTCGAGGAGCACGCGACGGGGATGGTAGCAAGTTCAACGCCGTCGCCGCAGGCGCGACAGCGTCGCCATGGCCTCGGGCAGCCCCACCGCGATCGCCGCAGCGAAGTAGACGGCGCCGAACGCCCCCGCCACCAGCATGGCCTGAAGAATATGGTTGTGCGGCCCGAGCATCAGATCGAACGCCACGGCGACGATGGCCGCGGCGACGGCCGAGGCCCACAGGCGGCCGAGGAACGACGGCGCCAGGCGCACGGCGCCGATGCGGCGCGCCAGCGCGCGGCGCAGCAGCGCGAACTCGATCCACCCGGCCATGCCCGCCGACGCCGTCAGGCCGATCGCGCCGAGGAGCGACTCCCCCTCCACGAGCTGCGGCACGCGCAGGTGCAACAAGCGAATGGCCGCGACAATGTACGGGCGCAGCGGAAAGGCGAAGAGCACGCCGAGCACCGCCGTCAGGCTCACGCGCACGACCGCGAAGCGCAGCGGCGTCTTCGGATCGCGCAGCGCGTAAAACGCCGATGAGTACAACCGCCCGAGCGTGGCGGCCAACAGGCCCACCGTCGAGCCGATCAGGATGTACCAGACGTACAGCGTGTCTTCGCCGCGGAACTGCCCCGTTTGATACAGCGCCGCCACGAGCACGCGCCCGATGAAGATGAAGGCGATGACCGACGGGACGACGAAGAACGCGATCTGACGGAGGCCCCGCTCGAGCCGGCGCCGCAGCGAGGCGCTGACTTCGTCGTCGGAGCCGAGCGTCCCCGACATCTGCGGCAGCTCCGCCGCGGCCACCGACATCCCGAAGAGACTGATCGGCAGAAAGTAGATCGTCTGCGCATACGCCAGGCCCGACACCGCCGCCGTGCCGAGGTAGCTGGCGATGACCTGGTCGATGTAGCCGCTGAGCTGCACAACGCCGCGGCCGATGACAACGGGAAAGAACGCCCGAATGACTTCGCGCACCGGCGCGAGCGCCGTCGTCAGCGCCGGCCGGATCCGCGGCGCGTAGCGCCAGACGAACGGTACCTGAACGCCGAACTGCAGCGCCGAGCCGGCCACCGTCCCCCACGCCAGCGCGACGGCGAGCTTCGACTGCGTCATGCGCGTGCCGAAGTAGATTAGTGTCGCGATCATCGCGATGTTCCAGAGGACCGGCGCGGCGTAGGAGAGAAAAAACTTGCGATGGCTGTTGAGCACGCCGAGGCACCAGGCGGAGAGGACGAGGAGCCCGGTCGCGGGGAAGAGGATCTGCACGATCCGGATCGTCAAGAGGCGCACGGCGCCCTCGAAGCCGGGCGCGATGAGGTCGATGATCCACGGCGTGACGAGCACGCAGACGAGGACGATGGCGCCGACGATGGCCGCCAGGAGCGCGAAGATGACGCCGGCTACGCGGCCGGCCATCTCCTCGTCGTCTTCAGCGAGGAGCCGCGCGTAGACGGGGATGAAGGATGCGGAGAGGACGCCCTCGCCGAAGAGGTTCTGCAGGAAGTTCGGGATCTTCAGCGCGGCCTTGAACGCGCCCGCCGCTGCGGAGTTGCCGAGGTAGTGCGCGAAGACGCGCTCGCGGACGAGTCCGGCGATGCGGCTCAGGAGGATCCCCGCCGCGACGAGCACTGCGAAGCCCGCGCGCGGCGCGCGGGACTTCGCGATGGTCACGGCATCGGAAGTAGCGTCAGACACGCAGCGTTATCCACGGAAATTCAGCGCGTTCGTCATTCTGCATTCGCATGCTGCGTTCTGAGTTTCCCTGACCTCGGGGCATAAGATACAACCAGCGATGAGCGGCCCATCTCCGATTCGTATTGCAGGCGCCGGGCCGTCCGGCCTGGCCGCGGCCATCGCCCTCGCGCGCGCCGGGCGGGCGGTGGAGGTGCACGAAGCGAAGCGCGACGTCGGCATGCGCTTCATCGGCGATCTGCAGGTGATCGAAGGCGCCTCGGAATCCGAGCCGGTGCCGGCCTTTTTCGACCGCATCGGAATCGAGCGCAACTTCTACTTCCGCCCCGCCACGTGGGCGACGTTCTACGACCATCGCGGCACGGCGCGCACGATCCGCTCGCGCGAGCCGTACGGCTACTTCATCCGCCGCGGCGCCGAGGAGGGAACGCTCGACCGCGGTCTCCTCGCGCAAGCGCGCGCCCTCGGCGTCGACGTGACGTTCAACTCGCGCCTGGCCGAGGCCGACATCATCGCCACCGGCCCCGCCGCGCCCGACGGTCTGGCGCGCGAGATGACGTGGCGGACGAGCGACGCCGAGCGCGTCGACGTCTTCTTCAACCATCATCTGTCGCCCGGCGGCTACTCGTACCTCTTCATCCTCGACGGCATCGCCACGTTCGGCTGCGCGATCGTCGCGGACTTCAAGCGCATCGACGACTACTTCGAGCACTCCCTCGCCGCCGCCCAGGCGCTGCATCCGTTCGCCGTGCCGGGCGAGACGCGCACCGGCTACTCGTACATGAACTTCCATCTCAAGGCGGTAGGGGCGCACAGCGTGCGCCCGCTCACGGTCGGCGAGGCCGCCGGATTTCAGGACTACCTCTTCGGCCTCGGCCTGCGCTACGCGATGACGAGCGGCTGGCTCGCCGCGCAGAGCATCCTCGAAGGACGTCCGTTCGACAGCAGCGCGCTGGCGATGAAGCAGGAGACGAGCCTCGTCAACCGATTTCTCTACGAGGCCGGCGGCAACTTCGGCCTGTCGATGTTCGTCCGCCGCGCCGCGCGCGCGAAGGACTTTCAGCGATACCTCAGTGGATGGCATCAGCGGCGGTGGTGGAAGCGATTGCTCTCGCCGCTCGTGCACCGCGTCTGGCGCCACGACGGCCGCTGCGCGCATCGGGCCGCGGAGCACTGGTGCCGCGCGCGCGACACGGAGATGAAGGTGCCGCCGCTCGGCCCGGCGGCGGGCGCATGACCGCGGTCGACGAGGCCTATGCATTCTGCCGGAAGATCGCGCACCGCTACGGCGCGAACTTTTCGGTCGGCTTCCGATTCCTGCCGCGCGCGAAGCGCCGCGCCGTATATGCGGCATACGCGTTCTGCCGTTGGGCCGACGACATCGCCGACGAGGATGTGGAGTGCGACGGCCGTGCCGCCGCTCTCGACGCCTGGGAAACCGAGCTAACCCGCTGCTACGCCGGCCAGCCCACCCACCCGATCACCGTCGCCCTCGCCGACGCGCTGCAGCACTTCGCCATCCCGAAGTCCGCCTTCGTCGCGCTCATCGACGGCTGCCGGCAGGACGTGGTCAAGCATCGCTACGAAACCTTCGACGAGCTCCTGCACTACTGCGAGCTCGTGGCCACGTCGATCTCCGACATCTCGCTGGCCATTTTCGGCCACCGCACGGACGCCGCCATCGGCTACGGCCGCAACCTGGCCACCGCGCTGCAACTCACCAACGTCACGCGCGACGTCGGCGACGATCTGGCGCGCGACCGCGTCTACATCCCCTCCGAGGAGCTGCGAACATTCGGCGTATCCGAGGCGGAGCTCGTCGCGAGAACGGAAAGCGACCGCCTGCGCCGCCTGATCGAGTTCCAGATCGACCGCGCCGAGTCGTACTTCCGCGCCGCCGAGCCGCTCCTCGGCGAGCTCTCCGCCGACGCGCGCTTCCCCGTCATCCTCATGGGCGGCGTCTACGCCACCGTGCTGGCGCGCCTGCGCCGCGACCCGCTGGCCGTCCTGCAATACCGGATGTCGCTCTCGCGCGTCCAAAAGATCATTGTGGTCCTGCGGAGGATTTTCCGGCCACACTTTGTTTGAAGACCAAACCATGTCCCGGATTGCCCTCATCGTCGCCGTACTGCTTGCCGCGAACGTCGCGTTCGCGCAGGCGCCCGAGGCGCCGGCCGAGCCCGAGCCGCCGAGCGCGACCGTGATGGTGCCGGTCGTCGGCAAAGTCTTCGGCGCCGGCGACGTACAGTGGCGCACCGACGTCGACCTGATCAACAACCTCGGCCGCAGCGTGAAAGTCATGCTCTCGCTCCCGACCGCGCCGAATCCCGACGATGCCTGGATTTTCTTCGAGCTTCCCGCGGGCGCCACGCAGCGCTTCACCGACGTCATCGCCGCGTTCAACATGGACCGGGCGCTCTCGCCTCTCATGGTCAAGACGCTGAACAGCAAGCAGCCCATCCGCGTCAACGCCACGGTCTACGCCGTCAAGCTCGACGAGCCGGCGACGCCGATTCATCCGGAGCCGATCGCCGTCGCCTACGCCGACGCGTTCTATCCGCTGCGCGCGCTCTACGGCCTCTCCTTCAGCGACGCGTTCCGGACGAACATCGGCCTGGCCAACCTCGGCGAGAATCCGGCGCTCTTCACCATCGCCTTGCAGCGCGTCAGCGGCCGCAACATCGCCGTCACGCAGCTCACCGTGCCGCCGGGAACGCTGTGGCATACGTCGATCCAGGCGCTCTTTCCCCTGATCACGAAGGGGGACGATTTCTCGCTGCTGATCGAGACTGGCTCGCGCGCAACGTACGTCTACGGCTCGGTGATCGAGAACGCCACGAACAACGCGCGCTTCATCGAGCCGGCCATCGCCGCGAACTTGCAGAGCGCCTCGACATCGCAGTAGTAGAATTCGCGGCGATGGACGAGCCCGAATACCTGATCTGCCTGCAGTGCGAGACGCCGACGTACCAGTTCGAGTACGTGAACGGCAAGCTCGCCACGGTCGTCTGCAACACCTGCGGCGCCGACGACGTCTCCGACTTCGTCACGGAGTCGGAGCTCGAAGAGCAGACCGGCGGATGAAGACGCCGGTCATCATCGGGATTGCCGGCGGCACCGGCTCCGGCAAGACGACGGTGGCGCGGGCGATCTACGACCGCGTCGGCCCCGACCGCATCGAGTGGATCTCCCATGACTCGTACTACCGCAACTTCGACGGCCTCTCGGCCGAGGAGCGGACGAAGATCAACTTCGACCACCCGGACTCGCTGGAGACGGAGCTCTTGACGCGGCACCTCGACGTGCTGATGAAGGGCTCGTCGGTGGAAGTGCCGGTCTACGACTTCGCCACGCACTCGCGCAAGGCGGAGGAGACGCAGCGCGTCGAGCCGCGGAAGGTGATCATCGTGGAGGGGATTCTCGTCCTGGCCGAGCCGGAGCTGCGCAAGCGCCTCGGCATCAAGCTCTTCGTCGACACGCCCGCCGACATCCGCTTCGTGCGAAGACTGACGCGCGACATCGAGTCGCGCGGCCGCTCGCTCCGCTCGGTGGTCGAGCAGTACATGACGACGGTGCGCCCCATGCACGAGGAGTTCGTCGAGCCGTCGAAGCGGCACGCGGACCTGATCATCCCGGAAGGGGGAGAGAATCAGGTGGCGCTGGACGCGATCATTTCGCGGGTCGAGCACCTGTTGGCGTAGCGGAGCGAAGAAGATCGATTCCCGCGGCGTGGCGCTTACGCGCCAGCCGCACATCGTAGACCGCTCGTAGTTGCGGGCGCGCAGAATCGCGCCGCCGTCAGGCGCCTTAGTCCAACTCGGGATTAGTCTTCTGCAGCCTGCCGCATAATCCGTGCGAGGCGCGCCGGCCTGACGCTCGCCACTTGACGCTAGACAACTCGTCCGTAGCCATATTGCCTTCGGCCGCATTAGCCAAAGCCGGCGCGGACACGGCTCAGATCGCGATTGCCACCGTACACGCTATGGATTTTCCTACTGCTCGAGTAGGCGGCTGCCGCTCTTCTTCAATCTCCAAATCGACGGGGCCGGAATTGTTGGAGTACATCAACGGGAGCTCTCCGTCGCGCTTGCTCCCGCTACCGCCGCACGACGGCCCCGCCAGCGAGCAGCGCCGCATCGTCATGGGGCATGACCAACCCGCGGCCCTCACGCCGCCACAGCATCGCGCTGATTAACCACGTTCCGTTTCGCTCGAACAGTTGCATGCTCTTGACCGCCCGAAACAGCACTGGCGCGTTTTGCGCGCTCCGCGCCTCATACACGCTGAGAACGTGAGCGATGTCTCCAAACCGCTGAACCTGACGGCGCCGTTCGGTCTCCCCAGAACGAACGCAAAGCGCCGGATCGGATCATTTGCTCAAGATCCTGCCGAAATGAAACAGGCGTGAACTCGAAGACGCCCTCATCATTAACTCTCACGAGGCGGGCCTCCGGTGCCAGCGCCTCATTCCACAGGTGCCACGCCGGCGCTTCGCCCACATCGAAGCACATCCCGGCGTATACGGCGCGTACCGCGGCGTCAATGTCCATACCTCGGAAGTATATGGCGCTGCGGATCCGGCAAAATGCACCTCAGAGTGAGAATCACCGTCAGCGGAAGTCATTGCTCCGGAAAAAGTACGTTGATCGATTGTTTCCTCACCTCTCATCCCGCGAGATTCAGGGCGAGCGGTTCTCGGGCGACATCGAGGCGCGAGATTTCTATCGACAGAGCGGTTGAACTCCTACGACGGCGGAGCTGACGCATTGCAGAAAGAAATTCGCTCGACTTTCTCGCGTATCTTCTGGTGCTCGGCGATCTACGACGGGGGGTGATCCGGAATCGTTCCTCAAATCGGCCGCGGACGTGACGAAGAGTGCTCTGAGCTACGTCGATTCGATGGTCGTTCCTCCACTGAACGACCGCGATGACATCGTTGCTCCCGACGAAGAAGATCCGGAATTGCGTACGCCAATGAATGAGCGCCCGCTGGCTCTCCTCGAGGAGGATCGTTTCACCCGCGCCGGCCACGCCAGCGCTGGAACATGCGGCGAGCGCGCGAGCCTCAATTAGAGATTGGAATGCGGGAATTCTCCATTCATGCGTCCGAGATTCGCGACTGGGCGCCTGGGTCAAAACATAAATAAAGGGCGCACGCTGTGCGCCCCTACCGTAGCTGCCACTCCAAGAACGCGATCGTCTCCGCGGCGTTGTTCACCTGCACCTTCAGCGGATCGCCGCCCGAGTGGCCGCCGCTCACGTGGTAGCGGATCATCACCGGGTTGTCCGAGCCCGTGCTGTTCTGCAGCAGCGCGGCCATCTTGCGCGCGTGCAGCGGCGCCACGCGCGTGTCGGCGTCGCCGGTGATGAAGAGCACGGACGGGTACTTCGTCCCCTTCGTCACGTGCTGGTACGGCGAGTAGGCGTACAGCCACTTGAACTGCTCGGGATCATCGGCCGAGCCGTACTCCGGCACCCAATACGAGCCGACCAGGAACTTGTCATAGCGCAGCATGTCGACGAGCGGATAGCTGCAGACCACTGCGTGCGCCAGCTCCGGCCGCTGCGTCAGAAATGCCGTCACGAGCAGCCCGCCGTTCGAGCCGCCGCTGATGCCGAGGTGGCGGGAGGAGGTGTACTTCTCGTCGATCAGATACTGCGCGGCGGCGATGAAATCGTCGAACGTGTTCTGCTTGTGCGCCAGCATCCCGGCGTGGTGCCACGCCTCGCCGAACTCGCCGCCGCCGCGAAGATTCGGCAGCGCATAAATCCCGCCGTGCTCCGCCCACGTCACCGCGCTCGACGAGAACCCGGGCGACTGGCTCAGAAGAAATCCGCCGTAGCCCGTCAGCCACACCGGATTCGCGCCGTTGCGCTGCAGCCCTTTCTTGTAGAAGAGGAACATCGGGATCCTCGTCCCGTCCTTCGACGCGTACCACACCTGCTCCACCGTGAAGTCGTCCGTCTTCACCGGCACGTTCGGCCGGAAAAACACGCTGCTCTTCTCCGTCGCCGTGTCGTACGTATAGATCGTCGACGGCAGCGCGAACGACGTGAAGCGATAGAACGCCAGCGGCGACGACCAGCGGCCGGCGACGTCGCTCAACGACCCTAAGACGTCGAAACGGATCTCCTCGTGCTTCTTGCCGGAGAGGTCGTAGGCGATCACCCGCGGACGAACGTTCTCGAGATAGCGGACGTAGATCTTCCCGCCGACGAGCGACGTTCCCTGCAGCGCCGCGCTCTTGTTCTCCGGCACCAGCTCCTTCCAATTCTCCCGGCCGGGGCTCGCCACCGGCGCGATCATCACCCGTTCGTTCGGCGCGTTCCAATCCGTCTGGATCACCAGCGTGTCGCCGGCGACGTCGACGGATGCCTTGGCGTCGAGATCGTTCACCACCGTCTTGATCGGGCCGTCGCCGGCGATGTCCTTGACGTACACCTCGATCTTCTTCGGCGCCGCGCCGTAGTAGACGTGCATCAATAGATAGCGCCCGTCGTCAGAGAGGCTCGTGCCGATGATCTTCTCGGGTCCGTAGCCCTCGCCGAAGAGCTTCTCCTCCGCGCCGCCGGCCACCGCGCGGCGGTAGACGCGGTCGCCTTCCTTGTCCTTGCGCGAGTAGTAGACCGTGCGGCCGTCCGGCGTCACGGACGTGCCGGAGTAGCGGGCGACGGCGAGCGGCGTCCCGGTGTCGCGGCGCGCGTCGACGTCGAAGAAGCGCGTCTCCGTCTCGTCGGCGCCGCCGTGGCGGACGTAGTACGCCAGGAGCTTCCCATCGTCGGTCGCGTCCTGGATGCCGACGCTCGTGGTGTGCTTCGGATCCATCGGCAGCGGGTCGATGAGGAGGACGTCGGGCCCGGTCGCACTCTCCCGCATGTAGATTGCGTACTGATCGGCGCCCTTCGGTCGCTTGGAAAAGAAGTAGCGCCCGCCGCGGACGAACGGCGTCGACATCTGATCGATGTTCAGCATCTCCTCAATGCGGGCCGCGGCGGCCTGTTTCTGAGGGAGATTGCCGATCAGGGCGTCGGTGTAGGCGTTCTGGCGGGTGATCCAGTCGCGCGTCTCGGGCGCCTGCTGGTCTTCGAGCCAGCGATAGGGGTCGGTGAGCGTAACTCCATGCAGCGTCTCGGTTACCGGCTTCGCTTGCGTCGCCGGCACCGGGGTTTTGGAAACTTGAGTGGTCGTCGCGCAAGCGACGAGAATGGTGAGTCCCAGGGCAATCAGCGTGCGTTTCATGTCCTCGATTCTATCCTCGGAATGAACGCCCCGCCGCGCCCGGTTACACCGGCGAGATGTAGAATGCGCTGACGCAGAAGGGGGGGATTCGGGATGCCTCTGGTTCATGTGAAAGAGGACGAGACCTTTGAAAATGCACTCCGCCGGTTCAAACGGAAATGCGAGAAGTCGGGAATCCTCTCCGAGTTGAAGAAGCGGCAGCATTACGAGAAGCCGAGCACGAAGCGGAAGCGGAAAGCGATCGCCGCGCGCAAGAAGGTGCTGCGGAAGCTTGCGGAAGAACGCCGCGCCGGCTACTAACCAAGCCACGAAGAACGAATCGAGGGACCTGCGCGTGCAGGTCCCTTTCGTTTTTTGATAGCCTTTCCCCGTCACCCCCAACCCAGGCGAAGTCGGAAGGGCGTTTTGACTCACGCGCTCGCGCTTCTGCTGCTTCTCCTCGGCCGCGCCGCCGCCGCGCCGCCGAAGCCGCTCGCCGGCTACAACGAAGCTGTCATCGAGCGATTCGCCGTCATCAAAGGATGCGATCTCGCGCCGCTGCAATCCGACGCCGTGCAGCAGACGGTCGTGTCGCGGCTGCGCGCGAAAAAGCTCGTCGCGGTGATCGACCGGCTCGATGAAGAGGACGCCGAGCTGGCAAAGGCGCCGCCGGCGTACGGCGTGAAGCGGATGACGGTGACGGCGACGGTGGTCGAGTTCGCGCGCGGCAGCCAGACCGCGCGCGCGATGGGCATCGGCGCCGGCGCGACGAAGCTGCGCGTCCGCTTCACCTTCAAAGACGCCGTGACCGGCGCGGAGCTCTTCACCACCGAGCGCCTCGGCCGCTACAGCTACGGCAGCGGCACGAACGAAGCGGGCCTCAGCGCCGCGGCGTGCGAGGTGGTGGATGGATTGATCGCGGAGATCGAGAAGAACCGCTGATCACTTGGCCGGGAACACGGCCGTTACGCTGTCGGAGGTGGCGGAGGTCGTCGTGCTGAACGCCCAAATCGCCCGACCGGCGGAAGGCAAGGCCTCGAGATCGATCGAGATCGACGAATACTTGGTCGGATCGACGACAGGGCGGTATTCGGCATAAGCAGGCTGATCGGCACTCGTTTCGATCGACACAATTGGCGGGCTGACGAGATGAACCATGTCTGTCGCGAGCGGGTTTCCGATGGAGTCAAAGACATGGACGAGTACGTCAGGATCCGTATCGCCAGGGCCCGATCTCGGCATCGCGTAGATTCGGACCAGCGTCCGCGATGACGCGCTGATCGGAATTCCGAGTAAACGGATCGTCAGATTGCCGCCGAGATCGCGGAGAAGGCGAACACCGGGGACCGCGACGCCGACCTCTGGTTTCGCATCGTTATACACGTATGACTGTACGTGAAGCTCTTCCGGCGATCCCTGAGCGCCGAAAATCGCGCCCGGACCTGCCTTCGCCGAAGCAGCGTTGATTTCGATGACGCCACGCTCGCCCGGCCCGAGCGTGCGCGCGGCAACGAAAGCCTCGCTGAAGATACTCGACCCAAATTCGCCGGTATAGACGAAAGAGACGGTCGTGCTCCAAGTTGCTCCAGCCGAGTCCCGTGCATGCAACGCAATCACGGGAATCAGAAAGAAGTCGGTCGGTGGCTCATTCGCTCGAGCCACAATCGGAAAGACGATTAGCGCGAGAATGGCGATCATGGAGTGGACTGTGGCTTTGGCTCTCATCGATCTTCAGTCCCAGGAAACGTGCAGGGTGGCTCCGCCGGTGCTCTCGTAGTAGTAAACCTTCACGAGATGCGTACCATTGGAGAGGTAGATGGAGCCGGTGTAGGTCGTCGGCGGTTGATCGAATTGCTTGTCGATGACTGTAGAGCTGTCCACCATCACCAGCACGCCATCGTCGGTCGTCACCGTGAACGTGTGCGTTCCCTCGGGGAAATAGACATAGCGGTTGTAGCGAGCCGAAAAGCGATCGCTGTTGACCGGGCAGTTGCCGGCGGACGGCGAGCCGGAGCCCCAATCGTGGTTGATGAAGCCGCCGCCTTCGTCGTAACGCGCGACGGCACCCTGCGTCCAATGCGAATACGTTCCGGTCGAGGGGTCGTACACATCGTTGTAATAGGTTGCCGACCAATTGGGAACGCCAACAGTGTTGAAGCACGCGTACGCCGGCCACCCGACATGCTGCGCGGTGTAGGTGCAGATCTGGCGAGGTCCGAATGCAACCTGATTGTCTTTCATGATGCAGCCGACGGACGTACCACATCCGTTGACGCAGTTCCCGTTCGGCGCGTTGTTTCCGGGCGGCCGGTCGTCCGGTGCGAAGTTGTTGCACACCTGGCAACTGCAAGAATTGTATTCGTCGCAAGCCCAGAAGACGTGTCCCGTTTCGTGTGCAGCAATCAGGTTCACGAAATCTCGCCTTCCAAACGCATTCGAGAGCAGAACCTCGAAATTGCCCAGATACGCATAGCTTCCGACGCCGGAAAGGCCGCCATAGGTGGGGTAGTCGATGGTTCCACCCTCGTTGTTCGCGATGAAGCTGCAGAACGCCGACGAGTAGTAACCGCCCTGCAGGATCGCGCCCGTGTACGCGCGTACCCGCGCCCACTCGTCGCCCGACCCATAGCCGAAATTTGCCATGATCGGATCGATCCAGAGACTGTCGTTGCGCTCGTTCGTTCCCTGCCGAAAGGCCGCGGGATAGAGGACCGGCTCCACAGGCACATTGACTTGCGACGTGTAGGTGGGGCCGTACGCCACGACCGTGAACGTGATGGTCTTGCCGTACCGCTGGCCGACGTCGCTCCAGAACTGATAGCCGTTGACGATGCGATTCGTCACATCGTCGACCGCGGTTTGGGTCCAGGTGAAGCGGCACTCCGGCGCGCCCTGGCACTGGACGTAGAAAAGCGTCGAACGGATGCGGCCGTTCATTGAAGCATTGCGGCCGTACCACAGCGGCGCGGGCTCGAAGCGGATTCCTTCAGTCACGACGGACGACGAGGTGCTGTCGCCCACTCCCGGAGAAAAAACGTCATTCATCAGTGGCATCGGCGGTAGGTGCTGGATCTCGATCAACTGCGCGAGCAGCGCCCCCGACCGCGCGGCGTTGAAGTACTTCACCGCCGCCTCGGCCTGATGCCGCCCTCGCGCGAATGCGAGCGGGACCTGCTGGCGATGCACGCTGCGCACGTGCGGACCGGCGATGGCTGCCAGCGGCGCCTCCTGCGGCACGGAGGCGATCACGGCCTCGCGGTCGAACACCACCGGAACCGTTGCGCCGAGGTCCGTCAGCTGGTCGGCAATCGCTTCCCCATCGCCGACTTGTGATGAGTCATCCAGAAGAACGAGCACCATATTCGCGTAGAGCTCGCGCCAGTGCTCGACGTCGAGTTCCTCATCGAGAACCGGCGGAGCCGCGCCGGCGCTTGCGCAGACGAAAACCGCAGCCACGACTGCGGTGGTTATTTTCATCTTGACGGCATGATAGCGAATTCGGAATTCGCGATTCGCAATTCTCGTCTACTGCCCCCATGAACGCCTCCCCTCTCGAGATTGAACGCGTTCTGGCGCTCATCGCCCTCGAGGCCAAATCCTCGCTCGGCAAGGATGCCATTGCGCGGCGGCGGCCGCTGCGCACGCTCGCCGAGTGCGAGGCGGCGCAGGGCGATCTCGCGGAGATGGTGCGCTTCTATCATCGCGAGGGATTGCTGCCGCTCGCGGGCCTCGCCGACGTCGCGCCGCTCTTCGCCCGCGAGTCGGTGCTCGAGCTCGAGGAGTCGTGGATCGTCGTCCGCGCCGCGCGGGCCACGCAGGCCATCCGCGAGACCTTCCTCCGCAGCGACGGCTACCCTCGCCTGGCCGCGCTCGCCCGCGCCATTCCCGACCTGGACGAGATGCTCGGGAAGCTCAACAAGTACTTCACCCGCGACGGCAAGCTGCGCGAGGAAGCCTCGTCCGAGCTCAAAGCCATCCGTCAGCGCGTGCAGCAGAAGCGCGCCGCCATCCAGCGCGTCTTGACCGACGTCATGAACCGCAGCGCCGACGCCATCCAGGAGCCGCTCATCGTCCTGCGCGGCGACCGCTACTGCATCCCCGTCCGCGCCGACCGCCGCAACGCCGTCACCGGCATCCTGCACGAGCGCTCCGGCTCCGGCGCCTCGTTCTTCATCGAGCCGATGCCGGCCATCGAGTTGAACAACGACCTCGCCGATCTGCTCATCCAGGAGCGCGAAGAGATCGCCCGCATCACCCGCTTCGTTTCGCAGGTGCTCGTCGACAACGAGAGCGACCTCCTCGCCGCCACGCGCGAGGGAGGTGAATTCGACGCCTTGCAAGCCTGTGCCGTCTTCCACGACGTCGCCGGCGCGGCGCGCCCGGCGTTCAACGACGACCACGTCCTGCACATCGTGGACGGACGCCATCCGCTGCTCGACGAGCGGCTGGCAAGTGCGCGCGCCGACGCCTTCGGCGAGCAGCCGAGCGGCCGCACCGTCGTCCCCATCACCGTGCAGCTCGACCGCGAGCGCACCGCGCTCGTCATCAGCGGTCCGAACGCCGGCGGTAAGACGGTCGCGCTGAAGACCACCGGCATCCTCGTGGCCATGGCCATGAGCGGCCTTCCCGTCCCCGCCGCGGAGGGAACGGTCATCCCCATCGTCGACGCCTTCCACGTCTTGATCGGCGACGACCAATCGCTGCTCGAACACCTCTCCACCTTCTCCGCGTACCTCGTGCGCTTGAAGCGCGTGCTCGACAACGCGACGGAGCGCTCGCTCGTGCTGCTCGACGAGCTCGGATCCGGCACCGACCCCGAGGAGGGGGCGGCGCTCGCCGCCGCCGTCATCGAGCATCTGCTCGCCACCGGCGCGCTCATGATCGTCACCACGCACCTCTCCGCGCTCAAGAGCTTCGCCGTGAACGACACGCACATCGTCAACGCGTCGATGGAGTTCGACGCCGCGACAGGGCAGCCGACGTACCGGATGATCGCCGGCATCCCCGGCCGCAGCCGGGCCATCGACGTGGCCAAGATGATCGGCCTCCCCTCCCCGATCATCGACCGCGCCCGCGAGCGCCTCGGCGACCGTTACGGCGAGACCGACACGCTCCTCGCGCAACTGCAAAAGCGGATGTCCGAGGTCCTCGCGCAGCACGACGAGGCCGCGAAGCTCCGCCGCGAGCTGGAGCGCGAGCAGCGCGCGGCGGCGGAATCGCGCGCAAAATTGGAGGGTGAGCGCGCCAAGCTCGGCTCGTCCTACCGCGAAGAGCTCGAGCGTCTGCGCGACGACGTCGCGCGCCAAGTGGCCGCGGAGCTCAAGCACCTCCGCGAGATCGACCGCGACGCGCGGGCCAACGTGAAGGCGCAGGAGATCGTCAATACGCTGACGAAGCCCGTCGACAAGGCCATGGAATTCATTCCTGTTGAACAGAGAGAGGTGCACGCCGGCGACCGTGCCGAGCACCGCAAGTTCAAGGTGACGGGTGAGGTCGTTTCGATCGACGGCGCGAAGGCCGTGCTCAACGTGAACGGAAGGAAGATGACCGTCGACAAGCGCGATCTCACGCTTCTCCATGGAGGACAGGCGCTCTCGCCTGTCCCCCGAAAGGGCCGCGTGGCCGGTCCGTCGACCGAGGAAGAAACCGTCGGCGCCGAGCTCAATCTCATCGGCCAGCGCGTCGACGACGCCATCGAAGCCTCCGACAAGTTCCTCGACCGCGCCCTCCTCGAAGGCAAACAGGCCGTGCGCATCGTCCACGGCTACGGCACCGGCACGCTGCGCAAGGCCTTGCGCGACTACCTCCGCAAACACCCGGCCGTGAAGTCGTGGCGGCCGGGCAACGACAACGAAGGGGGCGACGGCGCGACGGTCGCGGTGCTCGAAGGCTAAATGTCCCTACTCGATCTCAACGACGGCGTCATCGCCCAGGTGCGCAGCGCCGCCGACATCGTCGACTTCGTCGGCCAGGTCACGCCGCTCAAGCTCGCCGGCAAGAGCTACAAGGGCCTCTGCCCCTTCCATCGCGAGAAAACGCCGTCGTTCCACGTCGACCGCGACAAAGGGCTCTTCTACTGCTTCGGCTGCGGCACCGGCGGCGACGTCTTCAAATTCCTCACGCTCACCGAGCGCTTCACCTTCCCCGAGGCCGTGGAGTACGTGGCCGGAAGGGTGGGCATCGAGCTGCCGCGGCGCAAGCGCACCTCGCGGGAGGCCGACAAGGACGACCTCCTCGAAGTCATCGACGAAGCCTCGCTCGCCTTCCACCAGGCCTTGGGCTTTCCCGACAACGCCGCCATCCGCTACCTGCGCGAGCGCCGCGTGGCGAAAGACATCATCGACAAATACGGCTTCGGCTACGCGCCCGACTCGTGGGACTACGTCGTCACGCGCCTGGCGCGGAAGTTCGGCGAGAAAAAGCTCGAGCTGGCGGGCCTGGTCACGCCGCGCAAGAGCGGCAGCGGCTACTACGACCGCTTCCGCAACCGCCTCATGATCCCGATCCACAGCGAGACCGGCGCGCTCGTCGGCTTCGGCGGCCGCTCGCTCGACGGCAGCGACCCGAAATACCTCAACTCCCCCGACTCCGATCTCTTCAACAAATCGCGCATCCTCTACAACCTTCACCGTTCGAAGGATGCGATGCGGCGCATCGACCGGGCCATCCTCGTCGAGGGCTACTTCGACGCCATCGCCATCGACCACGCCGGCGTCCCCGGCGTCGTGGCTTCGATGGGAACGTCGCTCACGAGCGGGCAGGCCTCGCTCCTGCGCCGGTACACCACGCGCGTCGTCATCGCCTACGACGGCGACGACGCCGGCCGCGCCGCCACGCTGCGTGCCGCGCCGGTGCTGCTGTCGGCGGGGCTCACCGTCTCCGCGCTCGATCTGCAGGGCGAGAAAGATCCCGACACGCTCGTGCAGAAGTTCGGCGTCGACCGCTTCCTGGAATTGCTCGGCAACGCCACCGACATCTTCGACTTCGCGCTCAAGGAATGGGGCGGCGACGTGAGCAAGCTCACCGGCCGCGAGAAGGCCGAGCGCATCGACGGCTTCGTCCCGCTGCTCGGCGCCGTCACCGACCCGGTCGTGCGCAACGACGCCGCGCAGCGCATCGCCGACGCCTTCCGCCTCGAATTCGAGAGCGTCTGGTCGCGCGTCAAAGGTAGGGGCGCACCGCGTGCGCCCGTCGAGCGTCAGCCGTCGACGCCGGGCGCGACGGCGGAGAAGACGATCCTCATTCTCGCGCTGCAGGGGAAACTATCCGGGCCGGTGGTGGGTCGGCTGCGGGAGGAGCTCTTTGCCGATCCGGCGTGCAAAACGATCTTTTCTATCATAAAAAATAACCTCCAGGCCGGAGATCCTATTGACTTTACCGAAATCGCAACCCAGCTTAGGGGCGAGGCCGAGCTAACCCTGCTTTCCGAGCTGAGCCTTACCGAAGAAGTCGACGACGCGGTCCTCGGCCGCCTGGAAGAAAGCCTTCAGCCCTTGGAGCGCCGCTACATCGACACCCGCCTGCTAGAGATCCAGCGGGGCATTCACGACGCCGAGAAACGGGGCGACGAGAGCGGCGTGCGCGAGCTCTTCGTCGAGAAGCAGGCTCTCACTCGTATGTTGAACACGATGAAATAATTATCGGGCGCGCCCGATTACGTGAGTGTCCTCCGGGGGAAGCGTTTTTTCCACCGCAGTGGACGCCTCGAGGAGCGAAAACGAATGACGTCACGACTGCGCACTTCGAATCTCGAGCAGGATTCCAATTTCGACGAGGGGGTCGGCGAGTTGAGTGTCGAAGAAAAATACGGCGAAGTGAAGCAGCTCATCGCTCTGGGGAAAGAAAAGGGATTCCTGCTCTACGACGAGATCTACGAGGTGTTGCCCGAGGAGATCACGTCGCTGCCCGAGGAGCTCGATGAGATCTACATCCGCTTCAACGACCTCGGCATCGACGTCGTCGAGGACGCCGAAAAAGCGCTCCAGCCCCTGACCACGGCGAAGGGCATCATCACCATCGACGGCACCATCGAAGAGAAGGAGATGGACCAGCGCGAGGAGGTCCAGCAGGACATCATCGCCGCCTCCTCCGGCATCGTCGACAAGACCAACGACCCGGTGCGCATGTATCTGCGCGAGATGGGCACGGTCAAGCTCCTCGACCGCCAGGGCGAAGTCGACATCGCCAAGCGCATCGAGAAGGGCGAGCGCAAGGTCTACAAGGCCCTCTCGCAGAACAACATCATCCGCGACGAGATCTTCAAGATCTACGAGACGGCCAAGAAAGACTCGCGCGTCATCAAAGAGATGATCGATCTGGCCATGCCGGACGACGACGGCGTCATCTCCTCGGACGATGCCCAGCTCACCGCCTCGACGGTCAACAAGATCAACGAGATCATGGTCATCTTCGAGCGCGTGGTGAAGCTCGACAAGAAGATCAAGGACGCGCTGGTCAAGCTTCAGGATCCGAAGAAGCTCTCCGAGCGGACGCTCAAGCAGACCCAGAAGTCGGTCGAGCGCCTGGAAGCGGAGCTGGCCAACGAGCTGCGCGGCATCGACTTCACCCCGCAGACACGCAACCGCATGATCAACAAGCTCCGCGACATCCAGAACGAGCTGTCGCAGAACGTGCAGATGATCCGCAAGGACGAAGCGGCCTTGAAGCGCGAGAAGGACAAGACCCGGCGCGAGTTCTACCGCCGCCGCCTGCAGAAGTACCAGGACAAGCTGCACGAGCTGGAGGCGTTCTACGGCACCTCGATCACCGAGCTTCGCAAGACGACCTCGGAGATCCAGACCGGAGAGATGGAAGCCGATCAGGCCAAGCAGGAGCTGATCGTCGCCAACCTCCGCCTCGTCGTCTCGATCGCCAAGAAGTACACGAACCGCGGACTGCAGTTCCTCGACCTCATTCAGGAGGGGAACATCGGCCTGATGAAGGCGGTGGAGAAGTTCGAGTACCGCCGCGGCTACAAGTTCTCCACGTATGCGACGTGGTGGATCCGCCAGGCCATCACCCGAGCGATCGCCGATCAGGCCCGCACGATCCGCATCCCCGTGCACATGATCGAGACGATCAACAAGCTGACGCGCACGTCGCGCGCGCTGGTGCAGGAGCTGGGGCGCGAGCCGCAGGCCGAGGAGATCGCCGAGCGGATGGACATGCCGGTGGCGAAGGTGCGCAAGATCATGAAGATCGCCCAGGAGCCGATCTCTCTTGAGACTCCCATCGGAGAAGAGGAAGACTCGCATCTCGGCGATTTCATCGAGGACCGCGCGGTCATCTCTCCGATCGACCACGTGATCGTCTCGAACCTCAAGGACCAGACCCAAAAGGTGCTGCGCACGCTCACCCCGCGGGAGGAGCAGGTGCTGAAGATGCGCTTCGGCGTAGGCGACGGCGCCGAGCACACGCTCGAGGAAGTGGGCCGCTCGTTCAACGTCACACGCGAGCGGATCCGCCAAATCGAGTCGAAGGCGCTGCGCAAGCTGCGCCACCCGTCGCGGTCGAAGAAGCTTCGGCCGTTCCTCGATGCCACATTCTAGAAAGGGCGGCCTCGCGGCCGCCCTTCTGCTATTCGCCCTTCCGCTCGTCGCGCAGCCCTACCACCTCACGCTCGAAGCGAATCCCGCCGCCCCCTTTCCCTTTCTCGGCAAGTTCGGCACGGTGACGCTCGACGTCTATCCCGGCGGCGTGCGCGCGGAGACGCTGCTGATGAATGCCTTCAGCCGCAACGGCGCGGCGGCGATCACGGTGGAGAACCCGCTGTCGCGCATCGCCACGAATGAGCCGATCGCCGGGATCGCGCCGGCGCTCCGGAAGCTCGGCCGCAGCGACGTCGCCGAGGTGCCCGCGCCGTTGCTCGGTCCCGAGCTCGCGGGTAAAGTCGGCAGCGTTCCGGCGCGGCGCTACCGGCTCGTCTACGGTCCGGCGGCGTGGATCGACGTCTGGACGGCGACGGCCATTCCGCCGAATCCGCAGCTCCGCACGATCGTCGAGCAGTTCGTGGCCGGCCTCGCCCCCGGCACCGCCGCGGCGCTGCGCTCCATTCCCGGGACGCCGCTCTACGTAGAGCTGAATTTCCGCCGCTTTCACAAGCTGCCGCTCTTGCGCCTCAAGAGCTTCGTGCCGAACAGCGACGGAGAAGAGGAAGCGCTGCGCGTGGGACGGCTATACTTTTTCGCACGGTGAAGCCGCTCGAGCGCGTGCGCAAGATCTGCCTTTCCCTCCCCGGCGCGACGGAGAAGCTCGCCTGGGGCGAGCCGACGTGGCGCGTGGGGAAGATGTTCGCGATGATGTCGACCTACCATCATGGCGATCCGCATCTCTCTGTTCTGCTCAAGGCGGAGGAGGGGGTGCAGGAGTCGCTCGTCGCGGCCGACCCGAAGCACTTTTTCCGCCCACCCTACGTCGGACCGGCGGGCTGGATCGGCGTGCGATTGGACACGGGCCTCGATTGGGGCATGGTCGAGTCGCTGATCAAAGCGGCCTGGAAGGTGACGGCGCCGAAGCGGCTGCAGAATCGCGCGTTGTGAGAGCGCAGGAATCTGATCCTGTGATCGCATTCATCCCATCCCGGGACGCTTGAATCCCCTCCCGTGATCGCATGCATGCCATCCCGGAACACTTGGGTCCCATCCCGGGATCGCATTCATCTCATCCCGGGATGGGACGAATCCCATCCCGGGATGGCACGAGTCCCATTCCCGGAACGCACGAGTCCGATCCCGGGACGCACGCATCCCATCCCGGGATGGGATGCGTCCGCTCGCGGATTGTTTAACGCAGCTCCGCGGTCGTGCCCTCGTACTTTTTCCACGCTTCCGCGCGGCCGCCGAGGTGCTTGGCGAGAAACTGCTCCACGCGCGCGTAGAAGTCGAGCGCATTCTCGGGGCGGCCGAGCCCATGCCCCTCGTCGGGGTACACGACGTACTCCACCTCGCGCTGATTCTCGCGCAGCGCCTTCACCATCGCGTCGGCATTGGCGATGGTCACGCGCACGTCGTTGGCGCCCTGTGCGATCAGCAGCGGCGCGCGAATGTCGGCGGCGTGATAGAGCGGGGAGATGGCGCGGTTGAGAGCGTCGTCGTGCTCCACGTCGCCGACGCGCCGCCGCCAGCGCAGCATGATGCCCGACCAGTATATCGGAAAGCTACGGAAGAGCGTGGCCACGTCCGCCGGCCCCACCATGTCGACGCCGCAGGCGAAGAGCTCCGGCCGCTGCGAGAGCGCCCGCAGCGTCGCGTAGCCCCCGCCCGAGCCGCCCATGGCCGCGATGCGCTTCGGATCGGCAATCCCCTGCCCGACCGCCCACGCCACCGCGTCGTACAAATCCTCCTGCGTGCCGCGGCCCCACTCGTTCGTCGAGGCATTGAGGAACTTCAGGCCGAACCCCGTCGAGCCGCGGTAATTGACCTGCAGCACGGCGTAGCCGCGGTTGGCGAGAAACTGGATCTCCGGGTCGTAGTCGGCCGTGTCGCGGTACCAGGGACCGCCGTGAATCATGAGGACGAGCGGAAGGTTCTTCGCCTCCACGCCCGGCGCGACGGACAGATAGCTCACCATTTGCAGCCCGTCGCGGGCCGGAATGATCACCGGCGTCTTCGGCGCCAGTTGGTAGCCGGCGAGAGCCGGGTAGTCGCTGAAGAGCGGCGTGAGACGGCGCGTGCGGCGGTCGAAGGTGTAGTACGACGGCGGCAGGTCGCTGCGCTGCGCGGAAATGATCCAGGTCTTGTCGTCGCGGTCGCGGCTGAGAAGCGTCAGGAAGGCCGGCACTTCCTTCTCGATGCGCGCGAAGTCGGCCTTCATGGCCGGATCGAGGAACAGCCAGTGCGGCGTCGTGTAGTTGAAGCGCACCGCCTGCAGCTTGTGCGTCAGAGGATGGAGGATGACGCCCGGGGCGTCGCCGTCGGAGTCGACGTCGGAATCGGGATCCGACGCCACCACGCCGAGCTCCTTGCCGGTGGCGGTGTCGATGCGCACGAGCCGTCCCTTGTCCGAGTGCAGCGCGGAGTGGACGAGTAGCACCTTGCCGCCCGGCTCGAAGCCGGCGATGAGCGAGCCGTTGACGACCTGCCCGTCGAAGAGGGCTCGTTCGAACGGCATGGTCACGAGGTCGCGCCATGGCCCGGCGGCGCTGTCGCGCACGCGGATGATGGTCTGTCCCTTCGCGTCGAAGGCCGTGGCGGCGCGGACGACGAAGTTCTCGTCCGTCGTCCAGGTGAGCACGTCGCCGGGGTTTTTCGCCGCGAGCGTGAGCGCGCCGCTTTCGAGGTCGACGCGGTACATGTCGAAGCGCTTCCGGTCGCGCAGGTTGAGGGCCACGAGGACCGTGTGCGGGTGCGCGAGGTCGGTCCGGACGTTCTGCGCCTTCACGCCGCGGAACGGGGTGAGGTCGCGCACGTTTCCGTCGGCGAGGTCGGCGGAGTAGAGATGGTTGACCTCGTCGCCTCCGCGGTTCTGCAGATAGAGAAGGTGCCGCCCGTCGGCGGCCCAGCGATAGAAGTAGAGCGGCCGCTCGCGCTCGGTGGTCAAGAGGCGCGGCTTCTCCGCGCCGCTGACCGGCTGCACCCAGACGTTCAACACGCCGTGGTCGTCGGGAGCGAGCCAGGCGATGCGTTTGCCGTCCGGCGAGAGCTGCGGCACGGCGCGCTCGGGATTGCCGAATAAGAGCTCCCGCGGAATGAGCCGCGGCAGGCCGGCGGCGAGCGTGGTGGCGGCATAGAAGAGAGAGAGGAGGAGAGCGAGTCGGCGCATGAAGAAAGTTTACGGCGAGGTGGACGTGCGGCAGGTGAACATCCGTCAAAACGGCGGCTCGAACGGCGCGGCCATCGCCAGCAACGGCAACACGACGCACGGCGTGATCGCCGCGATGAGCATCTGCTGACGGAGCGCCGTGATGACTGAGCCGATGATCATCCACAGCACGACTTGAGTCCTGGGTCCTGGGTCCTGAGCTCATCGCGACTCAGTACTCAGGACGCAGGACCCAGGACTCAGGACTCTCTCGAGAAGGGCCGCGTAGTCCCGCGCCGACACCTACGCCGCCGCCTGCACCGCCGTCATCGTCTGCCGGTCGAGATCCGCGAGCAAGGCGCCCGCGTCGGCGTAGCGGTCCTTCGGATTCTTGGCCAGGCAGCGCATCACCATGGCGTCGACGGCGCGGCCGATCTCCGGGCGCAGCTCGATGAGCGGCTTCGGCGTCTCGGTGATGTGCGCGGTCAGCACGCCCGTCAGCGACGACGACGTGAACGGCTTCGCGCCTCCGAGAATCTCGTACAGCATGACGCCCATCGAGTAGACGTCGCTGCGCGCGTCGAGCTGCTGGCCCTGCACCTGCTCGGGGCTCATGTAGTGCGGCGTCCCCACGATCAGCCCCGCCTGGGTCATCCCTTCCTTCGCCTCGGCCATGCGCGCGATGCCGAAGTCCATCAGCTTCACTTCGCCCTTGTGATCGATCAGCACGTTCTGCGGCTTGATGTCGCGGTGGATGATCCCCTGCTCGTGCGCGGCCTGCAGCCCGCGGCAGATCTGGCGCGACAGGCCCATGGCCGCGCGCGCGGCCATGCGGTGGTCTTGCGCTTCCTCGAGCAGCTCGGCCAGCGTGTAGCCGCGCACGTACTCCATCGAGATGAAGTAGACGCCCTCGGCCTCGCCGTAGTCGTACGTGCGCAGCACGTTGCGGTGCGTGATCTTGCGCGCCAGCCGGATCTCGCGCTTGAAGCGCTCCAGATCCTCGGGGGACTTCTGCATCACGTCGCCCGGCAGCGTCTTGATCGCCACCGTCTCGTCGAGCTGCGTGTCGACGGCGCGGTAGACCACGCCCATGCCGCCGCGCCCGAGGATCTGCTCGATCTGGTAGCGGTTCGCGAAGAGCTGGCCGGCTGAGAGCTCGGCGAGGGCGTAGGCCGGCGCGGTCTGCCCCGGCTGCGTCGAGTCGACGCGCAGCGTAGCCATCGAGCTCGTGGTCTGTCCGAGCGTGCGCATCATCGTCGAGCCGAGATTCGCGAGCGGAACCGCGGCCACGGGCAGCGGCTGCGGCAGCCAGCGCAGCACCACCTGCTCGTGCGTCGACGATGACAGAATCTCGTTCCCGGCCGCCTGGGCCGTCTCGTACGAGATGTACGCGTAGCCGGTCGGCGCGTGCCAGGCGAAGACCTCGGCGAGGAGCGGGGCGTTGCCGACGACGGCCAGACCGCTCTCCTGCTGCAGCTCGACCGAGCCGGTCACGAACTCGCCCGTGGCGATGCCCACGCCGATCTGCATCGTGTTGCCGTTGCCTTGCGCCGCCAGCTCCTCGTTGATCGCGCGCGCGGCGCGGATGGCATGGATGATCCCGCGCTCGCCGCGGAAGACGCTGACGAGGCGATGCCCTTTGATCTCGCGGACGACGCCGTCCTGCCGATCCACTTCCGCTTCCTGCAGCTTCATGACGCGGGCGACGTCGGCGATGACGTTGGCGGCGTCGCCGCCGCCCACCGTCGGCGGCAGCCCGCGCAGGTCGGTGACGAGCACCGTCCCCTCTTCGAGCTTGGCCGGCTCGCTCTTGCGCACGGCCTCGCGCTCTTCCGACTTCGCGGCCATCTGCTCGTAGAGCTCCTCGAGCTCGGCCTTGTCGCGCAGCGAGGTGATCATCTTCGCGAACGAGCGGCCGAGAATGCCGACTTCGTCCTGGCGGTCGATGGCGGGATGGACGTCGTAGTCGCCGTGCGTGACCGCCTGGGCGATGCCGGCCAGCTCCTCGATCGGCCGAGTGACGCGCTTGGCGATGAACCACGAGAGGATGAACGCCAGCAGCACCGCCGCGCCGCCGCCGGCGAGAAGCGCCTTTTGGATCTCGCGGAACGGCGCGAGCTCGACGTCGAGCGAGCGGAGGAAGATCGCGGCGCCGACGGTCTTGCTGCCCGATTTCATTGGCTCGCCAGTCATCACGTACTGCGAGCGGTCGATCGTCACCGTCTTCGGCGGCATCATCTTGCCGGTGGCGAAGATGTTCTCGACGCCGGTCATCTGCTGCATCGTGAACTGCGGCGCGCTCTGGGAGCGGCCGACCGGTTGGGCGCTCGACGCGAACGCGACCCCGGCATTCGTGACGTCGGCGATGCGATTCGCAAAGGCATCGTCGATGGCGACGCCGTTGACGACGTACCCGAGGCGGACGTTGTTCGCGCCGAGACCGAGCGGCGCGACCGCCATGTGATAGAGATGATTGCCGTCGGCGAAAACGCCCGCGACGGCCGGAATCGTGGCATCGTCGACGATCTGCTTCACGAGCGGAGACTCGGCGGCCACGTTCTCGTTCGGCGCAGAGGTCAGCGCCGGCCGATCGGTGCGGCCGAGGAGGTTGCCGCGCTCGTCGAGCAGCATCATGACGTCCGTGCCGAGGGCGTCTCTCCGCTGCGTGAGCTGGTCGAAGATGCTGGCGTAATCGATCGTCGTCGGCGCCGTTGGATTGGCCGGGTCGGGCGCCGGGCGAATCGCGTTCTGCATGTAGGGGACGAAGTTCGGATCGTTGCCGAGGAGCTGCGTCGTCAGCGAGAGACGCGAGAGGCGCTGCTTTTCGAATTCGCGGAACAGCCGCGCCGCGGACGAGATCGACTTATCTGCCGTCGCGTGCGCGATGGCCTGCGCGCGCTGCAGCGTCAACCCCACCGCCACCGCCACGACGATGGCGATCAGGAGCGCCGTCAGAAAGAAAATCTTCCAGACCAGCGGGAAGCGCGCCTTCTCCACCGCCAGTTGCCGCGGCGTGACGGCCGGCAGCGTCCCCGGCGTGACCGTGTCGAGCGTCTGCGCGGTCAATCAGTAATCCCTCGGCGGCGCCGTGTACGGCTTGCCGACTTTATTGAGGTGCGTGGCCGTCTTGTAGTTGCTGCTGTCGAGCGTGAGGGCCACGTTCGTGGCGCCAGCCGCGCCGACGTCGACCATCGTCGCCGCCTGGCCGCCTTGCTCGTTCCAGACGACGACCTTGTACTTCCCGGCCGGCACGTCGTTGATGGCGTAGTTGCCGGCGGCGTCGGCGAAGGCGTAGTACGGCGTCGGCATCACGTGGATGACGGCGGACATCTGCGGGTGCACGTTGCAGTAGACGTTGACGACGCCCGGCGTCGTGAACTTCTGCGACTTGCCGGCCCCCTTGCGGTAGAGGCCGAGGTCGAACGTGCTCGCCGAGGAGAGGGAAAAGAGGTTGTGCGAGATCGGATCGTCGTTCGGAAACTCTACCGTCGAGCCCACCGGGACCGCCAGCACGTGCGGGATGAGCGTCTTGCCGCGTGTCGTCATGGTGAACTTTGCGGGCGGCTTCGGCGCGGGCCTGCCGGCGGCGGGCTCGAGCCACACCAGCGTCTCGGCCACGACCGGCGCTTGTCCCTTTTTCATCACGAAGTTGACTTTGCCGCCGACGGTGGCGGCGGCGAGCGGCGCGGCAGCCGCGACGAGGCTCGCCAGAACGAGAAGTCGTTTCATGTCAATTAGCTCCGGAGGTTCGACATGGTAGCACAAGGACTTGTGCGGAATTGATGTTGCTATTTGGCACGGAAAACGTATCATCTAAAACATCACCGAGAGAGCTAAGCCAGAGACCGCTGCAATAAAAACCGCGCCTCGGGCGCTTTTCGATCCGTACACCTTACGGTTGTGCTCTTTGACTAGATGACAAGTTCCCGCTCCTCCCCTCTACCTCGGGGCAGGCAGGAGCGGTCGATCCGGTCCGCGGCGTGGCGAGGTGGGTTACGGGCATGCACGTGACGCTTGCCGCGGGTCCGCCGGAAATTCATGGGGGAGGAGGTACTGCGTTCGATGGATTGTTCTCATAAACCTGAGGGGGAGAGTTCCTGACCCCCACCCCGGAAGGGCGCCTGCAAAGGCGCCCTTTTTCATTTCCGGCCCCGGTGGCGGAATCGGCAGACGCTGCGGACTTAAAATCCGCTGCCGCGT